>NZ_JADGHT010000214.1 GCF_019683755.1 Thermogemmatispora sp. | reverse complement strand
GGTTATTAGATCCGGCCAGAGGGAGGGCCAGCCACTGTAGAAAGCAGGTGATAGCGGCCCAGGTAGGCCCATAGGCTGAAGGCTGATCGATCCAATAAAGATAAGGATAGGCTGCATCATAGTGGATCTGGGTGGGCAATGTGGTTAGAGGATTCAGATGGTAGATAACGCCCATGCGCGCGTAAATCAAATAAGAGAAAAGGTCTGGTGAGGTCACAACGGGGATCAGAGCATAGAGCAGGCCAAAGGCTGCGGTTGAGAGGATGACATAACGACGAGAGATAACAGCAGGCAACGTGACCAGGGCATAAAGATAGAGAAGGAAGAGAGTGGTGAGAACAGCTAGAAATAGGACGATCTCAAGCCAGGCCAGCGGGGCTGGTGGAATCGTCGGATTAGTCGGGACTGGCTGGAGCGGAATAATACTCCAAGTAGGAAAGAGGGCCTGAGTCGGCAAAAGCGGCCAAGTGCCGGCCCGCGAGAGCAGCACATCGCTGAACCAGAGACCACTAAGAGGGAGCACGGCATCCAGCAGTACGATGCCCAGAATCATCCCCCCAAAAACAGCAAACGGGAGAAGCCTCCGACGCCTGTGGGGCATCTCTTGTTGCATCAAGTTTTCTTCCTTGAACTCTTGTTGATCGGTAATATCTCCTTCCGCCTTTATCTGCTCAAGCGGCAATTCTACATTTCTCATCCCTATGCTTACTATCCATCTATCACAGCTGATGCTGGTATGGCGCGAGTGGGTGGCAGCCTGCCTGCATGAAGGAAGGCCCTACTTGCGGGGCCTTCCTAGACAGTGAGAGGCATAGCTTCCAACTTTCTTGAACGATCGATAGGCTGGCGTGGTGACGAGCCTGACCAGATTCCTCCCTGGGGTGGGGTCATCTTCAATAAACGTGTAACACTTCTTGAGGACATCTTGAGCTTTCTCTGCTAGCATGACAGACATCACTTGGAAAGGCCTGTTTTTTCTAGAGAGTATCCACGGGAGCGACCTGGCTTATGGACAAAGCAGCAAGCTCAAGCTCTGAGGGACCAACCTGGCCCCGTCTGGAGGAGCAAGAGACGCCACCGTCGGGGACCCCTCCAAGCCCGCCCTCACGGCCTGAGTACCTGGCGCGGCGGCGTCGCCTGGGATTGGCTGGCCTCGGCCTGGGTGCGGCTGGTCTGCTAGCTGGTGGCCTCACTGTAGAACAGCTCTGGCAGCGTAGCCATACACCCACCCCCCTGGCTGAGCAGCAACTGATCGGCCATCTCTTACGGCGTGCCGGCTTTGGGGCGGGGCCTGACGAACTCGCCTTCTATCGTAACCTTGGCTTCACCGCTGCAGTTGATCACCTGCTCAATTACCAGCATAGCTCCGATGACGAGCTGGAACAGCGTCTAGAAGCTCTCCACCTCAATCTTGATCGGCCCCAAGACCAGCAGCGCTGGTGGTTGCTACGCATGGCCTGGACGCAGCGCCCACTGCTCGAAAAAATGACGCTCTTCTGGCATGGTGTACTCACCAGCAGCTTCCGCAAGGTTGGCGGTCCACGCTTCTACCGACGGATGATTATCCAAAACCAATTTCTACGTGAACATGCCTTCGATACCTTTGACAATATCCTCCTGGGGATCACCAGTGACCCGGCCATGCTCTTCTACCTTGATCTCACCAAGAGCACACGCAATGCGCCCAATGAAAACTATGCTCGCGAGCTGATGGAACTCTTTACCATTGGGCTGGGTCACTACACTCAGCAGGATGTGACCGAAGGGGCAGCGGCCCTGAGCGGCTGGCATGTACGCGGCTTTGCTTCCTATTATGACCCCGCCAGTCATAACGACCGCCTCAAGCATTTTCTGGGACATAGCGGCAACCTGGATTATCGCGATGTCATCGCGATCCTGGCTGAGCATCCCGCCACTCCCTGGTTTTTGGCGCGCAAGCTCTTCAGCTTTTTTGTCTACGAGAACCCAAGTACAGAGGACCTTCAGCCGCTGGTTGATGCTTATCAGCAAAGCAAGCACAATATAGGGGCGGTTATGCGTGCCCTCCTGCTCTCGCCGCAGTTCGTCTCAGCCAAGGCCTACCGCAGCCGTCTCAAATCACCGGTTGAATTTGCTGTTGGCGCCTATCGCGCCTTGGGTATCCAGGACGATGCAGCGCTCCTGCCCCAGTTCACCACGCTCATGGGGCAGACCGTCTTTGACCCTCCGAACGTTGCCGGCTGGCCTGGCGATAAGGTCAGTGCTTTCTGGCTCAATAGTGGCACATGGCTCACGCGCCTCAACTATGTTGATCTCCTTCTGAGGCGCGGCCTGGGGCGCGGTTCTGCACGTCCACTGGATCTACAAGCCATCATTGAGAAGCAGCGGCTTGCCTCGCCCGAAGCCTTCGTCGACTACTTTGCCGCCTTCCTACTCGATGGTGAGCTTGCCAGCGACCGACGGACTCAACTCGTCAGCTATCTCACGTCACCGGCGACTGGGGCGCAAGAGAGCGTGGCCTTTGCCAATGGCAAAGCCTACCCACTCAGCCGTGTGCGGGGCACTCTCTACCTGCTCCTTGCCTCGCCCGAGTATCAACTGAACTAGCAATGATGGAAGGAAGCAGGCGATCTTGCAAATCCTTACTTGGTAGCCTCCTGGGGGCCTACCCGAATGAAGCGGGAGGAAAAGCTATGATCCTATCTCGTCGCGCACTCATTAAAGATGGGATGCTTGCCGTGAGCGCCGGCATGATCATGCCAACGGTCTTTAGCCGAGCCCTGCTCTCGGCGCGCGCCCAAGCCAGGGAAGGAGTGCGACTGGCTCAGGCGGCCAGCGAACGCACCCTGATTGTCGTCCAGTTGGCCGGTGGCAACGATGGGCTAAATACTGTCATCCCTTATACAGACAGCCACTACTACCAGATGCGCCCAGCGCTAGCCATCAAAGAGACGCAAGTCCTGCCGCTTGATCAGCGGCTGGGCTTGCATCCGGAGATGACCGGCTTTAAAAAGCTCTGGGAAGCAGGGCACCTGGCAGTCGTTGAAGGGGTAGGCTATCCTAACCAAAGCCTCTCACACTTCCAGGCAATGGATATCTGGCAAACCCTTGATCTCAGCGGCAATGGGCGGGAGGGCTGGCTTGGCAAGCTTGTCGCTGGCCTCGTTGACCAAGAGGGCCATCCCTTTAAGGCGCTTGACATTGGAGGCCAGACCGCTCTTGCTCTCTCATCGCTCAATGCCCAGGTTCCGACACTGGCCAGCCTAAGCGAGTATCGCATCAGCGCTGACCCACAAGATCGCGACGGCGGTGCCTCGCGCCTGGAGGCGCTTCTCAAGCTCTACAATTCCTACCCACGGAGCGCGCCCTATGCCGCGCTCCTGGAGACAACAGCGCTCGCTGCCCAAGAGGGGGCACGCCGCCTGCATCAAGTAGCCAATGCCTACAGACCTGCCGTGGCCTATCCCCAAGGTCCATTTGCCGAGGGGCTTAAAATTCTGGCAGAAGTCATTGTGAATGATCTTGGTTTGCGAGTCGGCTATATCACCCTGGGGGGCTTCGATACCCACGCTAATCAGCAAGAGACCCATGCCCAGCTCGTCAAAACCCTCTCCGACGGCCTCTATGCCTTCTATACAGACCTTGCACTCCACGGCAAAGCTGACCAGGTTGTGATCATGACCTGGTCCGAGTTTGGGCGGCGTGTCGAAGAAAACGGGAGTCTGGGTACTGATCACGGAACGGCGGCGCCAATGTTCATCGTTGGAAACGCGGTCAATCGTGGCATCTTTGGCGAGCCACCATCACTTACCAACCTGGATGACAACGGCAACCTCAAATACACCGTTGACTTTCGCTCTGTTTATGCTACAGTGCTCGAGCGCTGGATGGGAGCCTCTGCACAAGATGTACTGGGTAGCTCCTTCGATACACAAGATTTCCTTCCATCATCTTGAGCAGATCCCACTGCTCACCTGCTGCCGGCCCACGTACTGAGAGACAGAGGTCGCAGAAGTCGAGCTACTTACTCCTGACCGTCTACAAGCACTGGTAGACGGTCAGGAGCCCCGTGCTCGTGGCGAAGCACACCCTCCAGAGCCGTCTGAGACGTCCTCTCGGATCTTTGCTATAATATGAACCGGTTGATCTAACTCTCGCAGTCAGGAGTACCATCGTCAAGATGTCTGATGATTTCAAGGAAGAGGGGTATCCACAGCGGCGTGAGCTGTGGATGACACTGGGCATAGTGGTGCTTGTGATGCTCATTGTCCTGGTTGGTCTCATGGCCTATAGCCACTTGCCGCGGGCTGGAGGCAATAGTAACGATGCGCTAACGGCCCTCACCCCCACACCGGCGCAGAGTAACCCAATAGCATCCATCGAATTGAACCGTTCCTTCTCTTATAGCGGAGTCAATCTGACGGTGACCCGTGTTGGCGAAGCGGGCAGCTACTCTGATGATCAAAAGCATCAGGGCAAATATGTTGTTCGGGTCTATCTGGAGGTTCAGAATCCCGGCGAGTCCCCAGTAGGGATCGACTATCAGGCCCTGGCGCGCCTGGTGCTTCCCGATGGCACCCAGATAGCTCCCCAACTGATTACCATTCCTCCTGTTGTCCTACCGGGCCAGAAGCAAACAGGCTATCTTGATTTCCCTGTCAACCAGCAGCTTGATCTCTCTACGCTGTCGCTGCATCTTGGCAAGAAAGCGCAGGTGCTCTTCTCCTGATGGATTCCCCAGACAAGTATGAAAATGAAGAAGAGCCGGGACAGGATCAAGAGGAGCGAGGGAGCGATGAGCTACTCGCCTCGGATGAACTGCGCCTACCAGAGGGGGCCAGCTTTCTTGTACGTCTGCACGCGGTCAGAGCCTGGCTGGCGCGCCGACGCGAAGAAGCGAAGTTAGCCGTTGGAGAGGCGGCGCTACAGCTCCAAGAGTTAACCCGGATGCAAGAAGAACTGCCGCGCCTGCGTCGCCGCGAGTTAGAACAGCAAGCGCGCTTGCTGCAACAAGCTCGCGCGGAGCTGGAGAACGCCAATGGCCGTCTCCAGGCCTACGATGAAGCAGCGACCCTGCTAGAAGAGACAGTTGACCACACTGCCGGTCAACGGGTTCTTATTGAGTATTACCTAGCTCTCAGCGAATTAATAGACCGTGAGACAGAAGCAGCAGGCTCAGCCGCCGAGAGAGAGCGAATCATCAATCGTTCCCCGCGGCTCCAGACCCTCCAAGAAGTGCTGCAGCGCCTCGAGAGGGTAAGCCTGCCTGCAGACGACGACTAAGTCCCTGCCAGCCAAGCTCAGCCAAGGCGCGCAAAAAGAAGCAGAGCCCACCTCCGGACTGGAGGGTAGGTAAACAACCGAGCAGACAATCACAGCAGCCAGGAGCGTTGGCCCTCTCTGAGGTAACCCGCAAATGATAAGACGCAGAGAGACGAGCATGCTGTCCCTGTAGGGACGCACCTCGTCTCTCTTTCCCGCCTCACTTCAGTCTGGGCTTCACAACTCGACTCCACCTACAGCCTGGCTGGAGTCAGCGTCTCCCTTGTTGGGGAAAGCCAGTCTCCTCTCATCAACCAGTCAGCAGAGCGCGCCTCGTAGAGCGAACAAGGTGCCTGGAACTCAGGCCAGCTCCTCCATGAGTGGCTCCTTGGGCAGAGCGGCTAGCCCTTCCTCTTCATAATCGGAAGGCTGCGTATTGTCCTTGCCCGAAGGGATGCCCAACGCGCGAAAGACCGGCGTCAGGATCAGCGTGAGCACCAGATTGACCAGCAGTGAGTAGACAGCGATATAGGCAGCGATCTTCACGTTACCGAGAGAGATGGTAAAGACCGAGGAGGCGAAATTATTCGCCACAGCCATCCAGGTGCCAGTAATCATGCCACCGGCCCAGCCGATAATCATCGCCCAGCGATGCATCCAGTTGGTATAGAGACCCAGGAAGACCGGCGGCAGTGTCTGAATGATCCAGACCCCACCCAGCAACTGGAAGTTAATAATATCGGTAGCAGGGACCAGCAAGATAAAGAGCAGAGCGCCGAACTTCACCACGAGCGAAACCACCTTCGCCACCGTCGACTCTTCGCGATCGGAGCAATTCGGACGGAAATACTCCTTGTAGATATTGCGCGTGAAGAGGTTCGCAGCGGCGATCGACATCACTGCTGCAGGAACCAGAGCGCCGATCGAGATGGCGGCGAAAGCAAAGCCGGCGAACCAGTCGGGGAAAGCCCAGCTCATCAGCGAAGGAACAGCGCCATTGGCCTTATAGCTCTGGAACGAGGGCTGACTCGTAACTCCAGTGCCAGCGGCAATAGCCATATAGCCCAACAGGGCCAACAAGCCCAACATCAGCGAATAGAGAGGCAGAAGCGCGGCATTGCGCTTCACCACCTGGCGACTGCTGCTACTAAGCACCCCCGTCATGGCGTGAGGATAGAGAAAGAGCGCCAGCGCTGAACCGAGAGCCAGAGTCGCGTAGGCCATCTGAGCCTGGGGGGTCGTCAGCAGGTCACGGAAATTCGTGCCCTGAGCAATAGCGTTCAGGTGCTTAGTGTGCGCTGCTGCGAAAATATGGTCGAAGCCGCCCAGCTTAATGGGGATCACGATGATCGCCGCGATCATGACCGTAAAGATCATCAGATCCTTGACCAAAGCGATCATCGCCGGTGCGCGCAAGCCGCTTGTATAGGTATAGGCGGCCAGAATAAGGAAAGCGATAATGAGAGCCGCCTCGACCGGGATGCCCATCTGAGCGATCGAGACCTCGATACCGAACATCTGAAGCGCGATATAGGGCATCGTGGCCAGAATGCCGGTAAAGGCCACCACCAGAGCAAGAGTGCTGCTTCCAAAGCGATCACGCACAAAGTCCGAGGCTGTGATATAGCCATGTTTCTTAGCAACACTCCAGAAGCGCGGCATCAGCAAATAGACCAGGGGATAGGCCACAATCGTATAAGGGACAGCAAAGAAGCCGGTGGCCCCGCTGTTAAACATCAAGCCTGGCACTGCAACGAAGGTGTAGGCTGTGTAGAGGTCACCACCGAGCAAGAACCAGGTAATCACCGTCCCGAAGCGCCGGCCCGCCAGCCCCCACTCATTGAGCAGGCTCAAATCACCACGACGCCAGCGAGCAGCGACAAAACCAAGTACAGTGACAAGGATGAAGAATACAATGAAGACGCTGAGAGCAACAACATTGACCATTGCAGTCTTTCCTTTCCCGGCAGGCATTGCATCACAGTGCAATGCGGCAATCCGTTGCACAGATGCTCGAACAACGCTGTTCTTCAAGCCGCCGGCTTCGCCGGCTTAGGCTTTCAGCCAGTAAACAATAGCTGTGACCAGCGCGCCGAGAATGGTCCAGAGCAACTGGTACCAGTAAAAGAACGGGATGCCTATGAACTCCGGCTGATAGGAGTTGTAGAGAAAGGGTAGCAGGGTGGCAATGAAGGGGATAATGAGCAGGAGAAGAGGCCAGCGTCTCTTCTCGGTACGGGTAACCATAGGCTGTCACTCCTTTGAAACAGATAATACGATCCCCGCTGCGCCTTGGGAGACGCTTAGAACCCTGGCACGGCCTGCGCGGTCTGGCGAAGTCGCCCTTTGCCCGATAGCAAAAGCCAGCGCGTGAGCATGAGACAGAGGGCCTGGCAGCCTCTACCTCATCAACTGGCTGGCTCGCTCAAGCAATTCATTCGCTTGCACCGACCTCCGCCGTGACCGCCCTTGTGTGCCCCCTTGCACGTGGCTGGCCCGACTAGGTTGAACCGGCGTGTCTCTCTCTCTGTACTGTTGCTGGACCCGGCAACCGACACGCACAGTGCTGACTGGTATGCTATAATCGTACGCAATAAAGGTCGAAAAGTCAACCCGCCCTTGAAACTAGTCATTCGGACAACCGTCCCTTGTGCTTCTCCCTTCACTTCCCTCCGCAAGGAAGCAGACTGGGATGATTGGAGTAGCATGGCTAATCTTCTCACAGCTAAGAAGTATAATAATATGAAGGAGCATTACTTGATCTTAGCCTGATATGTTAAGCTCTTCA
>NZ_JADGHT010000213.1 GCF_019683755.1 Thermogemmatispora sp. | reverse complement strand
GTATGTCACTAGGTAACCCCCCAGGGTAGGGCCGATAGCGGGGGCCAAGAGAGCGGGCACACCGAACAGACCCATGCTCATCCCACGCTCCTCGGGCGGAAACTCCTTAAAAGCCAGAGCCATCGAGAGCGGGAAAAGAGAGGCACCACCCACTCCCTGAATGATGCGGAAGAAGATCAGTGCTGGCAGGCTCCACGAGAGGCCACAGAGAGCTGAGCCAAGCGTAAAGGCGGCCAGCGAGATGATATAGAACCGCTTAATCCCGAGTGTATCGGCAAAGAAGGCTGCCGTTGGCGTCACCACACCCTGAGTCAGGATGTAGGCAGTCAAGACCCACTGGACCGTATGGAGATCGGCCCCGAAAGCAGCTTGCAGGTGGGGGATCGCGATATTCACAATGGTCTGGTCCAGAATTGACATGAAGACGCCAATGATCACCACAATCGCCACAATCCACTTATAGGCCAGACCACCCCCACGCCTCCTTGTTTGCTCGCTTGCTTGCATAAAGCAAAGCTCCTCTTCTCTCTTTCAAGACTCACTCATGCAGAACGGAAACGTCTCGGCTAGCAGGATGCCCTTTCAGCTAAGAGACTCGCTCGGACTGATCACAGGGTAGCATGCCGTAAAAAAGCAGATCGACCACCTGCTCGATCAGCTCCTCGCGAGAAAACTGTGTCACGGAGAGCAGGCTAAGCAGACCCCGGGCGACGGCCCGCATAACAAAGATCGAGGCCAGGATCTGCACAATCAGCTCCGGTGCAAAGGTACGGCGGAAGCGACCTTGCTCCTGCCGCGTGCGTACATAGTTGATCAGGATCTTGCGATTCTCTGTGAGCACGCTTGCCAGAATCTGAGCAGCGTCGGGATGGCTGTGAATCAACAGCATGGCCAGACGCAGCAGGTCGCCCTGGGGGGTAGCCATCAGCGCATCGTGGAAAGCCGCCACAATGCGGTAGACCGCCGTGCGATCATCGATCTGGCCTTCCTCGGCCAGGCGCACGGCCTCAGAAATAGCGGACTGCAGCGTCCCATGAGGGCTGTAGTGCCTGATCAGGGCGGCAAGCAGCTCCTCCTTACTGTGAAAGTGCCAGCAGAGGGTACCGCGCGATACCCCGGCCTCGGTGGCAATCTCGTCCAGCGTGGTAGCTGAAACACCTGAGCGCGCGAAGGCTCGCAACGCGGCCGCAAGGATCTGCTCTCGTGTATCCTGTGCCGGCCTCTCCCGTAAGAGACCACGCTCTACCAAGGTTGCCCGCAGTTGCTCCTTACCGCCGGCGAAGTGGTAGTAGAAAGCCGGACGTGAGAGCTTGGCCTCCTTGGTGATCTCCTCAACGGTCACTTCCTCAAACGGGCGATTGCGCAGCAAGCTCTCCGTTGCCTGAATCAGGCGCTCTTTGCCACTGGCTCTGACGTCGCCAGGATCACGCTCAGCCATGATGTCATCGACTCTCCCCGGAAGCAAGCAGACTGTACTATCCAATAACAGTGACTGTACTGTTTAGTCCAGACGTTTGTCTAATATAGACAAGGTAACTGGTTCTGTCAAGAGGCAGGCTCTGATAAGGACAGAGAGGGGAAGAATGGGCCAGGTCGGGAGGTCTTGGAAGTGGTATATAATGGGGCACGAGGAAGAGAGAGCAAGCCAGCCGAGACACCTGGCTGTCTGGCCGACGCCCTTGTGACAAGAGGGGCGATGTTGGCCTGGATGGATGCAACACGCAAAGCAGAGGAGAGAGCAGCGATGGCCCTAAAATTCGGTCTTCTGGTCCCCCAGGGCTGGCGTCTCGATCTGGTAGGCATTGCTGACCCGGTTGAGGCCTATGAGACAATGACTCGCGTGGCCCGCGAGGCTGAGGCCCTGGG
Organism: Thermogemmatispora sp.; assembly: GCF_019683755.1. GTDB lineage: Bacteria > Chloroflexota > Ktedonobacteria > Ktedonobacterales > Ktedonobacteraceae > Thermogemmatispora. Next base: position 6,205 of record NZ_JADGHT010000213.1, on the reverse strand, counting down.
CTTTGATTCGATCTGGTTGTTTGATCATTTTCATACGGTGCCGCAGCCGCTGCAGGAAGTGACCTTTGAATGCTGGACGAGTACGGCGGCCTTAGCGCGCGATACGCAGCGGGTGCGCATCGGGCAGATGGTGACCTGTAGTGCCTATCGCAATCCGGCGCTGTTGGCGAAAATGGCCAGTACGGTGGATGTGCTCAGCCACGGACGGCTTGACTTCGGAATTGGGGCCGGCTGGTATGAGCATGAGTGGCGGGCCTATGGCTATGGCTTCCCGGAGACAGCCGAGCGTCTGCGTATGCTGCGTGAAGCTGTGCAAGTCATCTTGAAGATGTGGAGCGAGGAGGAGGCCTATTTCGAGGGACGCTACTATCAGGTGCACGGTGCGATTAACCAGCCGAAGGGGGTGCAGCAGCCGCATATTCCGCTCCTGATTGGCGGAGGAGGGGAGCAGGTGACCTTAAAGCTGGTGGCGCAGTATGCCGATGCCTGTAATGTTGGGCATCTTGATCCTGCGGGCATCGCCCATAAGTTTGCGGTTCTCAGGCAGCACTGTGAGGCGATCGGACGCGCTTATGAAAGCATCCGACGGACGGTCCTCTTTAACTGTGCCATTGCTGAGAGTGACGAGGAGGCCATGCGCAAAGCCCAGCAATCGTATATGGGGCGCAACGTTCCGCCGGAGCAACTGCGCGAGCGCGAGCTAGTGGGCAGTCCCGAGACAATCCGCCAGCGCCTGGCCGCCTATGAGGAGGTTGGCGCCCAAGAGGTCATTATCTATCTGCCTGATGCTGCCCAGCTTGACGCGGTGCGTCTCTTTGCTCACGAGTGTATGGCCAAACTACGCTAAAGCGGTGCCTCCCTAAGAAGAGAGGCCGACTGCGGCGGCGCACCTGCTGTATACTAGCAGCGGCAGAGCAGGCGTGAACTGGCGGAACGTGAGATCTGGACCATATGTCTCTCGCCTTGCCGTCAGCGGTAGACTATCTTGATACCCTGCAAGGAGGGTCCCAATGGATATCAATGATGTTGTGCGTCAGGCTCGTGCGGCCAATGTGCGTCTGGTGCGTTTCCTCTACTGCGATAACGGTGGAATCATTCGTGGTAAAGCGACGCACGTTGATAGATTGGCGACGCGCATGCGCGAAGGCATCGGGCAGACGCTCGCCATGCAGGCCTTCACAGCGGTCGAGACCCTGGCCGCGGTCGAGGGGATGGGGCCAGTGGGGGAATTCCGTCTGATCCCTGATCCTCAGACATTTGTGGTCTTGCCCTATGTGCCCGCTAGTGCCAGTATGATGTGCGATATGATGCGTCTGGATGGCCAGCCCTGGGAGGCCTGTCCACGGACTTTTCTGAAGCGTATGGTAGCCCGCCTGGCTGAGCAGGGCATGCGAGCAGAGGCGGCGATTGAGCATGAGTTTTATCTGGCTCGCGAAGTAGGGGGGCGCTTTGTGCCGGCGGACCAGAGTCTCTGCTATAGCAGTATTGGCCTGGATGAGCAAGGTGAGGTCATTGATGCCATTCTCTCGGCTCTGGAGGCGGTTGGTCTCTCGGTGGAGCTTTTCCATACGGAGCTGGGGCCAGCTCAGCAGGAGCTATCGATCCGCCATGCTGATGCCTTGACGGCGGCTGATCATGTCTGTTTGGTGCGAGAGGTCGTGCGCGGAACCGCGCGTCACTATGGTCTCTATGCGACTTTTGCTCCCAAACCGTTTTTGGATCAGGCTGGCAGTGGGGCCCACATTCATTTCAGCTTGTGGGGGACTGAAGGCAGTCCCCAGGCTGGCAAGAATCTCTTCTATGATCCGCAGCAGCGCGGTGGCTTAAGTCAAATTGGTAAATATTTCATTGGTGGCGTCCTGCATCATCTGCCGGCATTGGTGGCGCTCACTTGTGGGAGTCCGAACTCCTATAGCCGCCTGCTGCCGCACTTCTGGAGTTCAGCGTACACGGCCTGGGGCTATGATAACCGTGAGGGCGCGATTCGTGTGCCATCGCCCTTCTGGGGGCGTGAGGCGGAGTCGCTGAATCTGGAGCTAAAACCCTCGGATCACAGCGGCAATCCCTATCTCGCCTTGGGGGGCTTAATTGCGGCGGGGCTGGATGGTATCCAGCGGCAGATCGATCCTGGCGAGCCGGTTGAGGTTGATCCGGGCAACCTCAGCGATGAGGAGCGCGAGCGGCGCGGGATTCGTCGATTGCCAACGAGCCTCGATGAGGCTTTGGACGAGCTGGAGCGCGATGCCGTCTTAATGGAGGCTCTCGGCTCGCTGTTGGGACGCTCCTATCTGGCTGTCAAGCGGGCAGAAGCTGAGTTCTTCCGTGAAAAGACGCCGGAGGAGGTAGCCAGCCAGCATTTCTACAAGTACTGAGTGCAAGCGGCACGATGCCGTCTCAAGTCAAAAGTACTAAGGTTGCCGCCGTGGGAAGGGAGCCGGCGCACTGGCCTCCCCGGCGGAGATGGCCAGGGAAGTGGCGCTCTTGCCTGCTAGTTCCCTGGCGCTGAGGAAGGCGATGGCCTGTGCCAAGGTGATACAATAGTGTACAGGCTATCGCATTTTTCTGCCTCTGCTAAACTGTCTCTGGGTACTCTGCGCTTCTGAAGTCTTACCAGGAAATACGTCGAGTAGAAAGATGAGAGCTGATGACGTCAGCTCGTGTGAGCAGTCTCGATCACTGCGATGATGAAGTCTATGCCCAATACTGCAGGAACATCACAGCAGACGACCTATGCCTATCGTATTGAGGGCGGCTATCCCGTGGTGGGTGAAATTACCTGTCTGGGGGCCAAGAACTTTGCAACCAAGGCGATGGTAGCGGCCCTACTCGGAGAAACGCCAACCATACTCACCAATGTGCCGCCCATTGGGGATGTCCAGATTACGGCGGAGATGTTGATGGGTATTGGAGCGCGGGTGGAGCAGCTCGATGAGACAACGCTGCTGATCGACCCCACGACGGTTAATGCTTCAACGGTACCGTTAGCGCAGTCTGGCAGTAACCGCGCACCAATTCTGCTCCTGGGCGCCTTGTTACACCGCTTTGAGCGGGTCTCAGTGCCTGTGGTGGGCGGCTGTCAGATCGGGGCGCGTAAGGTGGATTTTCACCTTGATGCTATTCAACGCTTTGGGGGAGTAGTGCAGGAGACGCCTGAAGGCTACACGGCGCAGCGGGTGCAGCCGTTGCGCGGGACGCATATTCATCTGCCGTATCCCAGTGTGGGGGCCACTGAGACCTGTCTCTTCTTAAGCGTGCTGGCCGAGGGGCGCACCCTCATTTCGAATGCGGCCATTGAGCCAGAGATCTTTGAGCTGATTACCATGCTGCGTTCGATGGGGGCCATTATCTTCACCTCACCGGGCCGCGATATTCGCGTGGAAGGGGTCAAACGTCTGACAGGGACCCGCATGACGGTCCTGGGTGATCGCATTGAGGCGGCCTCCTGGGCATCGCTGGCCTGTGCCTCCGACGGCGATGTGACGGTGCATGGGATTCGTCCCGATAGTCTCGGGAATTTTCTCTCGTATTACCAGCAGGTAGGTGGCGGTTTTGAATTCGTCGATGCTAATAGTATTCGCTTTTTCCGCCGGCGCAAGCTGAGTCCGGCGATCATTGAGACGGACGTCTATCCCGGCTTTTCGACGGACTGGCAGCAACCCTTTGCGGTATTGCTGACGCAGGCCGATGGCATTTCCATTATTCATGAGACGGTCTATGAGAAGCGCTTTGGCTATCTTAAGGCCCTCAATCGCCTGGGAGCTCGGACACAGCTGACGACGCACTGCCTGGGAAGTGTGCCGTGTCGCTACCGCGATATGAATTATGAGCACAGCGCCATTATTATCGGACCGACTCCCTTTACGGCAGTGGATGAGGAGATTGTGATTCCCGATCTGCGCGCCGGCCTGGCCTATGTGATCGCTGCGGCTATCGCTCGCGGCACATCTGTGATTACGGGCATTCATTTCCTCGAGCGAGGCTATGGCAATATCGTGCCTCGCCTGGCGGCCATGAACCTCAAGATTGAACGCATTCCGTATCCTACGCCGGCCGTAGCAGAGGTCTGAACCGGAACCGTAGGAGCTGGAGGGGGATGACGAGAGATAACGCTGCCTGCCGGCGTCAGAGCTTGAAAAAAGCGGCCTGCCTCTCCAAGGAGGCAGGCGCTCGCTGCTAGGTGAGTTGAGAGGCCGGGCCGCTGGCTGGATGGCCGGGCATCCAGAAGCGGCTCCGCCGGACCGCCGTGAGTTGGTCAGGTGCGGTTGGGCTAACTTGGGGTAGATGGCTTAAGGGAGCGCGCAGTCTCGCTGACATCCTGGGCCGATTTCTGGGCTAGGCCTCCTGGCTCCTCGGCAGTGCCGCGCACACGCGTGGCAGCCTGGCGCGCGTATTCCTTGACGTTGCTGGCCGTCTGTGAAACGCGATGAGAAACTTGCTGCACGTACTCATTCAGTTGCTCGTTCTCGGGGAGAGAATCGCGCAACTGCTGCAGCCGCTCGCCAAGCAGCCGGCGCATTTCTTCACCACGCATGGGAGCAATCAGCAGGCCGATGCCGACACCGACCAGGACTCCTCTAAAAAAGTTGTTCATCCTGCCCTCCTTCCTTCTTCCTTCCTTCCTGCCTGTGAGAGAGCCAGCCAGCCATGATCAGGCGCTGGCAGCGCGAGCAGGCGCACGCGCGGATAGGCCTGTTCTGGTGACTGCCTTTTGTCTCTTCTCTGTCAACACGCCTGAGTGAGGCAGGCGGTTTCAATGGTGACTTTGGGCGAGCGTGACCAGCATTTCGATATAGCGGACAAAGGCGGCATAGGGACCGACAAAAGGGATCTCCTGCGCGACCTCGCGCAAGCGCTCTGGTGGAAAACCTTGCCTGGCCAGGTGTCTCAGCCAGGCGCAGGCGCGAGCGACACGTTGGCGATCCGCTTCTTGTAGTGGCTGCTCGGCTGTCCCCCGTCCATAGTTATAGCGGCGCAGCAGTTCAGGATCGCTGCGGTAGGCCCGTAGCAGGGGACGCAGCACGCGCTCTATCATGTCGGCGCTAACTGTATTATAGAGATAAGCTGCAAGAAGATCCTCATCAACGTGGTTGGCGAACATCATCTGGTGGCGAAGGCGCAGGCGGCGCTCATATGCTGCGCGCAGTGGGTGATTGACCTCGCCCTGTGCGCTGATTTGCAGCTCAGCCAGGGTCGTGCTCAGGGTCACCCCATAGCCCAGGCGTCCAACCCAACCACCGGTACTTAGATCCAGCGTACGCGCCGAGCCGGTGCTCTCCTCTTGCCACGCCTGTAAGGCCTGGGCACTGAGCGGCCAGCGTAGCCAGACACGGGCAGGAGTGAGCAAGGGATCAAGAAAGATCAAGAGGCCGCTGCTTTCGAGGATAGCTTCCTGAAAGGCCTCTTGCTTGTCGCGGCGGTTGCTGCCGATGATCCAGAGGTCTGTAATAGCGGCCTGCTGATAGGCCTGGTGACGGCGCTGCCACTCGTCAAGTTCGAGGGGGGCGCACTGGAACTCGACAGCCAGCCGTTGGCCATCCGCATGGCTCACAAAGACATCGGCGATGCGATTCGGTTCGGGGAGCCGTTCCTCCAGAGTGACGCTGGCGGCAGGGAATTGCTGGCGTAGCCAGGCGGCCAGCACAGCTTTGCCGCGCATATGGCGTTCCGATTCTTCTTCTGTACTCCAGGGGCATTCCCCTTTGCGGTGGGCGAAATGGAGCTGAGTGCGGCGGGCTGGTCCGCCGCGCAGGTGCAATACGGCGCGGCAGTTGGGACAGAAAAGCTGGCGCTGTTGCGACCATTTCTGCAGCTGACTCAAGGCCCGCTCATCGGCTACCACGGGCTGCCCTTCCGGTCCGTAGGCAACGAGCATGATCCGCATCCTCCCCTCAGTGAGACGGAGCCTAACCGTAGGAGAGAGGTTTGTCCTACAAGCCCAGGCGGCGCTGTACGGGCTGCGCATTGCTGCCTGGAGGCTCGCTCTCCTGTTTGATTCTATTCTGCGGCAGAGATGCTGAAGAGGTGATCGCTTTTTCCTCGGCTTTCGCAGGCCACTCTGAGAGGGGACGAAGCGGTTAGCTCTGCTGATGGCTTGCGCCGGGGGCGGGAACGTGGTAGCCTATGAGCACAGCCCCCGGTCGTGCTGGCTGGGCGGGGCGCTCTTGCTAACGGGGGACTGGGCTGAACAGAGTAGATCGCTGCTAGC
>NZ_JADGHT010000212.1 GCF_019683755.1 Thermogemmatispora sp. | reverse complement strand
TGGATATGTGTATAAGAGTCAGATAAAAAGACATCCAAAGGCATGAGTCAGTGTCCCTACCTTCGCTCAAAGTAAAAATCGTAGCTCCCAATGGTGAAACGATCTCCGCTGCGCAGGGTATGCTGCCGTACCCCAGGCATCCCATTTACTGTAATCCCATTCGTACTACCGAGATCGAAGAGCATGAACTGTCCATTGGGCTGATACTTGATTTGAGCATGGTAGCGCGAGACGCGCTTATCTTCGACAATAATATCGTTATTGAGCTGTCTTCCAATATTGATCACTGGCTTCTCGATACGATAGACCTGCTGGCCCTGGGGGAGGCGAATGGTCAGCCAGGCTTGCGGTAAAGGGGGGGCAGGTCGCGCAGTAGCCGGGCCACTCACAGAGGAGCCGGCGGGGACATCGATGCCGGGCAACAACTGGCCAGATTGCAATTGGGCCCGGAGCTGAGCGAGCTGCTCGGCGCTGAGGGCCTGCGTTTCCATGACCTCGCCATCCAGGCTGGGATCACCGGTACGATGCTGCCGGTCGACCAGCTCGGCCTCGATGCGCACCTGGCCGGGGCGCAAGTTACTATCGGCGTGCAGGCGTAGCACCGGATTAGAGCGCAGGGTGTAATGCCGTTGACGGGCCAGATTCACCAGATCCTCCTGCCACTCTCGAACTAGAATCGCCTGGCTGGGGGCAAAGCGCTGGTGGTCCTTGATGCTCAGATAAACATCATAGACATTAGGAGCCAACAAGCGATCCACCCCCTGAAAGACATTATCCTCCATTGCCCGCTCCAGCTTGCGGGCCACCTCCACCGGCTCCAGTCTGGAAGGAAAGAGAAAGGCAAACGGCCCCTCGATCAGCCGTTGCATAAAGGCTTCAAACCGTGAGAGTGGATTCTGGCGCGTTTTCACCCTGGCTCACGCTCCCTTTAGAGAATCTGCCGAACCTGCTCCACATCAGCGGCCATCTGGGCTTTCAAGGCTTCTATACTGTCAAAACGCTGCTCATCGCGTAATCGGGCGATGAACTCCACGAGAATGCGCTTGCCGTAGAGATCAAGGTCGACGTCCAGCAAGTAGGCCTCGACGAGCGGGCGCCTGCTAGGGAAATTCGGACGAATCCCAACATTCACCGCACTCTTATAGACGTGAGGAGAAGAAAACACGTCACTCATGCCCGCCTCCTCCACTGCCACCCGCGCCGCATAGATTCCATTGGCCGGCAACAGGCGATATGGCTCAGGTATAATATTGGCCGTTGGGAAACCCAACAGCCTACCGCGATGGTCACCGTGTACAACGACGCCGCTCAAGAGCAAAGGATGGCCGAGCAGCTCGGCGGCTTCAGCGATCCGGCCCCCGCTGACGAGCATGCGAATCTCCGTACTGCTGACGCGCACCCCACGTATTTCCTCCAGCGGGAGCGCGCGGACCACCAGCCCGTGCTCTGCGCCATAGCGCTGCAGGAAGGCCACGTCTCCCTCACGATTGTGACCCAGACTGAAGTTCTCCCCTACCACAAGGCCCCTTAAGCCAAAGGCAGCACGCAGCTCATCCAAAAACTGGCGTGCCGACATGGCGGCAACCTGCGGTGTAAACTGCACGACAATCGAGTCTTCTACCCCGCCATAGCGTCGAGCCAGCGCCAGTTTCTCCTCCAGCGAGGTCAGGCATCGCAGCGGCACCTGTGGCCGCACGACCGCCAATGTATGCGGCTCAAAGGTTAGCAAGACTGGCTTACATCCCAGCTTTGCCGCCAATGCCCGCAGCTCATGGAGCAGGCGCTGATGTCCTCTATGGATGCCATCGAAGTTCCCGATGGTAATGGCGATCGGTTCCTGCGCGGTTACGGTGGTTTGATAGTCCATACTGAAAGTGGTGGCCCTTTACGTTCTGCTCAGTATCGCACCCGCAGCGGGCGTTTTAATAGTATCACAGCTCTAGTGGTCAGGCAACAATCGCGCGTTTTCTTAACCAGCCTGGGGGAATTGCCTGCCGGCGCCGTTTCGCTCAGGGACGGCTTTCAGGCAGAAAGACCCGCCTTGGCTGCCAGAGACCTTGCTCCGGCATCCAGACCGCTAAGGCCCAGGTTCGCCCCTGCTCATCGCAAACGCGCACCATAGGCGGCTCTTTCCCTAACTGGGGACTACTGGCGGCCCGTGCGGCTAGCGCTGGCCTCAACTCCGAGGGCCCAGGGGCGCGAAAGCCGTTTCCATGTAGGACCCGCTGCAGCGTTCTGGCATCGATGATGAGCGCTGGATACTGCTGGAGCGCGATATCGAGCGGCAAAAGATAGCGCTCAAGGCTGCCGTTCGCCAGCGCCTCGGCCAGTTGCTCCAGTGTGATACTCTCCTGCAGGGTCAATGGCCCGCTGCGTGTGCGCAGCAGGGCGCTCAGATGCCCCCCGCAGCCGAGGTGCTGGCCCAGATCGTGGGCCAGCGAACGAATGTAGGTCCCTTTGCTGCATTCGACCTCAAGCTGCAGCCGTGGCTTCTCCCAGGCAAGGAGCGTCAGGCGTTCAATCACCACAGGCCGAGCGTCTAAGCTCAGACGCTCGCCGGCACGCGCACGGCGATAGGCTGGCTCTCCCTGAAGCTTGATGGCCGAATGGGGCGGGGGTACCTGAAGCTGCGGCCCTAGGAAGCCGCTCAGTACCTGCTCGATCTGCTCGCGAGTAAGATCCGGGACCGGCTGTGTGCTCACAACCTGGCCCTCGCGATCATAGGTGTCGGTCTCTACTCCCAGCACGATCTCAGCCCGGTACGCCTTCCCACCCTCGCTTAGATAATCGGCGACGCGCGTTGCAAGGCCGAGACAGATCGGTAACACCCCACTGGCCAGCGGGTCCAGCGTGCCCGCATGGCCCACACGCTGCTGATGCAGGAGCCGCCGCACGCGCGCAACAACATCGTGTGAGGTGAGACCTACGGGTTTGTTGATGTTGAGGATGCCATCCATCGCTCCTCTCCCCGCCGTAGCTCATCTTCCAACCGGGCCACAACAAAGGGGATCGCCTGCTCCAGGGGGAGATCAAGCGTGGCCCCCGCGGCTCGTGCATGACCACCACCGCGCCCCAGACGCTGACAGATCTCCGCGGCGTTATAGGGAGCTGCACAGCGCAAGCTCAGCCGCGTTGTGCCCGGTGTGCCATAGCTCTTGAAAAAGGCCGCGATCTTCACCCCTTCAATATCGCGGAGCAGACCGGCAAGATTATCGTCCATCTCCGGCACGGCGCCGGTCTCGGCTAACGTGGCATCACTAGCCCACGACCAGATGAGCCGTCCATCGCAAGCTGTCTGCGCTTGCAGCAAGACCCTGGCACGCAGGCGCTCTTGAGCCAGCGGATGCGTGCGAAAGACTGCCTGGGCAATCGGCTCGGGCGAGGCTCCGGCCTGCACGAGCAGAGCTGCTACCTCCAACGTTCTGGCCGTTGTACTCGGAAATTGAAAGGAGCCTGTATCGGTCATCAGGCCCGTCAGGAGACAGAGAGCCGCCTCCGGCGTCAGCGGCAGCCGGGCCTGCTGCTGGAAGAGTACCAGCAGTTCCGCCGTGGCTGCCGCTGTTGGGTCGATGATGCTTACCTGGCCACACCCAGTGCTGCTTATATGGTGATCAAAATTGAGCAACGGCACTCGCTCCAGAAAGGAGCGATGGTACTCATAGAGGCCGCCAAAGCGTGGCAGCTCGCCAGCATCCAGTGCTACTACCAGGTCGAAATCCTCGTCCCCCAGGTCCTGCTGAAAGCACTCCTGAGCAGGAAGAAATCTATAGGCGCGCGGCAGCGGGTCGGCACAACAGGGCACCGCCACCTTGCCCCAAGCCCAGAGCATATGCGCCAGGCCTAGGGCCGAACCAAGGCAATCCCCATCAGGATGCTCATGGGCTAAAAGAGCTATGCGCCGAGCCGAACGGAGTAAAGCCAGGGCCTGTTCAACCTGGTCCGCCGGTAGCTGAGCCGCCAGAGCAGTCGCAGATGCGCTCATTCTGCCTCCGTTGCATCAGAAGCCTGATTCTGCTCTTCCTCAGTGGCCGGTTGAGCAGAGACGCTCGCCTGAGATGTCTGCTGTTGCTGCTGCTTCTGAGCATGTTCTTGCTCGATCTGTTTGATCAGCTGCATGACTTCAGCTCCTTTCTCCAGCGAGAGATCGAGCTTAAAGACCAGTTCAGGCACGTGACGCAGCACCAGACGGCCTGCCAGCTCATGGCGAAGAAAGCCTGTGGCGCGTTTGAGCGCAGCCATTGTGTTATTACGCTCCTCATCGCTACCCAGCACGCTCACATAGACCTTGGCATGGGCTAGATCGCCACTGACTTCCACTCGCGTGATGCTGACAAAGCCGATCCGCGGATCTTTCATGCGCGTGCGCAGCAAATCGCTGAGTTCCTCGGCAATCAGCTCACCCAGCCTTTCCTGGCGATATAGGTTTGGCATGATCTATCCCCTTCCTGGGCCTCAATCCTTTTCTTGCCTGAAGGCTTCAATTATATCGCCAACTTGCACGCCATTGAAGCCTTCAATGATCATACCACACTCATAGCCGGCGGCTACTTCACGCACGTCATCTTTACCGCGTCGCAGTGAGGCCACACGGCTCTCATGCACCTTGGTCCCATTACGCAACACGCGCACCTGCGAAGTGCGGGTGACCTTACCATCCGTGACTCGACAGCCGGCGATCACTGTGTTCTTACCGCTGCGGAAGAGCTGCAGTACTTCGGCGTGGCCCTCGACCACCTCATGATAAGTTGGCTCCAGCAGGCCCTTGAGTGCGGCCTCGATATCCTCGATCAACTGATAGATCACATCATAATAGCGGATCTCGACGCCTTCTTTTTGGGCCTGGCGTAGGGCGGCATTATCGGCTTTGACATTGAAGCCGATAATGATGGCGCCGGAAGCGGCGGCCAGATGGACATCGGTTTCCGTGACGTTACCAACGCCCTCGTGGATGAGGCGCAGCTTGATTTTCTCCTCACCCAGCTTGAGCAAGGCGTTTTTAATGGCCTCGACAGTGCCCTGGACATCGCACTTGAGAACGATATTCAGCTCTTTGGCCTTCCCCTCCTGCATCTGCATATAGAGGGTATCGAGGCTGACATGTCCTGGCAGGCTACTCTCAGCACGGCGCTGCTCAGCGATTTCCGCCGCGCGTTGCTTAGCGGTGCGCTCATCAGGCACAACTTCGAGGCGATCACCGGGCTGAGGCACCTCGGGTAAGCCGAGAATGCTAACTGGAGTGCTGGGCGGCGCCTTCTGGATGCGCTTGCCACGATCGTTGAACATAGCACGCACCTTCCCCGCTAGCGGCCCGACCACGATATGGTCGCCCATCTTGAGGGTGCCTTCCTGCACCAGAATGGTGGCCATCGGCCCAGTGCTCTTCTCCAGCTTGGCTTCAATGACCACGCCAATAGCCGGGCGGTTCGGATTTGCGCGCAGATCCTGCATCTCAGCCACAAGCAGGATCATTTCGAGCAGATCATCAATGCCAGCTCCTGTACGGGCCGAGATAGGCACACAGACCGTGTCCCCGCCGTAGTCTTCAACGATGACGCCGATCTCAGCCAGTTGCTGCTTGACCAGCTCAGGATTGGCCGTCGGCTTGTCGATCTTGTTAATCGCGATGATGATCGGGACATTAGCCGCGCGCGCGTGATCAATGGCTTCGCGTGTCTGCGGCATGACGCCGTCATCGGCGGCCACGACGATCACAGCGATGTGCGTGACCTGAGCGCCGCGCGCGCGCATCGCAGTGAAAGCCTCGTGGCCAGGCGTATCGAGAAAAGTGATTTTCTTGCCCTTGACCTCAACCTGGTAGGCGCCAATATGCTGAGTAATTCCACCGGCTTCCTCGGCAGCCACACGCGTCTTGCGGATCGTGTCCAGCAAGGTGGTCTTGCCGTGATCGACATGGCCCATAATGGTGACCACCGGCGGGATCGGCACAGTATTCTTGTCTTCGCGCGCCGCTTCCAGCACCGCACTGGTTGGCAGTGCTCCCCGCTGCAGACTGGCACTCGTCGGCGAAATGACCTGCGGCGTCGGCTCAAAGCCCAGATCACGCGCTACCAGCGCTGCTTGCTCGTAATCAACGACTTGATTGATGCTGGCAAAGATGTGATGCTTGATCAGATGACGAATCGTCTCGGTCGGTGTGGTATGCAGCAGCTCAGCCAGGTCCCGAACGACAATCTGCGGTGGAATGGCAACCGGGCCAGTCGGTGGCTTCTCTTTAACGGGGCTGACATGCCGCTCATGACTGCGCTGAGGCGGAGCGGCAGGCCGTCCCCCATTGGGGCGAGGACGAGTGGCAGGCCTGGTAGCCGACGCGGAGGCATGGGCGCTGACACCGCCTCCACCACTGCCTCCATGACCAGCGGGCGCCGTTCCAGCGTGACCGCCACTACGCATGGCGGCTCCACCTGCTGACGCCCCCCCTGCCAAGGTCGCGCCACCAGCCGTTGACCTGGCTGGCGCCCCACCCGCTGACGCTGCAGGCCGCTGGGGCTGGGCCCCTCCCATAGGCCGCTGATTTCGCTGACCATTGCTCGCCCCTGGACGCTGGCCCTGCGTAGCAGCTGCGCCCGCCCCACCTTGCTGCTGCGGCTGGCTGGCACTGCCACCATGCTGGTGTTGTTGATGTTGCTGCTGGTGCTGCGGCTGGCTGCGTGCCGGAGGCGCACCCGCCGGCGGCGCACTGCGGCGCTGAGCACCTTGAGCGCCTGGCTTGGTTGAACGTTCCTGACCGCCCTGTGTGGCGTTCTCAGTCTTCGGGCGAGTGCCGGTACGGCTGCGCGTCGTCGCTGCCTTCGCCTGCTCATTGGTGTTCGTGGTTGATTCGGATGTATTTCTCATGAAGAAGACTCCCTTCTATCGCGAATGATGCGCCACAATTGGCGGTGGAGACCTCTCTTCACAGCCACAACAAAGGACTGTCACCATCCCTTCTAAGGCCGAAGCCGTTGATGTGAAGGGAGGAGACAGCCCTCGCTAATGCAGGCCAGGCATGTTTGTCTCAGTCTGCGCACTCTGGCGTAGTCGCTGCTATGATTATCCTAACATAGCCCTTGCTCCGCAAACATTGGCGCACCACGTCTGCCCTGTAGACGAGGGGCTGTGTCTCTGTAAAGAAGAGTCGAGATCGCGTGACACATACAACAATGACGACAAGGAAAGCGCTCACTTGCTCCCTGCTTCCTTATCTTGAACAAGGTAACAAAGGATTCAGGGAGCCGCGAACTTTTCTCCAGTATAGCCTACTCGCTGGACCCTTGCAACCCGCTACGGTTGAGGCTGTAGCCAATTTTCTCCCCGGCGCCTCTGCTCTGCCAGATAAAGGTCCAGTGGAAAGGACAAGAGCAGCCGGGAGAAGAGATCCCCGACGAGATCCAGGGAGCAACAGGCGTCACCTCGGCAGAAGCGAGCGTCCTGCCCACTTCCATGCTCCTAGGTTGCTACTGGCCTGGCGAGGCCACTTGGAGGCTGCTCCTCCCGCGGCAATGTGGCCAGGTATTCCTCCAGCGCCGCACGGTCTTCGGCAGAGAGCTGGCGCTCAAACTCCTGCTCTAGTAGGCAGCGATCCCCTGCCTTTCTGACCTTGAGCGCCTTTTGCCAACAAGAATAGCGAGCACAGAGATAGGCCCCACGCCCAGATTTCTTACTGGTTGGGTCGAGCAGAATCCGCCCCTCAGGCGTGCGCACAATGCGCAATAGCTCACGCTTCGGTTTGGTCTCGCGGCAGGCAATACAGGTACGTAGCGGAACGTGTTTCTGGCGCCCTCCCTTAGCGGCTTTGGCCATAGCAACATGCCGCCAGGACCCCTGGCAATATCCAGGGGAGGAAGGCGGCTCCCTCCTTTCAGCTCTGATGGGATTGACCCCCTGCTTGCCGGCGCCCTCCTCCGTAGCGAGGATAAAAGCTCCGCAGGGAGATGGCTTGTAGCAACCACTCGCTTCCCTTCATGGGGACAGAGATACAGCCTGGTCGCTTACGAGGCTGTCTCAAGACAGCTGCAGTGGCAAAATCGACCAGCCCAGCAGTCGGCGCCGGAGAGAACGCGGCCAGGCCCAGGATTGCAGAACATGCAGCCCTCCCTCCCACTC
>NZ_JADGHT010000013.1 GCF_019683755.1 Thermogemmatispora sp. | reverse complement strand
GCAGCGTGAAAGAGCGAGCGCGGCTCTCTAGGGCTTCATGTAGGAGCAAACGACGAAGGAAGGGAGAGAGGTAGGTCGGTCAGGTCAGTCGCTAGGTAGCCAGTGGCAGCAGGTGTCCGCTGCGGGGGCAGGCAAGCCGGGCATGACGGCCTCTGGGCTGTTGCTGTCAGCGCACCGACACCGGCGCGGGTTAGGCGCTGGGACGGACCGTCAGGCTCCCTGGTTTGGTGAGTCGTCTCCCGAACCCGAGACAGGACTGGATTGCGTAAGTGAGAGTTTTTCTTGCTGATAAAGGCACGCTCGTTCTTTCATGATCGTGGAGGTGTTGTACTATGAATATGACCGATCCCATCGCGGATATGCTCACCCGCATCCGCAATGCGATCATTGCGCGGCACACGCGGGTCTCGATTCCGGCCTCCAAGATGAAGTTGGCCATTGCGCGTGTGCTCAAGGAAGAGGGCTATATTAAAGATATTGAAGTGATCAAGGATAATCCACAGGGGACGATTCGCATCACTTTGCGCTATGTGGATAAGAAGCCGGTTTTGACGCAACTGCAGCGTATTAGCAAGCCTGGACGGCGTGTCTACACCAAGCGCAAAGATATTCCCCTGGTGCGGGGTGGGCTGGGGGTTGCCATTCTGTCCACTCCCAAGGGCGTGATGACGGGACGCAAAGCCTATCAGCTCGGTCTTGGGGGCGAGGTTATCTGTCACGTCTGGTAGACGGGAGGTTGACACGTGTCGCGTATAGGGCGTATGCCGATCCCGATCCCGCCGAAGGTCGAGGTCAGCTGGAACGAGGAGAATCTAGTCACTGTCAAAGGCCCCAAGGGTGAGCTCTCCCTCAAGGTCCCCCCGTTCCTCTCGCTGACCCTGGAGAATGGCACGCTCAAGGTGGCGCGCCAGTCCGATAACAAGCTGCATCGCTCGCAGCATGGCCTCTATCGTACGCTGATCAATAATATGGTGGTCGGCGTAACTCAGGGCTATAGCAAGCAGTTGGAGATCCACGGCACTGGCTACCGTGCCACCAAGATGGGCGATAACCTGGTGATCCTGGTGGGCTACTCTCACCCGGTGGAGGTTCCCCCACCCCCAGGGATCTCGTTCACGGTCGACGGGGTGGACCCCGTGACCAAAGCGACCAAGATCAGTGTGGTCGGGATCGATAAGCAGAAAGTGGGCGAAATGGCGGCTATCATTCGCCGCATCCGCGAGCCGGAGCCCTACAAAGGCAAGGGCATCCGCTATGCTGGCGAGCAGATTCGCCGCAAAGCTGGTAAGGCTGGCAAGACCGGCAAGGCCGGCGGTGGCAAGAAGAAGTAGATTGACCAGGATACTGCCTGGCCTTGCTCTGGGTTGACCAGCCCAGCAGACTGCTTGAGGGTCTTCGCTGACGGAGAGAAAATCTCTGCGCAGAAGAGGGACGTAGTGCCGATCACGTCCCTTGCAGCGCTGGTTATTCATTCTTTATTACTTTTAAAGAACAGGGGCATGTTCTCATGATCAAGACTTTCAATGCCAACAAGGCGCGGCTGCGTCGGCACCAGCGGATACGTCGCCGGGTTAAGGGCACAGCGGAACGGCCACGCTTGAATGTCTTCCGCAGCGCTCGTCATATCTATGCCCAGATTATCGATGATACTGTGGGACGGACGCTTGTGGCGGCTTCCTCGTTGGAGCCTGCTCTGCGCAATTTCCAGCCAGCGCCGCCTCCCGAGGCTGAAACGACAGCTCCTGCTGAGGCAGAGGCTGTTCAGGAGGAAACGGTGATTGTCGAGAGCGCCGCGGAGACGGCGCCCTCACGCAAGGCTGCTCGTGCTGCAGCGCGGGCCCAGGCTCAGGCGCAGCAGGCCAAGAGCGGCAAGGGCAGTCAGCAGCAGCGAGGCCGTCCCCCGACCCAAGTGAAAACCGTGCTGCCCAGTGCCCAAAAAGGCGAGAAAAAGACGCCGGTCGAGGCGCTGGCCGCCATTGCCTATAATCGCAAAGTCGCCATTGCGCGTGAAGTTGGCAAGTTGCTCGCGCAGCGCGCAAAAGAGAAGGGGATTGAGAAGGTCGTCTTTGACCGTGGAGGCTACGCCTATCACGGGCGCGTAGCCGCGCTCGCCGAAGGGGCGCGTGAAGGCGGCCTACAATTCTAGGTCAGATAGGTAGGCACGAGCACGAGGAGAGACATGCCGAGAATAGATGCATCAAAGCTGAACCTGGAAGAGATCGTGGTCGAAGTCACCCGCGTCTCCAAGGTCGTCAAGGGTGGGCGTCGCTTTAGTATCCGGGCGCTCGTGGTAGTGGGGGATCGCAATGGTCATGTTGGCTATGGCATGGGGAAGGCCGCTGAGTACACCGAGGCGATTCGGAAGGCCGCCGAGGATGCCAAGAAGCATTTGATTCATGTTCCTTTGACCGGTACCACTATCCCCTTCATGGTCAAGACGACCTTTGGGGCCTCGCAGGTGATGCTCAAGCCCGCCGCTCCCGGTACCGGTGTGATCGCCGGGGCGGCAGTGCGCGCCGTGGTGGAGCTGGCTGGCATTCGCGATATTCTGACGAAGGTGATTGGCAGCTCCAACCGCGCGAATACTGTTGGTGCTTGCATTGAGGCCCTGAAGGAGCTGCGCTCGCCCGAGGAGGTAGCGGCTCTGCGCGGAAAGACGGTCGTAGAGCTATTGGGGCGGCGCCGCGCCGAGCGGCTGGCGGCGGCGGCTGCCAGCGCGGCTGAGCAGGCGGCGGCTCTGCGGGCCGCTCGTGAGGAAGAGGCCCGTGAGCAGCGTGCCCTCCGTCGCGCCGCCCGCGAGCGCGCCGAACGTGCCGAGCGCCGCGCCGAGCGTCGACGCTAAGCCTCGCTCTGGGCTTGCTGCTGCGTGGTTCCTGCCGCTGAGCCGTCGGTCTGGCGGCAGATCAGGCGCGGCTCAGCCTGCGAGCCTCTGGAAGGAAGCGAGCACCAGACCCGTTCGTTGCCTTGAGGAGAAAAGAGGATTATGGCAAAGCTGCGCATTAAGTGGGTGAAGAGTGCGATCGGCTATGCGCAGGACCAGCGCGAAACTATCCGCTCGCTTGGACTGCGCAAGCTGCAGCAGGAAGTAGTGCGCGAAGATACACCCACCACTCGCGGAATGATTCAGAAGGTCAGACACCTGGTCAAGGTAGAGGAGATAGCGTAATGAGATTGTCGGATCTGCGACCAGCTCCTGGTTCGCATAAGCGGTCGAAACGAGTTGGGCGAGGACATGGCTCGGGACGTGGAAAGACCGCTGGCCGCGGTACGAAGGGCCAGAAGGCGCGCACTGGCGGAAAGGTGAGCCAGACTTTCGGTGGCGGTCAGACACCGCTTTCGCAGCGCCTGCCTTTCTTGCGGGGCATTGGTAATAGTAATGCGCCTTTCCGCAAAGAATACGCGATTGTCAATGTCGCCAGCCTGGAGCGCTTCTTTGAGCCGGGAGCCTATGTGACACCCGAGGCCCTGGCGGAGAAGCGGCTGCTCTCGCCGGCGGAGAGCCATGGCCTCGTCAAGATCTTGGGCGATGGCGAGCTACATCGTCCGCTAACGGTGCGGGCCCATAAGTTTTCAGAGAGTGCTCGGGCCAAGATCGAGGCCGCCGGTGGCAGCATCGAAGTGATTCCTATCAAGGTCTACGAGAAGACAAAGCGTCGGAAAGATCAAGGGAAATTGGCCCAGGGCGCGCAGGCTCAGGCCTGAGCGTACCGCCCGCCTGGGCCACTTCCTTCTTACTTAGGTACCTTTCTACCTAGCCTGTTCACCAGGCGGCAGGTCAGTCATTCTCTGACCGGCCAGCCTGGCCTGACGCGGTGAGCAGCAACCAGCCAAGCAGTGTGGTCTCTCATCTTTATGAGCCAAGACAATAGCCAATGACCAGCAAGGTCAGGGTTGCTCCTGGCCGGTATGGGAAGGACCCCGGCAAAGGACCCAGGAGCTGGCCCGGGGCCAGGAGGGAGGCTGCTTATCCGCGCGACGCCTGTTGTGAAAGGAGCCATCCATGTTAGGACGGCTGCTCAGTGTCTGGTCTATTCCCGACCTGCGCAAGAAAATCATCTTTACGCTGGTCATCCTGCTGCTCATGCGGGTGCTGGCCCATATCACAGTGCCATTGACCCATCAGCAGGAGCAAACGCTAGCCAGCCTCTTCACGAGCGGTCAAAACCAGAATCTAGGCCAGTTACTCGGTCTCCTGGACATCTTTTCGGGGGGCTCGCTCCAGACCTACTCAATCATTGCCATGAGCGTCTACCCCTACGTCACGGCGACCATCGTGATGCAGTTGCTGATGCCGATCATACCGGCGCTCCAACGTCTCATGGAAGAGGGGGAGGCCGGACGGCTCAAGTTTAGCCAGATCACGCGCATCATCACGGTCCCGCTGGCCTTTCTCCAGGCGCTGGGTAGCGCGGCCATCTTCGTGAAAGTGGGCGTTCTCGATGCCAGCACCTTCAGCCTCTTTGGCCCCAACTGGCTGCAGACGCTGGCCATTTTGCTCTCGCTGACCACAGGGACCATGATTCTGGTCTGGCTCGGCGAGCTGATCACCGAATACGGTATCGGCAATGGCATCTCCATCATCATCCTGGGCAACATTGTCACCCGCTTGCCCACCCTGGTGCAGCAGGGCTATCTTTCCAGCACCACCACGGGCGGCACGAGCAGCAGTATAATCAACCTGGTCGTGCTGGGAATTATCACGGTGGTGACGATTGCCGGCATCGTCTACATTTCCCTTGGGCAGCGACGTATTCCGATTCAATATCCCACCAAGCGCATTGTCGGACGAGGGATGCTGGTTGGCTCGGCGCAGACCACCTATATTCCGATGATGGTGAACAGCGCCGGTATGATCCCGCTGATCTTTGCTAACTCGGTCTTGCTCTTCCCCACCGCCTTCTCACAGTACCTGGCCAGTAGCAATGCCAGTTGGTTGACGACGGCGGCGAGCTGGGTCAGTAGCTACATTCTCAATACGACTCTACCGTGGTACTGGCTGGCCTACTTCCTGTTGGCGGTCGGGTTCACCTACTTCTATACCGAGCTGGTCTGGGATCAGCAGAATACGGCCGAGAATCTCCAGAAGCAGGGGGCGCACATTCCCGGCTATCGCCCGGGTGAGCAGACGCGTCTCTACTTAAAGAGGCTCCTGCGGAGGGTAACGTTTGGGGGTGCGCTCTTCCTGGGCATTCTGGCGGTGCTGCCCTATCTGGCCAGAACGCAGATGCTCAGCTCGACAGCCCTGCTAGTTGTCGTGGCTGTGGCGCTTGACACCATCAGACAGCTTGAAGCGCAGGTTGTGATGCGCAATTACTCGGGTTTCCTGTCGTAGGTCGGCGAGGTGCGATGTTGCACCTCGTCCGCTTCCATCGGAGGAGAAACGGTGCTGATCATTCTTATTGGCGCTCAAGGGTCGGGCAAAGGGACCCAGGCGGAAGCGCTCTCTCAGGAACTTGGGATTCCGCATGTAGCCAGCGGAGATCTGTTTCGTAAGGAAGTCGCTGAAGGCACTGAGCTGGGCCTCAAAGCCAAAGACTATCTGGATCGTGGCGAGCTGGTCCCTGATGAGCTGACTATCGCAATGATCCTGGGTAGACTGGCCCGTCCCGATTGTGCCAGGGGGGTCTTGCTAGATGGCTTCCCGCGAACCATTCCCCAGGCGGAGGCTCTGGATAAAGGGCTACAAGCCGTTCAGAGGCAGGTCGATCTGGCCGTTTATCTGGAGGTGCCACGTGAGGAATTAGTGCGGCGTCTGTCAGGCCGTTACATCTGCCGCGCCTGCCAGCATGTCTACAACATCTATAGCAAGCCACCCAAGGTTCCGGGTGTCTGCGATATCGATGGAAGCGAACTCTACCAGCGCTCCGATGATGTTGGTGAGGCAGTCGAGCGGCGCCTGGATATCTTCTTTAAGGAGACCATCCGCCTGCTCGACTACTACGCGGCTCAGGGGAAGCTGGTAAAGGTCAATGGCAATCAGAGTATTGACGACGTTCATCAAGAGCTACTCTCGACCATTAAACGCTATGACCAAGGTCTGCATGGGTCGGCCTGATTGATTTGAGAACGTTGGTTGATCTGTCCAATAAGAAGGGCTGGCGGCTGTGGCTCCGGCCAGTGAGCGCCAGCCCGGCCGCCCATGAGGAGAGTTGATAGTGGCGATTATCCTAAAATCAAAGGAAGAGCGCGAGCGAATTCGCGAGACGGGTCGCATTGTGGCTGCCATTCTGGCTGAGCTCCGCAGTGCTGTGCGTCCAGGGATCACCACCGGCGATCTGGATCGCCTGGCGGCAGAGGCGTTGCAGCGCTACGGAGCTAAATCAAGCTCTCTCGGCTATCACGGCTACCCTGGCCACCTCTGCACGTCTGTTAATGATGAGGTGGTGCATGGTATCCCAGGCAAGCGCGTGCTCCAAGAGGGCGATATCATTAGTATCGATTTTGCCGCCAACTACCAGGGATGGCACGCCGATGCAGCTATCACGGTCGGTGTCGGCGAAATTAGCCCTGAGTTAAAGCGCTTGCTCAAAGTGACTGAGGATGCCCTCTATCGCGGGATCGCGGCGGCTCGGGCTGGTAACCGGTTACTGGATATCAGTCGCGCTATTCAACAGTTTGTGGAGAGCGCTGGTTTCTCCCTGGTGCGCCAGTACGGAGGTCACGGCATCGGTCGCAGTATGCACGAAGATCCCCAGGTTCTCAACTACGTGGAGCCTGGGCTGCCCAATCCAGTCCTGCGGCCCGGTATGGTTCTGGCAATCGAGCCAATGGTGAACATGGGCGGCAAGGAGACGCGCGTCCTTGCTGATCGCTGGACAGTGGTGACGGCTGATCATAGTTACTCAGCCCACTTCGAGCATACGGTTGCTATCACTGAGGGTGATGCCGAGATCCTGACACTTTGACAACCAAAAAATAAGCGAGCAAAGAGGGAAGATCAGGTTGAAGGGAGCCAGTGCGCTGGGTCGCTGGTGCGCCCCAGCCTAAGCCCAGACTCAGACCCTGACGTCCTGTCTGCTTTGGGCGAGGGGATCGGGGCCGAGCAGATCAGCTCTCTGAGGCGAGGCCGCTGTCTACCTCGTTGCTCGGCGAGGATAGAGAGAGCCGTGCATTCGCTCGTAAAGGCAGGAATCTTTAGCGGTCTGTCAGGAAGCTGTGAGGTCTGGCGGGCACCTGAGCCTTCAGACACTGGCTCCGGTAAGGCTGAGTACCACCTTATCAGCCCTCTGGTCCTGATTGATCCACTAGCTCGACCGGTGTGATGAGCCACGTCGCGGCTAGTGCAACCGCTCCGTAGGGACGGCGTTTGCTCGCTCATCTGAGGAAAAAGGCGAAGGTTGACGACTCACTCTGGTAGAAAGAGAGTCTGCCCCTCGACTTTCTCAGAGGTTTGTGCTATAATTCGCAGTTGGTCGCAGCAGTCTTCCCTGCTGCTTTTTGCCACTCTGGAAAAGCACACAAGTCGTAGGGACAAACGACCTTCTCATAGAGAGCGAACTCGCCTTGTTTCCTCATATGCGGCGTAGTGCAGGAGTGGGTTACCTGTCTGCCTGCCTGGCTGGCTGGGCAGGTCCGTGGAAAGGTCCACTGCAAGGCAGGTCGGCCCGGCAGCCTCGTATGAGGAATCCTTATCCGCCGGTCAGCCAACGAGCTAGCCACCGCCAGCAGGAAGCGAGGGAGGGAGAGGAAGACGGCGGCAGAGTAGAGTGGGTGAGTGGGTCAAAGAGAGGCGGAGGTGGGTGGGGTGAGTGAAGTGGATCGTTTGCGCACAACCTGCTGTTGGAACGCTTCGATGAGCCACTGCAACAGGTGACGACGAAAGGGTGCTATGCCGAAAAAGGATGAGATCGAGGTGGAGGGCGAGGTGACCGAAGCCCTCCCAAATGCGATGTTCAGGGTCAAGGTCGACGAGAACCATGAGGTTCTGGCGACGCTGTCGGGACGTATCCGCATGAATTTCGTGCGCATCGTCCCCGGCGACCGGGTGAAAGTGGTGCTCTCGCCCTATGACCTGACACGGGGCCGCATCACCTGGCGCGTCAAGCCCTGACCGAAGCGGCTCCCTGGATCGCCGCAGCCGCAGAGGCAGATAAGAGAGAACCGGCCTTGTTGTTGCGCCGCTTCCTACTACGGCAAGGCGGGCGAGCTGTTTAGCATCAGCAGAGAGCAGACAGAGAGCAGATAGCATTGGGCCTGAGCCTGTAATAGCCTGGCTCGGCCTGGCCCACACACGTTGGCCCCGGCGCCTCGCTCCCATGTCACAGCTCAGATTCGTCTGTGCAGCTTCTGCATCATCAGGGATAGCTCCCGTGCTCCCCTGCCCCTTACCACCGCTGCGAGTGAGGCAGGGTGAAGCCAAACTGGCGGCTGCCCTTCCACGGCAATCTGAGCAAGCGGACGGCTCCAGCGCCAGGCCCAGCGAGGCGAGGGCAGGAGCAGGTCGAGAGAGAGCCAGCGCCTGTGTCGCGTCGGCACTCGCCCTTTCGTCTTCGATTGCCTGCTCCAGTCAGGCTGGTCTGACTCTGCGCTGCTGCGACCTCGTTTCTCTCGCTTGGCTCGACATGACTAGATGCTGCAGGCAAGCGCTTCGGCGCAACACGACAACCTTTGACAATGGCAAAGTGAAGAGCAGAAACGAAGGAAGGAGGGAGCCGTGAAGGTACGCGCCTCGGTGAAACCACGCTGCGAGCACTGCAAGGTCATTCGCCGCAATCGCGTGGTGATCGTGATTTGTACCAAGAACCCGAAGCATAAGCAGCGTCAGGGCTAGAGCGTGCTCGGGAAAGGGCGGCACCGTAGCGGTAATGGTAGCCGACAGACATTGGGCGGTCCGGCCTGGCTGCCGGATCAGGCTGAGCAGGCGGAGAACAACGGCTGCCCGCTTGCCCGTTAGCGATCGCCGCTCTGTGGCCTGTGTTGCCTTATCTTTGTTCGTTTGTCCGCGTTGTCTCTCGCGACAGGCCCGCTGACGGGAAGCCTCTCCTCCCCCGGCGAGCCTGCTGATCAACGAGCGAGCGCGCGGCGAGGTCTGGGGGGCGGTGGAGCGAGCAGGCACTACCAGCATACTCTGTCAGTGGTGGTCACGCACGAGACCGAGAGCTGGGCTTGTCAAGCGAAGCGCCTTGAGCACCAGACCCCGGCAGCGATCGCGCGAATTACCTATCAGTCAAAAGCGACGGTGTGAGCAGAAAAGCTCAGGCGAGGAGAAGAAAGGCGGGCCAGAGGCCAGGCCCAAGGCCCCGGCCTGTCTCATCTGGAGGAGAAGATGGCTAGAATTGCCGGAGTCGATATCCCACGCGAGAAACCGGTCGAGATCTCGCTGCGCTATATCTATGGGATTGGCCCTACGACCAGCCGGCAGATCCTGGAGAAGACCCATGTCAATCCCTCCAAGCGGGTGAAGGATCTGACCGAGGACGAGGTCAACCGTATTCGCGAGGTGATTGACCGCGAATATAAGGTCGAGGGCGATCTGCGGCGCGAGGTCGAGCAGAATATCAAGCGCCTGATTGAGATCGGCTGCTATCGCGGCCTGCGCCATCGCCGCAATCTGCCGGTGCGTGGCCAGCGAACACGAACGAATGCGCGTACTCGCCGCGGACCGCGGAAGACGGTGGCCGGCAAGAAGAAGGCTACAGCCAAGAAGTAAGCACGGCTGTCTCAGACGCGGCTTCCTCTCTTCCTGGCCGAGCGCTCTGCTCTGGTTGTCGTCAGCTCCAGCCCTCACGGTGGCGCTGGCCAGCCGGCGAGTAGAGAGCGGGTGATGGGAAGGGCTGAGCGAGCTGCCCGCGGTCTATTGCGTACGCTCAACCGGTTAGCAGGTGAGCATTTCTGAAAAACCTGAATAATAGGATAGAGCTGCAGGTAATTCCTGACAAGCAGACCGTCTCACCGGAGGTAGAGAGAAAGAGAACATGGCCGAGAAAAAGAAGCAGGCGGGTAAGCCGCGCAGGCGTGAACGTAAATCAGTGCCGCGTGGCCAGGCGCACATTCAAGCGACCTTTAATAATACGATTGTCACCATGACCGACCCGAATGGGAATGTCATTGCCTGGAGCAGTGCCGGCTCGCAGGGCTTCAAGGGATCACGCAAGAGCACTCCCTATGCGGCCCAGGTCGCGGCAGAGGCTGCCGCCCGGAAAGCGATGGAGCATGGCATGCGCCAGGTCGAGGTCTATGTTAAGGGGCCAGGCTCTGGTCGCGAGGCGGCGATCCGTTCACTGCAGGCCGCTGGTCTCAACGTTGTTTCGATCACTGATGTCACGCCGATTCCGCACAATGGCTGCCGACCGCCGAAGAGGCGTCGTGTGTAGGGGCGCTGTGCGATTGGACGTGTGAGGAGGATGAGCTAAAGATGGCACGCTATACAGGCCCTGTTTGCAAGCTGTGCAGACGTGAGGGGGTCAAGCTGTTTCTAAAGGGCGAGAAGTGCCTGACGAATTGTACTCTGGAGCGGCGCAACACCCGACCCGGTCAACATGGCGGCAGCCGCCAGCGCAAGCTTTCGGGCTATGGAGCGCAGTTGCGCGAGAAGCAGAAGATCCGTCGCACCTACGGCGTGCTGGAGCGCCAGTTCCGCCGCCACTATAATGAGGCGCTGCGCCGTCAGGGCCGCACGGGTGAGAATCTGCTCCAGATTCTGGAGATGCGCCTGGACAATCTGGTCTATCGCCTGGGCTTTGCCGATTCGCGGGCACAGGCGCGTCAGCTGGTCTCGCATGGCCATTTTGAGGTCAATGGCCGCAAGACAGATATCCCCTCGTTTGTGGCTAAGCCCGGGGATGTGATCACTGTGCGTGAGCGCAGTAAGAGCCTGGAGTACTTTAAGACACGCGCGCTCCAGCTTTCGCAGAAGGCTGTGCCAGGCTGGCTCAGCCTGGACATCGCGAACATGAGCGGGCGCGTGCTCTCGCTGCCGTCGCGCACCGATCTCGAACTGCCTTTTGAAGAGCAAATGGTGGTTGAGTATTATCAGGTTCGTTAGCCAGAAGAAGCAAAGCAAAGCTGTTGTAGGCGGTGGTAGTACAAGAAAGGCAGGTTAGAACCTTGCAAGACATCACTCTGCCTTCGCGCATCAGGAATACGAAAACCCAGGGCAATTACGGGTGCTTCGACATCGAGCCGCTGGAGGCGGGGTACGGCGTCACGGTAGGCAACGCTCTGCGGCGCGTGCTCCTCTCGTCGTTGCCGGGCGCTGCGGTGACGTCGATCCGCATCGAGGGGGTGCAGCACGAGTTTCAGGATATCCCCAACGTCATGGAGGACGTGACGGATATCGTGCTCAACATCAAGAAGCTGCGTCTGCGCTGCTTCTCGGACCACCCGGTGACGATGCACCTGAACGTCTCCGGTGAGCGCGTGGTGACGGCGGCGGACATCACGGCGCCAAGCACGGTGGAGATCGTTAACCCTGATCTCTACATTGCGACGCTGGATAACGAGAATGCGCGCCTCGATATGGAGATGGTTGTCGAGACCGGGCGCGGCTATGTCCCCGCCGATTCGAAGGAGGACCAGCCGATTGGGGTCATCCCGGTCGATGCCATCTACTCCCCAGTCGAGAAGGTGAACTTCACCGTGGAGCATACGCGCGTTGGCCAGATGACCAACTACGAAAAGGTGGTTCTGGAAATCTGGACCGACGGCACGATTACGCCCGAGGAGGCTCTGCGGCAGGGGGCCGATATCCTGGTGCGTCTCTTCTCGCAGCTCGCCAACTATCATACGACCCTGACGACCGAGCAGGAGAAACCGCCGCTAAGCAGTCTGCCGATTCCTCAGAAGATCTACGATACGCCCATCGAGGAGCTTGATCTCTCGGTGCGCGCTTATAACTGCTTGAAGCGCAGCAATATTACGAAGGTCGGCCAGATCCTCTCGATGAATGAGGAAGATCTGCTGGGCGTGCGTAACTTTGGCGAGAAGAGCTTGCAGGAGTTGCGTGATCGTTTGATTGCGCGCAACTTCCTCCCGACGAATCTGCGCGCCAGCACGGTCGGGGCCGAGATGAACGGCGATCACGAAAGGGAGGGTTAGTTAAGTTGAGGCATCGTGTTGCCGGTAATAAGCTGGGAATGCCGGAGCACCGCCGCCGCGCTGTCCGCCGCAGTCTGATGGCCGGGTTGCTCCGCTACGATCGAATCAATACTACCCTGGCCCGCGCCCGCGCGATTCGCGGCGAAGTCGAGCGACTGATTGCGACCGCTGTTGAGGGCCGCGCCGCCGCTCAGCGTCATTTGGCGCAGGTAGTTCCTGATGAGGAAACGGCGGCCAAACTGCTGGCCTTCGCTCGACGGGGCCGTTTCTCGCTTCATGATGAAGTGGCAACGAATGAGGAACGGGCCGCTATGGGCATGCCTCCGCTGACGGAGCAGGGCCGCAAGTTCTTGGAGAATAAGCTGAAGGAGCGTCGCATGGAGCTCCTGCGCATTATCCCCAAGGAGGATGAGGCGGAGCGGGCGCTGCGGGCCGCCTATGAGGCTTTGGTGATTGAACTGCGTGCCCGGCGCTATATCCTGAGCCATTTGCCTGATGAGCTGGTGGTGCGCCGTCTCTTCGATGAGCTGGTGCCCCGCTATATGGGTCGCCCTGGTGGCTATACGCGCATCACAAAGCTGGGACGGCGTAAGGGTGATGCCGCTGAAATCGCTCAGATTGCCCTGGTCTAATGAGCCTGGGTCGACAGCCGGCTGTCAGTCTGGCTCACTGCTGTCTCTGGCTCTGCTGGCTGCTCTGGCCTGCCGAAAGGGGAGTAGGTTGGGTCAGCTCGCTAGGCGACAGAGGAAGATCGCCCAGGCGAGTGAGCTGAGCAGCCTTAAGCGGGCCGAGCCAACGCCGGGCAGGTCCAGGCCAGATGCGTTTGTGGGCTGCTGGGTTGCGCGGCAGACTTCGCACCCTGCGGGTAAGCTGGAGATGGAGAGCGCTGCCGGGTGCTGACCGGGTCGCTCACGCTAGCGCCGTCTGATAGGATCGAGGGCACGGGATCAGGGTCAGATCGCACGCAGGTCGCTCGCATTGTTTGCTGAGGTTGGTTCTTGACAGGCTGGCGACCTGGAGAAAGGAGGAAGGTGCCTCGCGCGAGAAAAAAGGCTCCAAGGCATGAGCGGCATAGGGAGCGAGGTAGGGACAGCGCTGGACCGCGCTCTCTGGCTCTGGCGGTCTCTGCTGATGCGCTGCTGCTTGGACCATCCTGGGGCTGGTCAGAGGATCTGGCTGGGCAGAGGAGTGATACTTACTGGCTGTCTTTGAACGGTAAGCAGGCTGCAGGGCAGGAGACAGGCAGCGTGAGCGAGTGTAAGTGATACGCGATTGCCGAGGTTGCATGAGATGATGATATGAATATCGCCTGTGGCATTGAGTACGATGGCACGGACTATCACGGCTTCCAGCGCCAGCCTGCTGCGCATGGTCCCACAGTCCAGGGAGTGCTAGAGACCGCTATTGCGCGCATTGCTGGTGAGCGGGTCGTGGTGCATGGTGCCGGGCGCACTGATGCTGGCGTCCACGCCTCGGGCCAGGTGATCAACTTTCATACGACGGCGCGGCTCGCTCCCGACGTCTGGGTACGAGCCTTAAATGCTACTTTGCCGCCCACTGTGGTCGTGCGCTGGGCGCGTGAGGTGCCGGAGCGCTTCCATGCCCGTTTCAGCGCCGTTAGTCGCTCTTATCGTTATACGATTTGGAATGATGAGATCCCGACGGCCCTCCTGGCTCGTTTTACGTACCATCGTTCTCAGACGCTGGCGGTCGATCTCATGGCGGAGGCCTGTCGGTATCTGCTGGGAACCAAAGATTTCGGGGCCTTTGGGCATAGCCCTGAGGATGCTTCTCATCCCGATGAGGCTGGCCCTCACCACTGTATCCGCACGATGCTGGCGGCGTCCTGCGTGCGCTATGGCGCCTGCATCTTCTGTGACTTTACTGCCAATGCCTTTCTAACCGGTATGGTGCGCCGTATAGTGGGAACGCTCCTGTTGGTCGGTCAGGGACGGCTCAGCGTGGAGGAGTTCGCGGCCATTGTCCAGCGAGCTGATCGTTCCCATCCTGGGGTGGCGGTGCCGGCACGCGGGCTATGCCTGGTAGGCGTCTCTTATCCCAAGGAGTTAGGCCTGCCGGAGCCGCGTTTGACGCTGCCGGCTACTGCTATTTGGCCCGCGTTCGTTAGTATTGGCGCAGAGCCGCAGCCCGACGCAGGCCCGTCTGCTCCTTGCTGAGCAGCGGGGCACAGGTCAGTCAGGTAGCTGTGGCAGGCCAAGGTTACAGCCCTCTATCTGCCTCGCCGGGCTTGCGCTTCGGCACTCTGCGGTGTGTAGCTGTGTAAGTGAGCAAGCAAGCAAGATCGCGTTGTTTTGGGAGATGTGACCTATGAGAAAGACCTATAGCGCCAGGGCTGCTGACCTGCGCCCGAAATGGTATGTCATCGATGCTGAGGGGCAGGTATTAGGCCGGCTGGCGTCGCAAATCGCCACAATCCTGCGCGGCAAGCATAAACCGACGTTTACTCCGCATATGCCCTGCGGCGATTATGTGATTGTCGTCAATGCCGATAAGATCGCCGTGACACGCGGGCGCCTCGATAAGAAAGTCTACTTTCGCCATACCCAGTACCCTGGTGGCGTGAAGTTGCGAACGCTTCGCCAGGTGCTGGAAGGCCCTCATCCTGAGCGCGCCTTGATTCATGCGGTGCGCGGTATGGTGATGCACAATAGTCTGGGCAACCAGTTGATGCGGCGGCTGAAGGTCTACGCCGGCCCCAACCATCCGCACCAGGCTCAGAAGCCGATCCCCTGGCGCGGACCGCAGGCGTTGCTGGAAGAGTATCTTTCGGAACAGCCGCCTGCTTCTAGCGAAAAGTAAGCAGCCAGTGCTGCTGCCTGTGATTCCTTGCGAGCCAATCAAGATGCAAGAAGAAGGAAGGGAGAGGAGTACGGACCTTGGCTGAGAGCACCAAACTGGAGCTGCCTAAAGGGGAGTACTACTATGGGATGGGACGACGCAAGACGGCTGTGGCGCGCGTGCGTCTTTATCCCAATGGAAGCGGCAAGATCATTGTCAACGGGCGCGACTTCTATAATTACTTCGGGAACCGCGAATCAGTAGTCGCGACTGCTCTCGCGCCGCTTCGCCTACTTGATTTGACCAATGCCTATGATATCTCTGTACGTGTGCTTGGTGGTGGCCTGAGCGGTCAGGCTGGCGCGATGCGCCATGCCTTGGCGCGAGCCTTGCTGCGCATCAATCCTGATTGGAAGAGCGCTCTACGCAAGGCTGGATTTTTGACGCGCGATCCGCGTGTGAAGGAGCGCAAGAAGCCCGGTTTGAAGCGCGCGCGCAAGGCTCCACAGTACACCAAGCGTTAAGCCTGGCTGGCGCTGCGATGGCTGGGAGCAAATGGCTGGGAGCAAATGGCTGGGATGGCCTGCGATCGTCAGCGGGACCAGGTGGCGAGGAATGGCAGGTTGGCCTTGGCTGGGCTGCCGTTCTGAAGAAGACCCCTTGATGATGGGCTGTACGCTCACAGAGAAGAAAAACAGGAGCGGGGGAAGCTGAGTGACCCCGTTCCTGTTTTTTGTTTGCGTATGTGGTGTTTGTAGCTTGTTGTGTACCTTGTGCCTGGTCCATATCCTGGCCTGTTTAGGCACACACATGGGTACCGCCGCGGATAAGGATCGCCCGGCGGTAGACCGCGAGACGAGCAGGCCCAAAGAGATCCGCGCTGGAATAGCAGGTTGCAGCCTGGCTCAGCGACGCGCTCGACCGGCAAGAGACAAACAAGGCATAGATCGGTCGCTGCGAGCCACCGCTGTGATTGGAGCTAACTTAGTTAGCGCTGGCGGGCACACTGCTGTAGACAGGAGTGCACCAGCGCGCCCGATATTCTGGCCGCTTGCCACGCACGACCTCGAAGTAGAGGTCTTGCAGCGCCTTACTAATAGGGCCAATCTGGCCGTTGCCCACGGGGCGATGGTCCACCTCTACAACGGGGGCGATCTGGGCTCCGGTGCCGCAGAGGAAGATCTCTTCAGCGTTGTACAGCTCAGTGCGATCAATGCTGCGCTCGCGGGTGATGCGTCCCAACTCGCGGCGCGCCAGCTCCATCACGGTGTCGCGCGTAATCCCGAGCAGAATATTTTCAGTTGGGGCGGGTGTGACCAATTCGCCGTTAAGCACCAGGAAGATATTTTCAGCGCTGCCTTCAGAGACATGGCCATCATGGGTAAGCATAATGGCCTCATCGTAACCGTTCTGCAGGGCCTCACTCTTGGCCAGGGCGGAATTGACATAGGCGCCGCAGACCTTGGCGCGTGCAGGAATGGCATTATCATCGATGCGGCGCCAGCTTGAGACGCAGCAGCGCAGACCCGTAGTGGCGACGTAGTCGCCAAATGGCTCAGCGGTGATCAGGAAGCTATCGCTGATGCCGTGCAGGCGCACACCGATCGTTTGATCGCTCTTGTAGGCGACGGGACGGATATAGATATCCTGGCGCTGATTGTTGCGGCGCACCAATTCGATCGTGATCTCTAGCAACTGCTCGACGGTGTAAGGCAGCGTGATTTGCAGCGTCTTACAGGAGCGTAGCAGGCGCTCATAGTGTTCACGGGCACGGAACAGATAGAGCTGCTGGTCTTGTTCATTCCAGTAGCCGCGGATGCCCTCGAAACAGCCAGTGCCGTAAGCAAAGCCGTGTGTCCGTACGGAGATCACGCCGCGCTCGGCAGAAATGAATTCGCCGTTCATGAAGAGTTCTTGGGCTTCCATCGCTGTTCTGGCAGAGAGCGCCGTTGCTCTCTGCCTTCCCTCCTTCTCTGAAGAAAGCTTAAGTTGTTGCCTTGCCTGTAACCTGCCGGCAGAGCCAGGCTCAAATGAATAGAGCGGACCGCCCAGCGGCCTGCTGAAGGTCTGGGCCGGGCCTGGTCGGCAGGTCAAGGCAGCGAGCAGGCCGACGAGCTGGCGGCTGCTGGTGTGCTAAAGGCTAGAGAATAGTTTTGCCCAGGGCGGAGAGCACCAGCCCGACAGCCAGCGAGGCGGTCGCGTTCTCGCGGTCCAGAATCGGATTCACTTCGACCACATCCATTGAACAGAGTTGGCCGCAGGCGGCGAGCAGCTCCATTGAAAGATGAGCTTCGCGGTAGCTGAGGCCGCCACGTACTGGTGTTCCCACCCCTGGCGCTTCGCTGGGATCAAGCGCATCGAGGTCAAGGCTCAGATGGATACGTCTGCCCTTGTGCCCGGCCACGGCGATAGCTTCTTCCATAATGGCAGAGATGCCGCGGCGGTCAATATCGGTCATCGTGAAGACATGGATGCGATTGGCGCGCAGCAGCTCACGCTCACCGGGGTCGAGATCGCGCACACCGACGATGGCAATATGCTGCGGGTTGACCTTGGGGACGCGGCCAGCCAGACGGACAAGACGCTCATGACCCAGGCCAGCCAGGGCGGCCAGTACCATACCGTGAATATTACCGGAGGGGGTAGTTTCCGGGGTATTGAAATCGCCGTGGGCGTCGATCCAGATGACGCCAACGTCGCCATAGAAGCTGGAGACCCCCGTGATGGAACCGAGGGCGATGCTGTGATCTCCCCCCAAAACAAGCGGCAGATCACCTTCCTGTAGGGCTTCGCTGACGGCTGTTGCTAGCTCTTCTGCCACCTGGACGATCGGCTCCAGGTACTTAACATGTGGGTCACCTGCTGGCTGGTTTTCAGGAAGGGGGACGTGCAGATTGCCGATGTCTTTGACACTATGGCCTAGTGCACGGAGTTTCTCGTGAAGGCCAGCATAGCGGATGGCACTTACCCCAATATCCACACCGCGTCGATCTGCCCCGAGATCCATCGGCACGCCAATCACCCGAATCTGCATCTGTTCGCTTACCCTCCTGTTCGCCATTGAACAGTGTGATGTTTCTCTCTCCATTATAGCCCTGGCTCAGGACCTTGTCCATCAGCCAATTGCTCCCACATGACAAGTCCAAGGCAGCCATTGCGCTTGCTCTCTGGCAAAGACAAGGAGTGGATCAGGTCAGTAGCAGCTCTAGAGCGATGGTCAGGAGGTCCTGAAGATGAGCGGGCGACTGACTGGGTCACGTCTTGTCGTCGAAGACGAGCGCGCTATACAATAAAAACTATCTCGCTGGCTTTTTGCCTGCGAAGACAATCAGGGGGAAGGCGCAAAGGCGTTTTTGTGGCTTTCCTTGTTGTGGAGAAGGAGGCGCTTGTCGTGTATCGCTGGTTGTATTCTCCCCAGTGTAGTCGCCGTTGCCAGGGAGAGGTGACGGCTCCAACGCGGCTGCCGACAAGGAGGTCAGTATCCACCCCCTGGCTGAAGCGCTGGCTACTGGGAGCTGGGCTTTGGTTGCTCATCCAGCTTCTTGCAGCATGTGGCGGAGGCTCCTCACCATCGACTAGCGCGCAGCAACCGCTGCCTGCAGCGCAACAGGTGCTGGTTTTCCCAAACGTTGGGACAAAGGACATCAGTACCTTGGACCCGGCGCAGGGACCCGATGCCAATTCGGCCCTGGCGGTCAATATGATCTATAGTGGGCTGGTGCGTGCGACCGCTGATCTCAGCGTAGTTCCGGATCAGGCAACATGGCAGGTCTCGTCTGATCAGCGCGTCTATACCTTCCATCTCAAGCCGGGCATCACTTTTTCTGATGGAACGCCTGTTACTGCGCAGACCTATGTCTTTACCCTGACACGCCAGCTTCTGCCAGAAGTTAAATCGCCTATTGCCTCCTTCTTTGAGGGCTTTATTGCCGGTGCAGCAGACGTGGCCGCTGGCAAGACACGGACGCTGAGCGGGGTACGTGCCCTGGATAACTTAACGCTGCAGATCACGCTGATCCGCCCAACACCTTTCTTCCTGGAGGTCTTAACCAACCCGCTCTTTGATCCGTTAAATCCCGCTCTGATAGAGAAATATGGTCAAGCAAACTGGGCGAACCAGGCGGCTGGTAACGCGCTCGGTACGGGGCCATTCATGGTAAAGAGCTGGCTCCACAATGTCAAGATGGTCCTAGTGCCCAATCCCCACTACTATGGCCCGAGGCCTCGGCTACGCGAAGTTGATATGCTGTTTGTCAGCGATCCAGCAACGGCGTTCAAGGCCTATGAGGCCCATCAGTACAGCTTTATCTGG
Source organism: Thermogemmatispora sp. (assembly GCF_019683755.1). Lineage (GTDB taxonomy): Bacteria > Chloroflexota > Ktedonobacteria > Ktedonobacterales > Ktedonobacteraceae > Thermogemmatispora. Next base: position 12,607 of record NZ_JADGHT010000013.1, on the reverse strand, counting down.
AATATTCCTCCTGACGAGCTGGGGCGCGCCCGTCAGATGCCGGGCTTTGTACAGCGCTCACTCTTGCAGACCGATCTGCTCTTCTTCTACACGCGCAAGCCGCCCTTTGATAAGACCGCGGTGCGGCAGGCTTTCGCCTATGCGATCGACAAAAAGACCCTGGCCCATGCCATCTTTAAAGATGCGGTCCTGCCGGCCAGCACGATTATTCCGCCCGGCATGCCAGGCTACCAGGCTGACTACCCGGGTCTACCCTACGACCGGGCCAAGGCGCGCAGCCTGCTGCTATCCGTCTATCCTGATATTGGTAAGGTCCCGCCCGTTGTCTTCACTTACCCGTCTTCTCAGGTCTCGCAGAGCGAAGCTGCGGCCCTGCAGCAGATGTGGCAGAGCGCTCTGGGGCTGCAGGTGAAGCTGCGCGCCATGGACCTGACGACCTACAATGAAGAACTATCGAAGCATCTAGTACAGGTGGGCTTTATCCAGTGGACCGCTGATTTCCCTGATCCCTATGATTGGCTGACCCTGAATCTCAGCAGTGGCTCCCCCAATAATAACGGTGAGTGGAGCAATCCGCAGTTTGATCACCTGGTGACGCAAGCCGAGCAGGAGAGCGGCGAGGCGCGTTTGCGCACCTATAATGAGGCAGAGCGGCTAGCGATCGAAGATGTTGGCTGGCTGCCGCTGGATCATCAGGCGCTGGCGGCGGTGATCCCTTCCTGGCTCCACGGGGTGACGCTCAATGGCCTGGGCCTCTACTTCGACGATTGGTCTGCTGTTTACCTCCTTCAGCATGAGTGAGCAGGGATCTGCTGACTGACTGGCTGAGGAGAGAGGCAGCGGGATCAGCCTTGCCTTGAAGGCCACCGCGCCATGATGCTATAATAAAGCCAACACGTTCATCTTTGCGCTTATGTGCTTGAAAGCAAGCGGGAGGGAGGCAGCGCCCTCCAATCAGGCCGCCCGCCGGGAACGGCGGGCTTTGTTATGCAGCAGCGGGGAGCTAGAATGTCTCTTTGGGCTGTCCGCCGGACAGCCTCTGCGACCCTGTCATTGCTCCCTTTGTTTGGTTTTGGAGAACCTCTCGTTCTCCCGTTGTCGGGTGGGCGGAAGCGTTGACGCTTCCAGGTCTGTTATGCATGATTTGTATGCATTGAGGCATACAAGCCTGGTCTTGACGAAGAAACTGGCGTGAGAAGAAGGATACAGGCGGATGCAACTTAAGCTAAGCCTGGGCCTGCGAGCGAGCTGCTGGTATCTTCCTTGGCTAGGCGCATTTCTGAGGAGGTTCTGAACGCGATGGCAGTTGATGTCCTCAACCCCTATGAAGTAGCGGTCGCTCAGTTTGACGAAGCCGCCGAGATGCTAGGCCTCTCGCAAGCCATGCGGGCGATTCTGCGTAAGCCTAAACGAGAGCTGATTGTCAATTTCCCCGTTCGCATGGACAACGGCGATGTACAGATGTTTACCGGCTACCGTGTCCAGCACAACATCAATCGCGGCCCGGCGAAAGGCGGCATTCGCTTTAGCCCCGATGTCTCCTTGGACGAAGTACGGGCGCTCGCCATGTGGATGACCTGGAAGTGTGCCGTAGTGGGTATTCCCTTTGGGGGAGCCAAGGGAGGGGTAGTCTGCGACCCGCATAAACTCTCACGCAATGAGCTGGAACGTCTCACTAGACGCTACGCGACCGAGATCTCCATTCTGATTGGCCCCAACAGTGATATTCCCGCCCCCGATATGAATACCAACCCGCAGATTATGGCCTGGATCATGGATACCTATTCCATGCATCGAGGCTATTCGGTGCCCGAGGTTGTCACAGGCAAACCGCTCTCGATCGGTGGCAGCGAAGGGCGTCTAGAAGCAACGGCGCGCGGCGTCCAGGTAGTGACGCGCGAGGCGCTGCTGAGCCTGGGGATGCAGCCCGAGGGAACCAGGGTAGTCATCCAGGGCTTTGGCAATGTCGGAGGCAACTCGGCCCGTCTGCTGCAGTCTCTTGGCTGCAAGATCGTCGGCCTGAGCGACATCAGCGGCGGTGTGTACAACCCCAATGGCATCGATGTCATGCGCGCGTTACGCTACTCCCAAGAGCATGGCGGTCTACGTGGTCTACCCGATAGCGAGCAAGTGACCAATCAAGAACTACTAGAGCTGCCCTGTGATGTGCTGATCCCGGCTGCGCTGGAGAACCAACTGACGGCCCAGAATGCCCCGCGTGTCAAAGCGCGCCTGATCATCGAGGCTGCCAATGGGCCAACAACTCCCGAAGCCGATCGCATCTTTCAAGATCGTGGTATCACAGTAGTGCCGGATATCCTGGCCAATGCCGGCGGAGTAACCGTCAGCTATTTCGAATGGGTGCAGGATCTGCAACGCTTTTTCTGGTCCGAAGACGAAATCAATGAGCGTCTAGAGCGCATCATGGTGCGCTCGTTCCAGGCAGTCAAAGATCGCGCTGAACGTCAACGCACCAGCCTGCGGATGGGGGCTTACCTGCTGGCCGTAGCGCGTGTCGCTGAGGCTACCGAGGCGCGCGGCATCTATCCCTAATCGGAGAGAGCTGTCGGAGGTTCAGGAGGTTCAGGAGGTTCAGCGAACGCTAGTGGGAGCAAGCTGACTCGCTCCAATCCTCTCGACTTAGGGCGAGGGTGCAATATCGAGGATCTTAAGAGAGATCTCACGCGTACTCTCGCCCTCCTGGGGATGCCAGGCCGGTTCGATGCGAAAGATGACGTCAACGTGAGAGGCGCCACTGAGAGCGCTCATATGGCTTGCCCCCCGGACAAATGTCCCCATAACCTGCACATTGCCGATCCCCAGGCGCAGACGCAAGTTGCGCCCCTCTGGGCCACTACTCCAGTAGTGAAGCAGACGCATTTTTTCTGCTTTGAAGACTGGTTCGGGATTGGAGGCTCCGAAAGGACTGAGCTGACGGATACGCTGATAGGTCTGATAGTGGAAATACTCAGGGCGGCGGAGCACCAGGTCAACGGTGCGGGGGCGGCTCGCAAATGGGGAAAGGCTCTCCTGATCGTTAGGTGCAGCGCTGGCTACAGCCGCCAGCAAGGCTGGCTCTGAGGCATTGCCCTGACCCTGACTATCGTGCCAGCTTAATAAGTGCCGATGCAGCTCTTCAACATACTGATTGGCGATCGTAAAGCCGGCGGCCTGTGCATGACCGCCGTAGCGCTCGAAGAGATGGGCACAACTACGCAAGGCGGCAATCATATTGAAACCTTCTCTGCTCCGAGCGGAACCACGGCTGAAATCCTTGCCGCGGCTCAACACCAGCACAGGGCGCTGGATCTCCTCGGCCAGCTTACTGGCCACCAGACCAATAATACCCTCTGGCCAATTGTCACCGCCCACCAGTACCACGGCATCGTCGGGATGGCGCGCCGCCTCCTCACGTGCCAGATTCATCAGCTCCTCAGTCTGGACCTGGCGCAGATAATTCAGACGCTCCAGGCGGGCAGCGTAAGCCCGAGCCTCAGCCGGATTGTCCGTCATCAAAAGCTCACAAGCCAGGCGAGCATGCTCCATACGACCAGCCGCATTGAGGCGCGGCCCCAAGACAAAGGCAACATCACGCTCGCGCACCTGACCTGGCTGCAGACCAGCACTTTCCATCAAGGCCAATAAGCCCGGGCGCTTTGTCTGATTGAGCCGTTCCAGCCCCAGGCGCACCAGCGTATGATTCTCGCCAAGCAGCTCAGCCACATCAGCAATGGTGCCAATCGCTACCAGATCAAGCAAGGCTAGCTCCTCGTCAGGTGGCAGACCGAAGGAGCGATAGAGGGCTTGCACTAACTTAAAAGCCACACCGACCCCGCAGAGCACGCGCTCAGGATACAGCGAATCGGGACGCCAGGGGTTGACCACTGCATAGGCTGGCGGCAGCACTTCGGGCGGACGATGATGATCCGTGATAATGACATCAATCCCGAGCACCTCACGGGCGTAGTGGACTTGAGCCACGTCAGAGCTAGCGCAATCCACAGTGACAATCAACGCCGTCCCCTGACGCTTAAGCCAGTCAAGGGCCCCAACATTGAGGCCGCACCCCTCATCGATCCGCGAAGGGATATAGTAATCAAGTGGAGCATCTCCCTGCTTGAGACGGCGCAAGGCTCGCATCAAGAGCGCCGTCGCAGTCACTCCATCGGCGTCGAAATCGCCATAGACTGTGATATGCTCACCCTGTTGCAGGGCAAGGCGAATGCGCTCCAGGGCACGGGGCAGATCAATTAAGGCCAGAGGGTCAGGTGTGTGCTCGTAGCGTGCCTCCAGGAAGGTTCTCATCTCCTCGGGAGTGCGCAGGCCCCGATTGTAAAGCAATTGAGCATGCAAAGGCTCAATACCCGCCGCGCGAAAGCGGCGAAACTGACTGGCGCTGAGCAGCTCACAGACACGCCAGCTCAGATGTGTTGCTCTCTCTGGCTCCACAGGCACTATCCTTCTTCTTCCCAGCTCTTTTGCTCGTCTTCGTCTGGAAGCAAGCAGAGAAAGACCTCATTGCCAAGCAAGCGACCGCGCTTGCTGAGGCGCAGCCAGCAGCCATCACACTCCAATAAACCGGCCTCAGAGACACGTTGCAGACGTTGCCCGGCGAATTGCCAGAAGTCCAGGCCGAAGCGCTCACGGAAAGAAGGCAAATGCAACCCGCGAGCGGTGCGCAGGGCCAGGATAGCTGTCTCGGCCATCTGCATCTCAAGCGAAAGCGCCTCGCTTTCCGCCTCGGGACGCTGGCGGGAAGCCAGTAGACGTATGTAGTGGCGAGGCTCACGCACATTTGAGAAACGTCGCCCGCCAAAGCAAGAGTAGGCGCCAGCCCCCAGACCCAGATAAGGCAGGTTGAGCCAGTAGGTGAGATTGTGACGGCACTCATGGCCAGGTCGGGCCCAGTTTGAAATCTCATAATTCGCGTAGCCTGCCTCTTGCAGCAGCGCATCAGCGTACTCATACATCTCGGCACAGAGATCGTCGTCTGCCGGCACAAGGCGACCTTCCTGGACCCAGGTAAAGAAAGGCGTCCCCTCTTCCACAATCAGCGAGTACAGAGATAGATGATCGGGTTCCAACTCAAGCGCGCGCAGCAGCGTCTCACGCCACTGGGCCATCGTCTGCTCAGGCAGACCGAACATCAAATCAAGATTGAGTGACAAGAAGCCGGCAGCGCGTGCCGCTCGGACCGCCTGGACAATATCATCAGGCGAGTGGGTGCGTCCCAACAGCCTTAGCAGGTGAGGATCAAAGCTCTGCGCACCCAGACTCAGGCGATTTACCCCGAGCGTACGGAGGGCTTGCAGATACGGACCTGAAAGTGTGCCTGGATTGGCCTCAAGCGAGATCTCTGCCTCGGCGTCAACTGCGAAGGCCGCAGAGCAAGCGTCAAGCAGGCGCTGAATCTGCTCTACACTCAAGAGGCTAGGAGTGCCCCCGCCAAAGTAGATGGTCCGAGCACGGCGCCGACCGCCATTGGCAGGGCGGGCCCACTCACCAGCCAATGTGATCTCTGTCAGCAAGGCTTGCACGTATGGCTCACGTAGAGGTAACAGACCTGCATAGGTATTAAAATCACAATAATAGCAGCGCGTATGGCAGAAAGGGACATGCAAGTAGAGGGAAACGCTCTCCAGAAGAGCAGAGAGTGGTTCACCAAAGAAGACTGTGCAAGAAGCACTGGGCATGAAAGTAGTCATAGATTTCTGCCTGACCAAGAGAACAAGAAGCAAGCACAAAGGAATAGCACCTACCCCACCATCACCATCCTGGCTGCAGCCGGACGCAGAGATCTAGGGGAGCTGCCGATCTTCGCTCAACCTGGCGATCGTCTCTGTCCAGGAAGAGAGCGCTAGTGGAGCAGCTCCCCCAAGTGATACGGCCTAGGAGACGAGGCGGCTACTGGTTTGGAGCCGTTAAGCCGCCGCTGCTCTGTGAAGGACCGCTCACGGGCAGCTCTGTCGGCATATTGATCGGATCGAAGAGCCGGTTCTGATCAGCGGGTGTAATATGCGTTGTTGGCAAGGCCCGGATCTCCAGCGACCAGTTGGAGAGGGCGTTATCTTTCAGCGTCTTCAGGGTATTCGCATCCACGGGACGAGAAGGATCGATACCAAGAATCTGCACGATATGATAGGCGCCGTTCTCCATAATGATGGGGCTGATCTCATTGATCGTACGAGCTGGATCGAAGAGCCAGTTCTCCACGTAGGCCTGGCCCTCCTGATGGGCATACTGACCACGAGCCAGCCAGCCAAGATAGCCGCCCTTTGTATTGGTAGTTGTATCGACCGACTTCTGACGGGCCAGCGTCGCGAAATCGGCGCCCTTCTTTAGCTGCTGGAGGATCTTTTCCGCATCAGCCTTAGTACTGAGCGTCATGGTTCGCGCCAATACCTGGTAGGTGGGCGACTTAATCTGCGAGGCCAGATAATTCTGCATATTATCGCGACGCAGCTTCAGAGCCATCATCTCATGCATATCGGCATCGGTCACACCATCCTGGGCGAGCATCTGCTGATAGCTGCGCGCATACTGGCCAGACTTTGGCATATTGGCCTTGAGATCGTTGAGAGCCCGCTCAACCTGAGAAGCCGTTGGCTCGATGCGAGTGCGAACCGAGGCAGGCTGCGTTTGGAGCCACTCGCGGATCAGCTCATCGTCCTGCAGCCAAGTCGCGCTATCATTGCCGATCTGAGACTGCGTGAAAGGCCCCTGTTGCTCGAAGGGAATAGTATTCTGGGTCAGATCGTTCAACTGAGATTGCAGCTTATCGTGTTGCGACTGAGCAGTAGCGTAAGCCTGCTTGGCCTCATTCAGCTCCTTGGTCAACTGTGCGCGCTGGGCGCTGGAGCCAGCGGGCAGCTTGCCAAGCTGCTTGTTGAGATCATCGATCTTCTTTGAAGCGTTATTCATGGCCTGCTGCTGCTGGGCGACGGCCTTTTCGAGGTTAGTACGCTGGGCGAAGAGGCCATTCGGACCGTAGAGCTTATTGATCTCCAGTTGGGTTTTCAAGACGACCAGTTTATGGTACTCGGACTGGGGGATATCATGCCCATTGACCGAAGTAATCGGCAGGCTCGGCACAATGACGTTAATGTTGATCCAGAAACCGATGATAACGCCGATGATGGTCAACAAGATAAAGATCGCGAGGGCCCAAGTGGCACGGACGCGGATACGATTTTTCTCGCTCTGAGAGAGGTGGCTACCCCAGCCGAAGATCAGGGGCTTTCCGTCGCGGCGAGCCGCCACCAGAGCAGTTTGGCGGACATAGCGTCTAGACTTCGCCTTCTCTGGGCGGCTGGCTCGTGTTGACCGCTGATTTTGGGGTTCACGCGCTGTTTGACTCTTCATAGTGGGAGACCCTTTCCTGCCTTCAGCAATGGCTGCTCATGGCTTCATGATACACAGGAACGGCCAATGAGACAAGAGGGCAAGCGCTGACTCAGGGCCGGTAAAAGAGCGAGCCGGGCCAGCGAATAAGCAACGCCTCACATCCTCATCTCACAGGCAAGCAAGAATAGAAGAGAAAGGCGCAGGCATCGCTGAGCTGGTTCCTATCTGCTATGCCTGACCTGACCGGGTAGCCCTCTTTCTTCGGTGAGCTGGCGCATCTGACAACCTTATCACTCCAAAATAGCGCAGGCGGCAGGGAAGCAGGCCTTTTTGACAGCCAACGCAAGCTAAGATGGCAACAGAGCGCTATCGGCTGTTGCGGCGAGCCAACAGTTGCGAAAGAGGAGGTGGAGCAGCGCAGAGCCGAAGCGCGAAGGTCGCAAGAGACCTCTGGAGAGACTGGCGAGGGAGGTCCCAGCGTAGGAAGCGTCTCCAACAACCCTAGCCATCTGCTAGCTGTGAATTGTGCGCCTCGACTTGCGGCTCCATCCTCCAACCGGTAAGCTCAGCCGCTGTGCTTGTGTACATAGCTATCCAAGCCAGCGGTGGCCACTGCTGGCAGCGGAGCAGACCCTGAGTGCTCAGCTAAAGGTTCAGCTAGCGCACTACATACTGCGCATATGCTCTGCAGTATAGGGCAGCAGGGCCATGAAACGAGCCTGTTTGAGCGCGCGGCTCAGGGCGCGCTGATGCTTAGCGCAAGTGCCCGTCTTGCGGCGAGGCTCGATCTTGCCGCGGTCGGAGATGTAGCGTTTCAAGAAGCGAGCGGCATCCTTATAATCGATCTCCCGCACGCGGTCGTGACAGAACTGGCAGACCTTGCGCCGGGGGCCACGCATGCCCTGGCGAGCCTGGCGGGCAGCGGCCTGAGCGGGAGCTTGAGCCTGAGATGAAGCCTGGGCGCTAGCCCCGCTCTGAGCCGGCTGAGCCGGCGTATTCTGCTGCGTAGCGGCTGCACTTGGCTGGTTGGCCGCTTCATTGCGTTTTTGCACGGGCTGTCCTCTCCTCCTTCGAACACACAACAGAGTACATCTTGTTACGAGTCAATCGGCCATTGCGGATTAAAAAGGCTGAGAATCATCCAGATCTTCGAGGAAATCGCCGCTATCGGTCGGGAACTCATCCGAGACATCGGCCTCCTGTGGCCTGGGCGAGAGGAAGCGCAGATCGGTGGCGATCACATCGACGGCGACGCGCTCGACGCCGTTTCTATCGGTATACTTGCGCTGAGTGACTCGCCCTTCCACATAGACCTTGCTGCCCTTGCGCAGGTACCGATGGCAGCGCTCGGCCAGCGAGCGCCAGGCAACCACATTGAACCACTCGGTCTCCTCGCGCTTTTCGCCGCTGGGCGTCTTATAGGTACGGCTGACTGCTAGCGAAAAGCGAGTGAAAGGGGTCCCGCCATTATCGGTATAGGACAATTCAGGGTCGCGGCCCAGGTTGCCGATCAACATGATTTTGTTCAGCATCGCTCAGATCCTTTCGTCGCACTGGGAGACGCCGCGCCATGCTCTCGTAAAGGGAAGCCAGACGGGAGGAATAGCCCAGCCCTCGCTGGTGTGTTCTCTGAGAGAGCCCGAGCCACTATCTTGTCTCGCCTCGCTTGTCACGTGCGTATTCCCGAACCGATTGCCGTAGCAGCTAGGCTTGCTCAGCCTCGGGAGCTGGCTGCTCATCGAGTGCGGGGGGGGCACTCTCCATCTCCTCTGGCGAGACGGCGGGCGCCTCTTCATCTCCTACTGCTGACTCCGATGACTCTGATTCTGATAGGGTAGCTGCTTCAGAAACGTCGGCAGGAGCCTCAGCTCCCGCGTCTGCGGCGCTGCCTGCAGCAGCCTCGACCTCCGCACTGGTGCCAACAAGCTCCTCGCTGGCAACGCTAGCAGGGGCAGGGGCCGGGGCGACCCCGGCGGCGCTCGCGGCGGCGTAGGCTTCGCGCTCCTTCTGTACCACCCGTGGATCGCGCCGTTTGATCAGATGCCGCAGTACCTCCTCAGAGACCTTGAGGGTGCGGTCCAGTTCCGGGAGGGTCTCAGGGGAGACACTCATATCAACAAAGACATAGATGCCATCGCGTTGATGCTGGATGGGGTATGCCAACCGTCGCCGTCCCCAGTGGTTCACCCTGACAACCTGGCCGTCATGCGCGGTTACGATCTGCTCGATCCGTTCTAGTATAGTACGTGTTCGCTCCTCATTGACTTCGGGATGGAGAATAAAGCCAAGCTCGTAGTCTCTCCTCACGAAGCCACCTCCTTCCTATGGGTTTGCTCGCGGTCAGTCGCGGTGAAGCGTGCTCGTTGTGCTGCCGGAGCAGGTGGAGTATGGCGCTTTCTCTTGTCGCCATCCGCTCTGCCGCTATCTCGGGCCCTCTCTTGCTTTTGCCCTTGCCAACCACTCTTACTGCTGCCTCCTCTCAGGCTGGCTGCCGGTGTCCGTGGGGGCGCCTGGTTCCTGCCTGAGAAGGTCAAGTTGCTCTCTGCTCGTTTGGCAGGCAGGCGTGGCCTGTGGCTGTTGAGAGAGTCGGTACAGTGCCCCGCTATTATAGCATTGTCCTCCCTTTCTGGCAAGAGAAGGTCCATCGTGCTGAGGAGAAGGCGGCCTTCGGGACTAGCGCACTGACGGCAAGCTCTGCCAGGCTCGAGCGTTTCCCCTTTGGTTCAGGTGAGACGACCAGGAGGGTTGGCTCCCTAAAGTTTCCCCTTTCTCCTCTCTCTGTCGTGGGCCTAGTCTTCTGCTCTCATATTCTGGGAGCGGCTCTTGAAGGTGGAAATGTTAGCGCCGCGCTTCGCCTGAGAGCCTCGCTTGCTGCTTAGCCACTGCTCAGTGACCGGCGGCAGACCTCTCCTTTGCCGGTTTCGATCTCTCAAGGGGACACACTTAGTCACGCCTTGAGAGCTTCCAACGAGCACGAGGCCTGTATCTGCCCGCTGGCATCCCTGGGGAAGGTCCTCCCCTACTGGACAGCAAGGGCAATCTGTGCTATACTCGCAGACGGCCTGCGGGGCTTTTTCGCTCTTGAAAAAGGCTTCTCTGCGCCTTCGATGGAGCTTGTCTTCTCTATTGTGCTGTCACGCACGCGACCGCTGGCGTGCCTGTTCAGCCTGCCTGCTTAGGTCGTGCCGGGCGTACAAGCTGTACAAGCTGTACGAGCTGCTCGCTCCGATGAAGCCGTTGTCACGGCCCCGTCGTTTGCTGGTCATGGCCTCCCTTTACTTTCAGCAGGAGGAGCGTCAGGGAGAGGAGGATCTGCCACCTACTTGCCCCGCGAGAGAAGAAAGAAAGAGAGTGTGTATCTCATGAAGCAGAAACTGAAGACGCATAAAGCGACCGCAAAGCGGATTAAGATTACGGCCACTGGTAAGCTTTTACGCCGCAAAGTTGCAATCAGCCACCTGCGCCGTAACAAGTCGTCCCGTTCGATCCGTGCGGCTGATAAGACCTTTGCCCTGGCTCGTGGGGATGCTCGCCATGTTCGGCGCCTGCTTCCCTACGCTGGTCGTTAGGACAAGAAAAGCGCTCTCCTCGCTGTCTCTCTTATTGGCGGACAGGTAAGGGAGCGCTCCGGTCGTCCGCTCATCGGCTATCTAGAGGCTGTAAACTGAAAGAGAAGGGAAGGACGAGTACACTATGCCAAGGGTTAAACGAGGCGTTACGGCGCGTCGCAAGCATAAGAAGGTCTTGCAATTTGTTGAGGGTCACCGTGGCACGCGTCGCCGTCTGATCAAGAAGGCACGCGAGTCCATGATGCATGCGCTGGCCTATGCTTATCGCGATCGGCGCAATCGCAAGCGTGATATGCGTCGACTCTGGATCACGCGTATCAACGCTGCGGCTCGCATGTTTGGCGTGACATATAGTCAATTAATGCACGCCATTCGCATCGCCAACATCAGTGTTGATCGCAAGATCCTGGCTGAGATGGCGGTCAACGATCGGCCTGCCTTTGCCGAGCTTGTGAAGACAGCCATGGCTGCAGTGCAAAGTCAGGGCCAGCCTCAAGTGCAAGCCCAAAGCTAGCGGGCGGCTGGCGCACAAGCTGTACGGTCTCAGGTGAAGGTCTGAGGCCAGCGCCTCTTACCTCATCTTCTGTCTGGCCAGGCGGAACGGCACAGAATCTCAGTAGCAGGGGCGACTGCTCCGGCGGTCGCCCCTGCTGCATGCTAAGGGGAGTTGACAGTCTCATGCAGGTGATCAGTAGTCCGCTCAATCCCCGTATTGCCCGCCTGCGTGAACTTCATACGCCGCGTGGACGCAGAAAACATGGCCTCTTTCTGCTCGAAGGGCCACATCTCCTGAAAGAGCTGCTCGACCGGGCGGTGGCGCCCCTTGAAGTCTACTATCAGCCCGAATTGCTAGGCCGCACTGCTGAAGGGCAGGTTTTGTTACAGCGCTTACTGAGTGGGGCGGTAGAAAGACGAGCGCTGGTGCAGGTTAGCGTACGTGTGATTGAGGCCTTAGGTGAGGTGCAGACTTCACAGGGTGTGATAGCCCTCTTACCGCTGGCGGCCTGTAGCTATGAGCAAGTAGCAACGCGCCGACCGGCGGCCTCGCGGCCAGCGCTCCTCATTCTCGATCGATTAGCTGATCCTGGCAACCTGGGTACAATCCTACGCACAGCGCTGGCGGCAGATGTGGCAGCAGTGCTGCTGACACCGGGCTGCGTAGATGCGTTCAATCCCAAGGTAGTGCGAGCCGCTGCCGGGGCCCATCTGGCCTTACCGCTTGCGGAAGAAGTGGGCTGGGACGAGATTGCGCGGCGAGTGCAGGAGCATTGTGGTAGGCAGCAGCGGGTCTTTCTGGCTGAGGCGGGAGCGCCTCAGCTCTATTATGAGCAGGACCTGCGTCGGCCATTCGCCCTCATTATTGGAAACGAGGCTCATGGTCCCTCAGCGGCTGCCCGGGCTCTGGCCACCAGTAGTATAAGTATTCCGCTAGCCAACGGCGTTGAGTCTCTCAATGCGGCTATGGCGACTGCTATCTTACTCTACGAGGCTGTGCGTCAACAGCGTCAAAGCTCCTCCTAGTCCTCCTAGCCGGTCCAGGATCTCGACAGCAAGCCAGCCCTGGCCGTCTCTTGCCGGTGAGGGGAAGCGGCAGGCGCGATCGCTGACGCTGATCTGTGAGGGGGGCTAGCAAGGGAAAGCTTGGAGATCGCCGATCTCCCCTGGAAAATAACAGGGGCGGCAGGACCTACGAC
>NZ_JADGHT010000211.1 GCF_019683755.1 Thermogemmatispora sp. | reverse complement strand
ATATTTGATAGTAAAAATATTAGCCTGTAAAAAAGAAGGGAGCAAGTTATGGCCAGCGAGCGCCTGGTAGAAGATTTGCTGGCCTTGTGGCGACTGCTGAGGCGCAGCACTCACCCAGTGAGGCGGGCCGAAATGACGCCTGAGCAATATTGGCTGCTCAAGAGCCTGAGCCGGCGGGGGAGGTGCAGCGTTGGCGAGTTAGCGACTACCCTCGGATTGAGCGGCAGCTCTGTGACCAGTGCCTGTAAGCGGCTGGAGAAGGCGGGCCTGGTGCGGCGTGTCCGTCAAGGCGAGGGAGGCGATGAGCGGGTGGTACTGGTTGAGCTGACGGCACGCGGCACCGAGCAGGTGGCGGCCTGGCAGCAGGAGCGGCGTGCGGCGCTCTCGCGTATGTTAGAGCCATTAACTCCTGAAGAGCAGGATGAGCTGCAGCGACTCATCGAGCGAGTACTGGTGGCCGCCGAGGCCGCCGGTGGCTGGCGCGAAGGCGCTGGTCAGGGCGGGGAAAGGCCTGATCAGGAATATGAGCCAGGTAGGCCGGAGAAGAGCCGGGGCCGTGGTGAACAGCCGAGCGGGGGCAGTCACGCCAAGCCGGCAATCGACGCTACCCTAGCAGCAGAGAGGGAGGTCAGGCCGCATGAGGCCGATGATTGAAGTCGAAGATCTTGTCAAGCGTTTTGGCGACAAAGTCGCTGTTGATCATATCACCTTCTCCATTCAGGAGGGCGAAGCTTTTGGGCTACTCGGCCCCAATGGCGCCGGTAAGACCACTACCATTCGGATGCTGATCACCTTGATTCCGCCAACCAGCGGCCAGATGCGCATCGCAGGACTCGACGTGCAAGGCCATAAGATGGTGATTCGCCGTTTGCTCGGCTATGTATCGCAGTCGCTTTCCGCGGACAGCTCCTTGACCGGCTATGAGAATCTGCTGGTGGTGGCCAAGTTGCTGGGTTTTCCGCGCCAGGAGCGTGAGCGGCGTATTTGGGAGGTGCTCGAGCTGCTGAACTTGCGCGACGCGGCCCACAGTCTGGTACGCACTTATTCAGGCGGCATGGTCCGGCGACTGGAGATCGGCCAGGCCATCCTGCACCGTCCGCGCATTCTCATCCTGGACGAGCCGACCATCGGCCTTGATCCGACGGCCCGACGCTCGGTTTGGGAGGCGCTAGAGCTGCTGCGCAGTCAGGATCAGATCACGCTGCTGGTAACAACGCACTATATGGAGGAGGCTGATGCCTACTGCCAGCGTGTGGCCATTATGGATCATGGGCGCATCGCGGCCATCGGTGAGCCAGCGGCCCTGAAGGCCAGTCTGAATCGGCCTGGCGCTACGCTTGAGGATGTGTTTACGTCGGTGACAGGCAATACTCTGGAGTCGGGAGGCAGTTATCGTGAAGTCAGACAGCTACGTCGGCGCGCTCAGCGTTTCGGATAAATCCCAGCGGGAAGGTACCGATCTGGAGTCCCTGCTGCGTCCACCTTCACTCTGGGAAACCATTGTGACTTATATGCGCGGCGTCTTGGTAGTGGCGGAGATCGAGCTGCGTAAGCTGCGCCACGATCCCACGGAATTGCTGACGCGCGCTGTGCAGCCGGCCCTGTGGCTGGTGGTCTTTGGAGAAGCTTTCTCGCGCCTGCGCGCTATCCCTACTGGCTCGGTGAGCTACTTGACTTTTATGACGCCGGGCATTCTGGCACAGTCCTTGATGTTCGTCTCCATCTTCTATGGGCTGAGCATCATCTGGGAGCGCGATGCTGGTATCTTACAGAAGTTTCTGGTCTTGCCAGTGCCGCGCGCCAGCTTTGTGACTGGCAAGGGGCTAGGGGCGGCTGTGCGCTCGCTCACTCAGGCGGTGATCATCTTCGTGCTGGCCTTGATCCTGGGCGTGCATCTGCAGTGGAGCGTCGTGGGCATAATCGGCAGCCTGCTGGCGGTCCTCTTAGGGGCTAGCTTCTTCTCAACCTTGTCCATGCTGATCGCCATCATCGTTAAAACACGCGAGCGCTTCATGGGCATCGGTCAGGTCTTGACAATGCCTCTCTTCTTCGCCAGTAATGCCATCTATCCCTTGGCCATCATGCCTGATTGGTTACGGATTCTGGCGCAGATTAATCCGCTGAGTTATATTGTGGACCTGTTGCGCGGCTTCTTGGTGGTCGGCACGGTTCCCGATGCTCCGCTGGATTGGGGCGTGTTGCTGCTGGCGGTGATTGTGGCGCAGGCATTGGCCGCCTCAAGCTATCAGTCGATTGTGCTGTAAGGGCGCCTTTTCCCTCTTGCGATGTGGCTCGCTCTGGTGTATGATAATAGCCGGTTCGCACTCTCTTCGCGAGAGTGCTAATCGGCCAGGCGCCACGCCGCGAAGCTCACCGGAGGCGAGCGCGGTGGCGACCTGTGCTGACGATGCTATCTGTTTTGTGCAAGGGAGGTAGAGTCTATGTCAACCGCAGGTGAGAAGGTTCGCCCATTGGCTGATCGTGTTTTGGTGAAGCCGGTGACGCGCGAGTCGGTGACGAAGACCGGCATTGTGCTCCCCGATACGGCCAAGGAGAAGCCACAGCAGGGGCTGGTCCTGGCGGTTGGCCCCGGTCGCTTGCTTGATAACGGCCAGCGTGTGAAGCCGGAGGTCAGCGTCGGCGATCATGTGCTCTTCTCCAAGTATTCTGGCACTGAGATTAAGATCGATGATGAGGAGCTGCTGATCCTGCGTGAAAGCGATGTGATGGGCGTGGTCGAGGAGTAGACTGCTGGCGGCCTCTCTCGCTCTACTCCTCTCTATTCTTTCCTCTTTCGTTGCTTTCTTTTATTGTGCCCCGGTATCGCTATCAGATGCGGCGATTCCAGTGCCTATGAGCGCGTACGGCACTGGAATTTTTTTGCCCTATAAGGAGATGCAATAGCGCCTTACGTCCTATCTATCATCATCTTCCAAGCGAGCTAAACAGATGTGCCTCTCCCAAAAAAGAAGCAGGCGGGTGGATCATACGGTTAGAGGGTATGATCCACCTTGCCTGTTTCCTTGTCATTTCAGAAGAAGCGTCTTTCAGAAGAAGCGTCATCCAAGGACGCACAGCCCCGGCCTGGCGCGGGGCGCGGCAGCTCAGTTCCCTTTACCGGTGCGGACGCTAGAGCATCGCCGCCGCCTTCAGCGCCAGATCGACCAACCAGAAGGGTAGGACCGTCCCCAGTGCCAGCGCCCCCAGTGCTGCCAGACCCAGACCGAGCCAGGTCGTCCAGCTTAGCGAGCCACCCGCCAGTGCTC
Source organism: Thermogemmatispora sp. (assembly GCF_019683755.1). Taxonomy (GTDB): domain Bacteria; phylum Chloroflexota; class Ktedonobacteria; order Ktedonobacterales; family Ktedonobacteraceae; genus Thermogemmatispora. Next base: position 4,991 of record NZ_JADGHT010000211.1, on the reverse strand, counting down.
CCTCTTCCTCAGCAGCCTGCTCGTGCGTCTCAGGCACCTGTTCCGCCACTGGCACGCGCTTCGCCGCTGCCAGGGGAGCAGCCTTCACCGCCAGCGCCGCGCCAGCCGCACCTGAACTCGCTCCCCCCGTACGCGTCGAGGCCGCTCGTCCCAGCGGCCCGGAAACCCTGGGTTCTCCGCCTGTACTCGCCAGCGCCAGCGCCGGAGCGGCTTCTCGCGCTTCCCCGACAACCCCGCGCGCCGACTCCATAAACATGGCCGCGATCAGGCGCAGGTAATAATACATCCCCAGCACACTTGTCAGCACCCCGATCAGCAGCAGCTCGGGATGTCCTCCCTGCAAAGCCGCCAGGAACAGATAATACTTCGCCGCAAAGCCAGCCATCGGCGGGAAGCCTGCCAGCGCCAGCAAGAAGAAGGCCAGAAAGCCCGCCAGCCAGGGTCGCCGGAACCACAGTCCACGCAGATCCTCCAGATCACAGCCACCATTGTCCAGCCGCTCCAGAGCACTCAGCACCCCAAAAGCCCCCGCATTCAGGAAAGCATAGCAGAGCAGATAGAAGAGCAGAGCGGCTAGACCTGTCGTACCTCCCACCACCACACCAATCAGCAGATAGCCAGCATGAGCCACACTCGAATAGGCCAGCAGCCGCTTGGCATTGCGCTGCACCAGCGCCAGCACATTGCCACCCACCATTGTCAGTACCGCCAATGCCCAAACCAGCGCCTGCCAGTCCGCCGCTACCGGTGCTAACACCACCGCGAAGACCCGCGCAAACGCCACCAGAGCCGCCGCCTTCGTCCCCACCGACATAAAGGCCGTTACCGGCGCTGGTGCTCCCTCATAGACGTCCGGCGTCCACATCTGGAAAGGAATAGCTGACACCTTAAAGGCAAAACCGACCGTTAGCAGGCCGATTCCAATGAGCAAGAGCGTCGTACTCTGCGGGTGGGCCTGCAAAAACTGCAGCACACCCGGCCAAGCGCTCGTTCCCCGCGCCCCGAAGCGCGTCGTGCCCGTGGCCCCATAGATCAGCGCCACCCCATAGAGCAGGAAAGCTGAGGCGAATGAACTCAACAGAAAGTACTTCATTCCTGCCTCTTGCGAGCTTTGTCGGCGCGTCACAAAGCCGCAGAGAATATAGAGTGCCAGCGACAACGTCTCCAGTCCCAAGAACAAGGTCATAAAGCTGGTTGCCGCCGCCAAAAGCATCATCCCCAGCGTTGCCGCCAGGAACAAGGCATAATACTCGCCCTGATGCACCAGCTTCAAACGCTTCAGATAGGCGGGAGAGAAGATAATCCCTAAACCGGCAGCGCTCAAGATGGCCAGATACGCGTAGAGCGATCCCCAATCAGAGCCGACCAGGCCAAAGAAAGCCCGCTGACCGTCGCCAACCACGAAGAGCGCAATCGTGGCCGCCAGCGCTCCCAGAATCCCCAGCAAGGCCAACAGCGGCAGCACAAAGAAATTGGCTGCCCCCCGCTCGCGAGGCACAGACCCGGTCTGGGGTAAGAGCAGATCGACCAACAGGACCAGCAGCGCTACCCCGGCCAGTACCAGCTCAGGCGCAATGCGGGCCCAGTCGGCAGCCGATGCGATGTACGTAAACGACATAGCAAAACCTCGCAACAAAACCTGTTCCCGCTCCTCTCCGCCGCCGCCCTTCTCCGTTCACTCACCCTCTCGCCGATCAGTGCTCCACGAAGAAAGTCAGCGGCAGCGGATGCACACCGATATAGAAGATCAGCACCAGCAACGGCAGTAGCACCAGAAACTCACCAATATCGAGATCAGGCAGGCCACCCTTACGCTCAGCCGCCAGCACCGGGCCACCCGCCGGACGCAGCCCCATCATGGCATTCTGCACCAGCCGCACCATGTACCAGGCTGCCGGCACAACCACGAGCGTTCCCAGCACGCCAAAAATCGCGTTGCTGCGGAAGACCCCCAAGAGGGCCAGGAACTCGCCCGCGAAACTGTTCAGGCCAGGCAGGCCCAACGACGATAGAGCGGCGATCATCAGAACACTCGCCATAATTGGCCAGCGACGCGCCATCCCGCCATAGTCTTCCAGACGCCGTGTACCAGTACGCGCCTCCAGGAAGCCCACGATCAGGAACAAGGTCGTGATCGTAATGCCATGGTTGACCATCTGCAAAACCGCGCCGTCGATCCCTTGCTGACTGGCCAGGCCCTGCGCATTGAGGGCGAAAATGCCGAGCGTAATCACCCCCAGATGACTGATACTCGAATAGGCCAGCAGGCGTTTCATATCGCTCTGCACCAGGGCCAACAGGGCGCAGTAGAGAATGCCAATCACGGCCAGCGTGTTGATCAACGGCGCCAGGCGATGGGCAGCATCCGGGAAGAGCGTCAGACAATAGCGCAGAAAGCCAAAAGCTCCAGCCTTGGCCATTGCTCCAGAGAGCATAGCCGTCACCGGCGCCGGCGCCTCGCTATAGGCATCCGGCAGCCAGCTATGGAACGGCACCAGCGGCACCTTGACGGCAAAGGCCGCGGCGAATGCCAGGAAGAGCCAGAGCTGCACGGTGCTGCTCAGGTGCGTCGAACTGTTGATCATGGCCGCCAGATCGAGCGTATAATGCCCGCCTGTGCGATAATAGTAGCCCAGGGCAATGATCCCAGCCAACATCAGAAAGCTGCCTACCGCCGTATAGAGCACGAACTTAATGGCCGCATAGACACGCCGCGGACCACCCCAACCGCCGACCAGGAAGTAGGCCGGGATGAGCATCAGCTCCCAGAAGACATAGAACAGGAAAAGATTGGTGGCCAGAAAGACCCCCAGCAGACCGCTCTCCAGCAAGAGCATAAAGGCCAGATAGGTGCGCAGCTTCTGCTCAACCCGAAACGAGGCCGCAATACAGATCACTGTCAACAGCGTCGTGAGCGTCATCAGCAGCACGCTGACGCCATCTACCCCCAGGCTATAATTGATCCCCAGGGCCGGTAACCAGCTCACATGCTCCTGCAGCAGGAAGGTCACGCTAGCCACCGTCGGCGAAGCCTCTCCCACCACCACCGGAACCGTGCCCACCGTAATCACGGTTGGATGCGGCTGGGCATAGGCCAGCATCACGCCGAGGGCCAAGAGCAGATCTAGCCAAGCCACGCCCAGTGCTGTCCAGCGGATCAGATGAACCCGCTCGCGGGGGAGCAACAGCACGACAACGCCCCCCAGTAGCGGGAGAAAGATAATCGTCGATAACATCGGGAACATGCCGGCTTACCCCCTCACAACATAGTAGAGAAGAATCAGAATGACCCCGACCAGGATCGCCAGCGCATAGTTACGTACGTAGCCAGTTTGCAGGCGACGCACACCCGCGCTCAGCAGACCAAAGGCCCGCGCGATCAGCCGGCTGCCCCCGTCAAGTAGCCCACCTTCAAGCAGAGCCGTCGCCTGACGTCCCAGCCACAGCAGCGGATTAATCAAGAGTGCAACGCCAATCTCGTCAACATAGTACTTGTTGTAGGCCAGGCGATAGAAGGGATTGCGACTCTCCTTGTAGACGAACCCCTGACCGTAGCGCCGCCAGGCGATCAGCAGTCCAAGCAGGGCAAAGATCAGGCTGGCTCCCGTCGAGAGCCAGAGCAGACGCAGATTACCCTCCGGCGCCGTGCCCAGCACCGGCTCCAGGAAGCTATTCAACGGCTGCCAGCGGCTGTAGTTAAAGAGTGCGAAGGAACCAACCAGACCACCGATCGTCGAGAGGATTGCCAGAATCACCAGCGGGACAGTCATCACTGCTGGCGCCTCATAGATCTCATAGAACGCCGACTGAGCGCGCCTCCGCCCCGTTACATGGACTACCTCCTCTTCTTCCTCTTCCTCATCGACAGCCCCATGCCCATGCTTGAGCGGTCCTGCGCCGCGATAGCTGCCCATAAAGATGGCATAGAAGAGGCGGAACATATAGAGGGCAGTCAGGCCGGCAGTCAAGATACCCAAGCCCCACAGCCCATAGTACAGATACCGTACAGTCCCGCCACTACTGGCAGCCTGCGTCAGGAGGGCGCTCAGAATATCATCCTTGCTCCAGAAGCCAGCAAAAGGCGGAATGCCACTGATGGCGAGCACGGCGATCAGGAAGGTCCAGAACGTAATTGGCATGCGGAAGCGCAGCCCCCCCATTTCGCGCATATCCTGCTCGCCGCCCAGGGCATGGATGACGGCCCCCGCTCCCAGGAAGAGCAGCGCCTTGAAATAGGCATGCGTCGTCAGGTGGAAAATACCCGCGCTATAGCTCCCCGCACTCTCCCCCATGAACATATAGCCGAGCTGACTGATCGTCGAATAGGCCAGCACACGCTTGATGTCAAGCTGCGTCAGCGCAATAGTCGCCGCGAAGAGAGCTGTCAATCCGCCAATAGCCCCCACAATCGGCAACGCATAGGGCGAGAGCGTAAAGAGGACATGCGCACGCGCCACCAGATAGACGCCGGCAGTCACCATTGTCGCCGCATGGATCAGGGCACTAACCGGCGTTGGACCTTCCATCGCATCCGGCAACCACATGTAGAGCGGCAACTGAGCTGACTTCGCCGCACAGGCCACAAAGAGCAGCAGCGCAATCGCCAGCGAGACCAGTGTGCCCAACTGTTGACAGGAGGCTGCCGTCAGCACTCCATAGCCGCTGGTACCCGGAATGCAGTTCGGACCGCCATAGCCGTAGTCGACTGTATTGAAGTGCTTAAAGAGCAAGAAGATCGCCAGCATCAGGCCGAAGTCGCCAATGACATTGATTACCAGGGCTTTGCGTGCCGCCGCGACCGCCGCCGGACGCTGATACCAGAAACCGATCAGCAAGAAGGAGGCTAGGCCGACCAGGCCCCAACCCACTAGCAGGAAGAGCAGATTATCCGCGCTCACCAGCAGCGTCATCGCAAAGATGAAGAAGTTCAGATAAGAGAAGAAGCGCCAGAAGCCCGGATCATCTGCCATGTAGCCTGCCGAATAAATATG
>NZ_JADGHT010000012.1 GCF_019683755.1 Thermogemmatispora sp. | reverse complement strand
CAGCGTACGATAGCGCTGGTAACGTTCCCAGCCCCGAGCTGCTGCCTCTCTATGCCATCGCAACTTTGCCCCACTCCTCCTTACTGCTGCTGCTGCTGCTGCTGACCGTCGTGTACGCTTTCTCCTCGTCATCAAGCCAAAGCGAACCGAGCTGAGCCAAGCCAGTCAGCCAACAAAACAACAAAAGAATTGGGCGCGACCTGAGAGAGTCGCGCCGCGTGCTGATAACCTGCCAGAGGGTTGACGCAGCGCGAAACCTCTTCCTGCCAATGGGAACAGGTTGCGCCGCTCCTTATCGTGGCAGTATAGCGAATGCCTTGACATGTGTCAAGACAGCATCCGACGGATGGCCTCCAAATTTCTCGCGGGAACGTCAGGGGGGACAGCGCAGCCTGGAGCCAGGATGAAGTGTTCGCCATTTGTCAACTCCAGGGCCTTTTGCACCTCCTCTTGTACCTGGTCAGGGGTACCGGTGCGCAACACAGTCTTTTCGCTGATGCCGCCCATCACTGCCTTTCCTGAGCGCCGTTTGCCCTCGCGCAGGTCGGGATTCCCTTCGAGGGTGGCGGCCCAGCTAATAGCATGAACAGGGTAGTTTGCCAGCAGATCAAAATAGATGCGAGGACCACAGTTGTGCAGAATGGTAAACTTGCTGCGCCCCTTGATGGCATCCAGAAACTCCAGATCGTACTGTTCACCAAACTCGCGATACTGGTCCTGAGTAAGCAGCCCCTCGCGAGCCCAGCCATTGGTAGCATAGAAGACGCCGCTAGCGCCTTCTTCCATGCAGGCGATGGCGAAGGTAATGAATGTTTCTAGAATGGTACGCAGCCCCGTATGAAGGGCCTTGCGGTCCTCACGAATGCTATGTAGCACCGCCTCTGTGCTGTTGCCGGCTAGGTACTTGGCCACGCCCAGAGGGCAGAAAATGGTTTGGACAAAGTAGGCATCGTTGCCAAGATGATACTTAATAAGCTGCATGGCCCGTAGCTGCTCCGCCAGCGCTCCCTGCGTTGGCTCTAACGGGCGCAGTCGCTTCCAATCGGAAGTACTCTTAATGGGGGTGTCCTCGAAGATCGGCGGCTTGTACTTGTCGCCAGAGGGACGTACGCGGACCTTCCAGCCCTCGACGTGGTAGGAGGCACGGGGATTCACCTTTAGGAAGTCCCAGTCATAGCGCGTGAAGTTTTCAATCATGGCCTCGACAAAGGTTTGCACGTTCCACTCACGCTCATAGTCGTGCCCCCACATGCTCACCGGCACGCGATCGACCGGTTTACCGCGCAAGGCGGCCTCAACACGTTCCTTCTTGTTCAAGGTCTTTCCCATCCCCTCTAGACAAGATCACTAACTAGACAAACCAAGCCTACAGACAAGGTGAGAGAGACAGCGGCTGACGCGCGCTGCCGTCCAATGCAATTCCCTTCAGTGCAGCTGAGCAGAGCCACGCTCTGCTCAGGATGAGGCCCCGTGGAGCCTGGCCGCTCTCGCTCTACGGCAGGCTTACTAGTGCTGGCTGGGTGGTAGGCCACCTGGCCCCCGGCCTGGCAGGCTGCTGGAACGACTGCCGTGTTCCTTGGATCACTTGGGTGAATAGGACCTTGGTGTCTGCTGCTTGCCTGCCTCTGAGGCCCATACACCTGTCTCAGCCTAGCCTGGCCGTGAGCTGGTAGCGGACTGGGAGTGATGTGGCAACTGCCCAGGCGGAGATGACGAGAATGACACGATTGACCTTCCTGCCAAAGTCTGGAATGGTCATAGTGACTTGTCCACTGACCATGTTAGCAGCGAGGCGGCGAACGCTGAAGCCTTGGCCCTCATACACCAGAGCCTGCACACTATAGTGTTCTGGCAGCAGGTTGGCCGAGCGGATAAAGCCGTGGCTGATCCAGCCGTTATCGCTGGTCAGGGTATCCTCAAAGTGCAGCTCTGGGATGCGTATCCAGGCTAGTGCAAAACCCTGACGACTAACTGCATCATCGGTGACCTCCTCAAAGCGCAACTGGATGCGCTGACCAGCATAGGGGGTGAGATCAATCTGCTCCTCTACCCATTGCGGGCTGGCGCCGCCGCTGGTTCCTGTATAGCCATAACCCCAGTTCCCCCCATTGGGGTTGCTAGCCGTGGTGTAGCGTCCGGGCAGCGTTCTCCAGTTGATGCCGTCGGTCGAGGCTTCTACAAAGGCATAATCGTAGTCGCGTTCCAGGTCGAACCAGGCAGCGAATTGCAGTGTGACGTGTTTGCCTTTCAGCCCGCTCAGATCGAAAGCACGAGTCAGGGTACTATCCATATTATCATATCGATTGCTCCACCACTCATAGTGCGAATGGTGGGGGGGCGTGTTCGCGATAATAGGCGTTGTAGGTGTGCCACTGAAGCTAAGGGTCAGAGTGCCCGATTGCCCTGCTGGCTCAAAGGTATAGTACTCTGCTGCGTACTGTTGAATGCTGTTGATCATGGTAAAGGGATAGCTTGTCACTTGCTGTGTCGGCACGCTAACCCCAGCCTGGATGGAGGCGTAGCCGTAGTCTCCCTGATCGATGCTATCGTCCTGGACGACGTTGGCGAGGTACCACTTATTTACTACGTCGTCAAAACGGTCTTTATAACCATGACGGGCAAGGACATGGTCAAAGCTGGCTGGGGGATCAGCAGGATCACTTAGCAGCTCTTTGAGGATAGGATAGCCGCCGTAGTGCTCGGCAAAATAGGCGAGAAAAAGATAGGCCGCGCCATAGTGGTCGAGGGCTGCTGGCATAGCGTCGCTCCAGTCAGTAAGTTGGGTGTTGGGATGGGTGAGAAAGGCGCGGTCAACGCCGTCTACGGAGAAGCCGTTAAGGTGCTGAGCCACTAAGGACATGCCTTCGTTAACCCAGCCCGGGTCAGTCGGATGGACATGCCAGTGAATCAGGTGCTGCAGTTCATGTGCCAGCGTACTGTTGTAATCCGCCGTCCCGGGCAACAAGGCGTCGAGATTCATGTAGATCATCTCGCGCTCATTGCTGTAGGGATTGATGGCTGTTGGATACTCGTCATTGGAGGAAAAATAGCCGCCGACGCCGTTGCCCAGCCCTGTAGCGTTCAGGATGGTCAAATGGGGATCATCATCGATGCCCGGCAGCCACTCGCTGCCAAAGGTAGCGTGCTCGCTAGGATAGATGCGCTCCTCAAAGAGGTCGGCAGAACTTTTAAGGGCCGTCAGGCTGGCGCTCTGGCCATCCTCAACGTACATATAGACATGGGGAGTGATGTAAACTAGCCTGGCACGAATGCGCTGGTAGCGGTGGCTGTCGAGGTTAATGAGCCAGAACTGGTCTTCTTGACCAATGTGGGCATTGAGCGGCGTGCTGCGTTCGCGATGGGACAGGGTTTGCGAGCTGTGCGGCTTGAGGCGTTGTACGAGGCTGTAGAGATCGCGGGGTGGGTGCTCTGTGGTCATGAGCAGGTGCTCAGCTTGCAGAAGCGCTGACAGGTTCTGGGGCGTCGGCGACGGCTTCAGGCTGATCGTGGCGTCGCCAGACGCCGGTGTCTTGACAGAGGCAGCATTGCCAAAGGGCGCACAGGCGCTCGCTGTGACCACTAGTAGAAGTAGCGGCAAAGCCAGCAAGCCCAGCCATTCACGAAGACACAAGGCTCTACCCCGAACCCGGTTGCACATGGTCGCTTAGCCCTCCAATTCCTTGAAGCGATAGCCGACGCCTCGCTCTGTTAAGATATATTGGGGATGGGCGGGATCTTTCTCGATCTTTTGCCGCAGATAGGTAATGTACAGTCGCAGGTAGTGGGCCTCATCGCGGTATTCTCGCCCCCAAACCTTAGAGAGCAGGGTTTCATGGGTGAGTAGACGCCCCGCGTTGTTCACCAGGTGATAGAGCAGACGGTACTCGGTTGGGCGCAGGGTGACTTTCTGGCCACGGACAATGACTTCTCGCCTGGCGAAGTCGATCTTGAGGTCTTTGTCGACGACGATCTCTGTCTTACGTGCCGGGGGCGGCATGAAGGCCCGGCGCAGCAAGGCGCGAATCCGAGAGAGCAGCTCGCGCGGGCTGAAGGGCTTAGCAATGTAATCGTCGGCTCCCAGGTCCAGACCACGGATGCGGTCATGCTCGTCTTGACGCACTGTCAGCATAATCACCGGCACAGTCGAGACTTCGCGAATCTGGCGCAGGGTCTCAAAGCCATCCATATCAGGCATCATGACATCCAGCACGATAAGATCAGGTAGATTTTCACGCAGTTGTTCTAAGGCCTCCTCTCCACTACTTGCCTCCAATACATGGTAATTCTCTAGTTCCAGGTTCATTCGGACAAGATCACGAATACGTGGCTCATCATCGACGATAAGGATAGTAATGTCACGATGATCGAAATTTTCCTTTTCCATCTTTAAAACACCACCATCGGCAATTGCGCCTTTTCCTTGCGAGGCAGACTGAACGAGAAGGTTGAGCCTTGATGCAGCGCACTTTCCACCCAGATTCTTCCCCCATGAGCCTCGATGATCGCACGGCAGATATAGAGGCCGAGGCCGGCGCCCGGGCGCCCTGGTGTTGACGGGTGATTGATACGCTGGAAACGTTGGAAAAGCCGCTCCTGGTCCCGCAGAGAGATACCCATGCCCTGATCGCTGACGCTGACGATCACCTCATCGCCCACAGTTGAGCAACTCACAGTGACGCTGCGCTGCCGGGGTGAATATTTGATAGCGTTATCCAGCAAGTTCTCCAGTACCTCCTCAATGCGGTCGCGGTCGGCCATGACCAGGGGCAGATTAGGAGGGAGCTGCACCTTAATCTCAACATCGGTGCTTCTGGCCTGGAAGCGTCGCACGACGCCTTGAATGAGCGGTTCCAGGTCCAGGGGAGCGATCTCCATGTGCAAGCCGCCGGCTTCGATACGCGAGGCATAGAGCAGGTTGCCAACCAACTTATTGAGACGATCAGCCTCCTCCTCGATAGCGAGAAGACGTGCGCGCAGGGTCTCGCGGTCAAAGCTGGCGTCGGCGCGTGCCAGCGTTGAGGCATAGCCCTTGATGATAGCGATAGGCGTCTGCAGCTCGTGGGAGATGACCGAGATGAACATTGAGCGTTGCTCTTCCTGCTCGCGCTCACGAGTGATATCGCGCACGGTCAAAATGCCGTTCATTGGTTCGCCACGTGCTGAGTGGACGCAGGAGGCTGAGACACTGACACTGAAGCGCTGCCCGTCGCGTGCCGTGATTTGGATCTCGCGGTTGACCACGGGCTTGCCGGCGAAGGCCTGTAAGATGGGCGAGTTTTCCAGTCCCAGGTCGTTGCCTTGCCGATCCTTGGGGCGCAGCACATCATAATAAAAACGGCCCAGCACCTCACTTTCGCGCCAGCCCGTCAGTCGCTCCATTGCCGGGTTAAAGTCGATGATGCGAAAGGCATGGTCAACGGTGAGAATGCCATCGGTGCTGTACTGGAAGATAGCCGCCAGGCGTTCCTGCTCGCGTACCAGCGATTGAGCCTTGAGAGCAAAGCGCATGCTGGCGGCGAGCTGAGCCCGAAAGAGGGCGAAGCGAATCTCATCGTTCTCCAGGCAGGAGCTGCGTCCAATGGGGCGGAGATAATGCAGCATGCCGATCAAGCCGCCCTGATCATGGAGAATCAGCGAGCAGCGCTCATACTCCTGGGGCTGGCGACGACTTTCCGAGTTGGAACCAGCGGGGTCCTGACTGCTATGGAGCTGACTGGGGGTTGTCTTGGCCTCGGTATCTGGTCCGATGAAGTCCGCAAAGAGGTCCAGCTCATCCAGCAGAGCGGCTGGCAGGCGCTCAACCACGAAGGGGCGGGCCGGCGTAGGCAGGGGCCCGCGTTGGATATGAGCCAGCAGGCTAGCAACCGCCGTCTCGTTGATTTGATAGGCGGTGTATTCTTCGCTACTCTGAGGGTCAAAGGCCTCGTTGGCGACCACGAATAGCCCGGCCTCTCCTCCCAAGAGACGAATGGCGCTCCCGATAAGAATCACAAGTTGGCCATGCAGGTCCTTGAAATGCTGCGTCAGGGATCGGGACATGGCAGGCTCCGACAAAGACAAAGACAGAAACAAGGCATCTCTATGGGTACAGAGCGGGGCCGGCGGGTTGACACAGTTCCCCGCCGGGGATTGTCAACGTTCGGTGTCAGTGCTATTTTAACACAAAGCTTTCAGGTAGGACAGTGATGCACATCGACATCTTTACGCTCTTCCCTGCCATGTTTGAAGGGCCGTTTTCTGAGAGCATTCTGAAACGTGCCCGTGAGCGTGGTCTGCTCTCGATAGCCTTGCACAACATTCGGGATTTTACAACCGATAAGCATCACGTTGTCGATGATTACCCCTATGGCGGCGGCGTCGGTATGGTAATGAAGCCTGAGCCGATTTTTGCCGCTGTCGAGGCCGTCTATCAGGGCGGCCCCATTATTCTGCTCACTCCTCAGGGCCGGCTCTTTAATCAACAGATCGCGCGCGAATTGGCGCAGGAGCCGCGTTTGTCGCTGATCTGTGGCCACTACGAGGGAGTTGATGAGCGAGTGGCCGAGCATCTGGCTACCGATCAGCTCTCGATTGGTGACTATGTGCTTACCGGCGGCGAGCTACCAGCAATGGTAGTCGTCGATGCGGTTGCGCGCCTGATCCCTGGTGTTCTAGGCCATGACGAGTCAACGCACGAGGAGTCGCACAGCAATTATCTGCTCGAGTACCCCCAGTACACTCGTCCGCCCGAGTTTCGTGGCTGGAAGGTGCCTGAGGTCTTGCTCTCCGGTAATCATGCGCAGATCGCTCGCTGGCGGCGAAAGGAGGCCCTGCGGCGCACGCGACGGCGACGCCCCGATCTCTTTGCTAAGCTCGATTTGAGCAGCAAAGAGGATCAGAAGCTGCTCAAAGAGCTGGACGCCGAAGGCTGGTGAGTGACTCATCCCCGAGCAAGATCACCTGCCACCTGCTCCTTGTCTCCCTGTCTATCTCTCTGCTCACTGGCCTCCGACTGACTCAAGGCTTCTCCCACTGCCTCGCAGTTGTCATTGGGCGCTCGAGCGAGATGGAGACAATGGACTGGGCTCTGAAGCCAGGAACGGGCTGGCCTGGGGCCGCAGATAGCCTTTCATTCATCCTCGCCAAGAGCCGGCTCGTTATCGGCGGCACGTGGCTCACGTAGCTGGCGCTCTTGCTGGCGACGAAGAGCCTCCTGCCGGGCCCGTTCCTCCGCAATAATTTCCTCAACCTCATCGGCCATGGTGCGTCCTTCGCCCTCATATCGGCCTCCGCTGCTGCCTGGATGGCTCTCCAGTACCTCACGCGCCCGTCCTCCGCTTTCCTGGGGACCGATGACGCCGTGGGCCTCGAGTAGATCGATCAGGCGAGCTGCACGAGCGTAGCCGATGCGCAGGCGCCGTTGCAGCAACGAGATCGATGCACGCCCATATTCGCGTACCACCTGTTCCGCCTGCTCCAGCAGCTCATCGTCGAGCGTGGCTTCTTCAGCTTCCTGCTCCTTGATCTCCCAGCCTGGTTCGACCTCGGGCGTGCCTGCCGGACGATGCTGGGCTGCCTGCTCTTTCCAATACGCAACCAGGCGCTCAATTTCCTCGTCGGCAACAAAGGCGCCCTGGATGCGCTCCGGCTTGCCGGCATCGGCGGGCAGATAGAGCATATCGCCACGTCCTAGCAGGCGCTCGGCTCCGCCCATGTCGATGATGGTACGCGAGTCGATAGCCGAGCTGACCATGAAGGAGATCCGTGTCGGGATGTTAGCTTTGATCAGTCCGGTGATCACGTCGACCGACGGACGCTGCGTGGCTACCACCAGATGGATGCCCGTGGCTCGGGCGAGCTGAGCCAGGCGGCAGATCAGGCCCTCTACCTCCTCGGGAGCCGTCATCATCAGGTCGGCCAGCTCGTCAATGATGATGACGATGGCAGGCAGATTCTGGAGCGAGTTGTCGCCGCGGGCCAGCCGCTCGTTGCGTAGCTTGCGGTAGCTATCCAGATTGCGCACTCCCAGGCGGGAGAAGAGGCGATAGCGGCGCTCCATCTCATGGATAGCATTTTTGAGCAGACCCACAACGGTGTCGACCTCGGTTACGACCGGCATCAGCAAGTGTGGAATCCCGTTGTAGTGCGTCAGCTCGACCATTTTGGGGTCAACGAGCAGGAGGCGCAGGTCGTCGGGTGTGGCCTGCATCAGGAAGGTGGCAATCATTGCATTGATACAGACGCTTTTCCCTGCCCCTGTGGCTCCAGCGATCAGCAAGTGGGGCATCCGTGCCAGGTCGCCAACGCGCACAGCGCCAGCGACATCTTTACCCAAAGCCACCGCTAGCTTGGACTTGGCGCGTGCCGCCTGATACTCCTTGCTCTCCAGTACCTCGCGCAACGTTACCAGACGACTATTTTTATTAGGAATCTCGACGCCAACGTAGGGCCGGCCCGGTACGGGGGCCTCCATGCGAATCGAGCGCGCCTCCAGTACCAGGGCCAGATCGTTCTGCAGGGCCATAATACGGCTCACGCGCGTGCGCGATTCATAGACGATGTTGCCTGCTGCATCGCGTACAGGGACCAGGCGTCCTTTCTCATCGGGCTGCATGGCTGGCTTGCCCGTGGGGCGAATCCCGAAGCGGATGACTGTGGGGCCAATGCTGATATCTTCGGGACGTACCTCTGCCTCAACGCGAAAGCTGCGTAGAGTATCCTGGATCAACTTGGCCAGGGCTACAGTGTCCTCGCCAAGCATCTGGAGTTTCATATCCTCGGGACGATTGAGCAAGCCGAGATCTGGCAGCTTCCAGGGTGACGGCGACTGGCCTGCGCCGCGCGGCTGAGAACCCTTTCCGACCTCTACAGGGGCCGACTGACGCTTGAGAGGGTTGGGTGTGAGCGGCTCCATTTCGGGCAGGTTAGGTACAATGTTGCCCGCCGAAATATGCAGGGGTTGCTGAGGTACCTGCTCAGCGCCAAAGGGCAATGGCTGTTGCTGTGCACCGCGTGTAGCGGCCTGATATTCCTGGCGATCAAGCGGCTTAGGCGCTGGCTGAGGGCTACGCGAGAGGGAGCCGAGCGGGTGCCGGTAGGACACCCCTCCGTTATCCTGCTCATCCTCGCTGTCAAAGTCAGGCTCAAACTCGATGATGTCCTCTTCCGCGTCATTGAAAGAGGATTCCGCGCCTGGACGGGACTGGCCAGCGGCAGCAAAGGCCTCGGCTGCATGAGCGGCCCCAGCATCTGCTCTACCGCTGTTGCTGGCCTGCGCCTGGCTGCTATAGCGACTATAGCGCGGACGCTGACCAAGGAAAGGCGAGGGGCCACGGGCGCGGTCGCCACCATCAACATGACTGGGTCGCTCGACATGGTCGGCAAAGAGCCGTCGCAAGAAGCGAGCGACAGTCAGGATGTGCCCGAAGGTAATGCGAAAAGTTACTATGCTGACAATGACAATCAGCCCCAGAATGAGAATATGGCCGACGGCAGCGGGCCAATTGCGAAGAGGCCAGATGAGAAGGGCCCCTACAACACCACCGGTCTCACCGCCGAAAATCAGTTGACTCTCGGCCAATATCAGGAGCCAGAGCAAAGTTAATCCGCCCACCAAAGACCAACGCAGCAGGTTGCGCCGCGCTAGACCCTCGACTAGTAAGGCTACGGCAAGAGCAAGCAAGCCTAGAGCTAATACATAGGCGGCCCAGCCAAAGAAAGTTGTGAAAAAGGCGTAGAAGTCTTTCAGAATAAAGGCTTGCCGAAGGATGGTCAGCGAACCGAGCAGGAGCAAGGAAAGCAGCAAGAGGAGCGAACTATAGACTTGTTGCTGCTGATGTGGTTCAAGGTGCTGCCATTGCTCACGCAGCCAATTGATAAAGCGCTCATCACCGGTCTGATCAGAAGGGGGCGACGAAGAGGAGGGAGAAGCCTTGCGCTTGGGTGATCGAGAGCCTGAGGCGCGCTTGGAAGCCTGGCGAGCATTGGCAGAGCCGGGGCTAGGGGTACGCTGCTCAACACGGACACGGCTCGACCCCACAGCGCCAGCGGCAGCGCTGGCCCGCGCTGTGCGTCTGGCCTCAACACCCGGTACGATACGCTCCTTGCGCTGATTCTTCTGATCGCTGGCTGCCATTCCCGCTCCGTCTGCTCCTCCCGTTAGCTAGGCAGGCTATGCTCAAGTGTGGTCTTCATAAAAAGAGGCGTACTCTTCTGCCACCCCAGCAGCGCTTGTACCTGGATAGCGCCTGCCGGAGTTCTATACGCAACACCAGTATGATAGCGCAGATGTTCCAAGGGCGCAAGTGGGGAGATCGCGGCTCAGTCAAGCCTCAGCAAGAGATGGCGAGAGCGATCATGAGGGCAGCCTCTGGCTCAGCGGCAGGGAAACCTGCAGCTCTCGGCTGTCGTAGCGATCCTGCCCGTCCAGGCGTCAGGTCGGAGAAGCAGTCAATAAAGCCAAGCCCAAAAAAAAAGAGCGCTTGGGAGGACTGGATGAACAGAGCAGAGAAGGGATCAGATCGCATCAAGCATCTGCTTCCTTGGCACTTTCCTCGCAGCGCTCTCTAACTGAAGCATAAGCGGTGCCTGTCGCAGCGGCATCGGCAACCTGTCGCAGAATTGTCGCATGCTGCAAGGCAGGCCATCGCGCTGTGGACGGTAGGCAGCCGACAGCCAGGTCAAGCCTGAGAGCAGGGAGAGAGGGCGCTCTCATCCCGAAGAGACAGAGGGGCGGGAGACAAGGCCGACGATCGGCAAATCGTGCGGCGGCTCTCGCCCCTCTGTCTCGTGCCGTAGAGTGTTTCTACTGTGTGTCTGCTTAGACCTCCATCACCACCGGCAGGACCATAGGCCGGCGATGGGTTTTCTCATAGAGAAACTCGCTAAGCGTGTGCTTGATCTTATCCTTGACGAACGACCAGTCGGAGGCGTGGCCGTTCAGGCCGACGAACGACTCTAGCACCCGCTCACGCGCGCTCGCCAGTAGCTCTTCGGCATCGCGCATGTAGACGAAGCCGCGCGAAATGATGTCTGGTCCTGCCAGCGGGCGCCCGGTCTCTTTATCGACCGTAAGCACCGCCATCAGGATGCCATCCTGAGCCAGCACCTGGCGATCACGCAGCACGATCTGGCCGACATCGCCGACGCCCAGGCCGTCGACATAGACATTGCCACAGGAGACATGGCCGACGGCATGAATCGAGTTCTTCGTGACTTCGATCACATCGCCGTCCTCAGCGATCACGATGTGATCCTCCGGGATGCCCAGCGAGGCAGCCAGCTTTGCATGCAGCATAAGCTGGCGATACTCGCCGTGGATTGGCACGAAGAACTTGGGCCGGATCATGCTCAGCATCAGCTTCAGCTCTTCCTGGGCAGCATGACCAGAGACATGCACCGGCGAGACACCCTGATAGAAAACCTCCGCTCCCTGACGGAACAGATTATTGATCGTGCGATTGACCATCTTCTCGTTGCCCGGCACAGGTGTTGCAGAGAGAATCACGGTGTCACCCGGCTGGATGCGCACAAGACGATGATCTTGGTTGGCAATGCGCGTCAGGGCTGAGGTCGGCTCGCCCTGGCTGCCGGTGCAGATGATCACGATGCGCTCGGGAGGCAGCTTGTGAATGTCCTCGGGCCGGATGAGTGTATGCTTGGGGATGTTCAGATAGCCCAGGTCGATGGCCATCTGAACATTGCTCACCATGCTGCGCCCGACCAGTGCCACGTGACGCCCATAGCGCACCGCCGTATCAACCACCTGCTGCACTCGCGAAATCAGAGAGGCGAAGGTAGCGATCAGGATGCGCCCGGGAGCATTGGCGAAGATCTTGTCGAGCGACTCGCTGATGACGCGCTCAGAGGGCGTATAGCCAGGAGACTCAACGCGCGTACTATCGCCCAAGAGCACAAGCACGCCTTCCGTTCCAATGCGCGCCAGGGTGCCGAAGTCCGCCGGCTGCCCGTCGACCGGCGTATGGTCGAATTTATAGTCACCGGTGTGCACCACGGTGCCAATGGGCGTGTGGATGACGATGCCCACTGCGTCGGGAATGCTGTGATTGACGTGGAAGAACTCCGCGGTGCACTTGCCCAGTTTGACCTTATCGCCTGGAGCTACGACCTTGATGACGGCACGATCCTGCAGCTTGTGTTCCTTCAGCTTTACCTGGATCAGCCCCTGGGTCAGGCGAGTGGCGTAGACGGGAGGGAAGTCGAGCGCGGGGAGAACGTAGGGGAGGCCACCGATGTGGTCCTCATGACCGTGGGTGATCAGGATGGCCCGGATACGCTGCTTTTTGTCCTGCAGATAGCTGGTGTCCGGTATCACCAGATCAACCCCAAACATCTCGTCATCGGGAAACATCAACCCTACGTCAACGATGATGATATCCTCACCATACTCGATCACCATCATGTTCTTTCCGACTTCCCCAAGCCCACCCAGGGGGACAAGTCGAATTTTTTCCATTGTCAAGGTAACAAAAACCTCCTAACCACACTCAAGCATGAGTATGCCCACTCTTTGCTTTTGATGAGATATATGTCCACTCCTGTCTCCGCCAACAGGAGTTATAGCCAAATACAGAAAAGTCTACGCAACGTTCAACTATCAAAAATACACGCTATACGGCTCTATTATTCCATTAAAAGTCTAGCATATTCGATACGAAAAGACAAGGAAGAGCTAGGCGGCGGTGGCTCGCGTGCAGCAACCTGAGCTTTCTCGGGTCGCTGACCGACCCGTGGGGTTGCCGGTCACTCCCTCTCATCTTTGTTATATCGACTGCTTTGCTCTTTTTCTGCAGATTAGAACACTTGTCTATTAACGGATATTCCCCAGCAAGGCCCGTGCGATCACCACGCGCTGAATCTGGTTGGTGCCCTCGAAGATCTGGGCGACCTTGACATCGCGCATATAGCGCTCAACGGGATAATCTCGGACATAGCCGGCGCCGCCCAGCACCTGGACCGCATTGGTTGTGACCTCCATTGCCACGTCAGTCGCAAAGCACTTGGCCATCGAGGCGTACATACTGGCATTTTGCTCGTGGTCCAGCTTATAGGCGGCCTCATAGACCAGGAGGCGTGCGGCCTCGATCTTCATCGCCATATCGGCCAGCATGAACTGCACGCCCTGGAAGGCCCCGATCGGCTGGCCGAACTGCGTACGTTGGCGAGCGTAGGAGCGGGCAACCTCAAAAGCGGCCTGTGCCACCCCCACGGCGATGGCGCCAATATTAATGCGCCCGCCGTCCAGCGACGAGAGAGCAATCTTGAAGCCCTGGCCTTCCTCGCCCAGGCGCTGGCTAAGCGGAATAGCGCACTGCTCGAAGATTAACTCCCGAGTGGGGGAGGAGCGCAAGCCCATCTTGCGCTCAGTTTTCCCGAAGCGGAAGCCGGAGGTACCTTTCTCAACGACAAAGCAGCTAATGCCTTGGGAGCCGCGGACCGGACTGGTGCGGGCCATCACCAGGTAGAGGTCGGCTTCTCCGCCGTTGGTGACCCACATCTTAGTACCATTGAGTAGATAGCAGTCGCCCCGGCGCTCGGCACGGCACTGGAGGCTAGCCGCATCCGAGCCAGCACCCGCTTCACTGAGGGCAAAGGCCCCCAGTAGCTCACCGCGAGCCAGGCGTCGGACCCAGCGCTCGCGCTGCTCCTCGCTACCAAAGCGGGCGATAGAGCCAGCTACCATGTTATGCACCGACAGGCCCACGGCGGTCGCCATGTCTCCCTGGGCCAACTCTTCATACACCAGGGCCGCTACGGTCCGGCTAAGAGCACTTCCCCCATAGGCCTCGGAAATGGTCATACCCAATAGGCCCAGGGAGGCCATCTTCATGTAAACTTCGCGCGGAAAATATTCCTCTTCATCCCACCTGGAGGCATACGGCGCAATCTCTTGCTCCGTGAAGCGACGGACGGTGTCGCGAATCGCTCGTTGCTCTTCATTGAGATCGAACTGCACTGCTGACTCCTGTTCTGCTACTGGCTACAGCTCGCTACCGATCGACGGAGGCGAGCCGAACCGGCGAACATGCCTGCTTTTTTGGCTCATGAACCCTAGCTGATGCAGGCTGGGCCAGGACAGGAAAGACGGACAGACCAAAGTGAAGCGGTAGGCGAGGTATGCTCTGCTGCCAGGCCAGGCAGGCTAAGCGCCGATGCGCGGTCTGCGATGGACAGACGAGCAGCCTCTGCCAACCTCTTCATCATTATAGCAGTCCTGCAACCAGGTGCGTTGATAGCTGCCAGTGTGAGAAACGGAGCGGAACAGGGCAAGCACCAGGCTAGTACCAGACTCGCTCGAGTGTTTGCTTGACCCCAGCGAGCCGAGCGGTACGCCAGAGGGCAGAGAAGCTGACTGACCGGCGAGCGGCGGAGCGGGTAACCATCAGAGTTGGCGCCTGGCTTGCGCGCTTCCTGCTGCGTTTCAACAAGCAGGGCGCCATCGATGTCGAAGCACGCGGCTAAGCCCTATCAGACTCGACCTGCTTTCACAAGGGAAGGCTGCCGCGTCGAAGCCCTTGACCTGTGTAGTGGGTTCCTTCGCATTGTGTCACGCCCTGCACAATACGGCAAGCCCCGGCGTTCCACAACTGCCGGGGCAGCGGAGCCGATGGTCGGACTCGAACCGACGACGACTCGCTTACAAGGCGAGTGCTCTACCAACTGAGCTACATCGGCCTCTTTTGTCTCCCTCTCTAGAGAGGCGCTCGCTCTGGCGGGCAGGCCAGGCTATCCGGTGGTCACTCTCTTTCTTTCTTTCTTTCTGTGTCACTACTATAGCATAACGGGGCTGAGATTGCAAGAGAGGGGGACAGGGGAACCGCTGGGTTGGCAGCAGCTCGACTAGATAGACGGTAGGAGGCCAGCAGTGAAGAGGACGACTCGGCAGGGAGCTGGTAGGGCGACAGGCTTGATGTGAAAGCAGCGCCTTGCCTCCTTTTGAGCTTCGTGTGATCGGGATTCAGCCCAGAGAACGTCTGCTCTCTGGTGAGAGGTGTCCAGAGGATAGGGTGCGCCTACCGATTAGGGATGAGGGCTTTACACAATCTTTACAGATCCGTCATACTTTTCTGAACTCTTCTCGGTATACTTAGACAGCGACCGGGTATCCTCCGGCAGGGATGGAGTCTGCCAGATCGCCTGCCACCGGTGGTTCTTGCATGGCGGCAGACCATCCCTCCCTGCTGCGGTCAAAAGACGTGCTTCCTCTGGATTGGGCAAACGGGCGATCGCGATCGGTCTGACTTTGCTCCAGGCTCCTGTCTTAGCTAGAGGGAAGGGCCTGTAGGCCAGCGCTGTTGGTGCAGCGGCTACAATGGGCGGGAGCAGCCAGGTCTGTGGGGGCAGATCGTCGTATCGTGACGCCGAGCCAGTGAGCCAACATCTCAAGCGAGCATAGGACCAATGAGACGTCGGGATGCTAAGGGTTAGCAAGAGGCCTGCGCGTGATCAGCGTGGTGGGGGCCTCAGCTTGGCCTTAGCTTAGTTGTGTTGTGGAGAGATGTCAGGGCTAAGTTATGAGATTGCTAGTCATTGAAGACGAGCCTGATATCGCGCACGCGCTCGCGAAGGGATTGCGTCAGCGTGGCTATGCTGTCGATGTTGCCTATGATGGGGAGCGCGGTTGCATGCTGGCCGAAGTCAATGACTATGATCTGGTGATCCTCGATCTCAATCTCCCTGGCCTCGATGGCCTAGAGGTCTGTCGTCGTCTCCGCACGCTTCGCCCTTCAATGCTTATCCTTATGTTAACTGCTCGCAGCAAGCCGGATGAGCGCGTCGCTGGTCTGGAACTGGGGGCTGACGATTATCTGGTGAAGCCCTTCTACTTCGCTGAGCTGGTGGCCCGCATTGGTGCCTTATTGCGGCGCGATCGGCGCGGACGTGAGCCGCTCCTCTGCTATGCCGATCTCAAGCTTGATCCAGTGGCGCGTGTGGTCTGGCGTGGCAATCAACGTCTCTCGCTGACGGGCAAGGAATTCGGCATCTTAGAGTATTTGATGCGCCATCAGGGCGAAGTTGTCAGTCAAGAGACCCTCCTTGAACACGTTTGGGACTCCCAAGCCAATCCTTTCACTAATACGGTGCGTGTGCATATTAATTCGTTGCGGCGCAAGCTAGGGGATCTAGCCGAGGCGCCGCGCTATATCGAAACCATCGTTGGACAAGGTTATCGTCTCGGTCCGCCCTCTGCTCCATCGGAGGAGAAAGCATGACCAGATGCTCTTTCCTGCTCCCGCGCCTGGACCTGCGTCGTCTGCGGCTCCGTCCGTCACGCAGACGCTTTTTACCGCTACGCCTGCGCATTGCCATCGGTTCCGCTGCCCTGGTCTTTGTGCTCAGTTTCTCGCTGCTCTTCTTTATTAACATGGCGGCGATTAACGGCTTTGCTCGTGTCATCCACAGCAGTGGACTCGATTGGCCGCGCACGACAGTTCTGCCGAATGGGCTGCGGCTCAGGAACAGTTTGCCTCCCTTGCCGGCGCCGTTGGCGGAGCGCCTGGCCGAGAGCTTTGCGCGTGGCCACTTGAATCCGATCGAACGAGCGCTTCTATTAGAGCTGCAGAGTATTTCTCTGATCGGTCTGGCCCTGGTCGCGGTGCTGGGTGGGCTAGGGGCTTACTGGTTGGCGGGTACCGCTCTGCGCCCGCTGCGTCAGGTCAGCAATGCGGCGCGGCGCATCAGTGTCGAGACGCTGGACACGCGTCTGGCGCTAACGGGACCACGAGATGAGATTAAGGAGCTGGCTGATGCTTTTGATGCCATGCTTGCACGCCTGGGTGAGACCTTTGCTCAACAAGGGCGCTTTGTGGCCAATGTCGCTCACGAGCTGCGCACACCCCTGGCGGCCATGCGTGCCAGTCTGGAAGTGGTAACGAGTGATCCTCAAGCAACGCTGGAGGATTACCAGGAGATGGCTGCTGCCCAGGAGCGGGCGCTCAGTCGTCTGGAATCGCTTGTCTCCAATATGCTGCTGCTCGTCAAAAGTGAGCAGCCGCTGCGTACAGCCAACGAAGTCAGTCTAGGCCCCCTGCTGGAGGAGGTCGTACAGGAGCTTCAGCCACTGGCCGAGGAGCATGGGGTCAGCCTGATCCTGGAGAATCTGCCCGATCTGGTCGTGTGGGGCGACGAACTACTGCTGGCGCGTGTCTTCTCCAATCTGATCGAAAATGCTATCTGCTACAATCGAGTGGGCGGTGAAGTGCGTATCCAGGGCCAGGAGGCTGAGGGACAGGCATGCCTGACGGTGGCCGATACAGGGATCGGTATCCCTCCCGAGGAGCAGGGGCGCATTTTCGACCGCTTCTATCGCGTCGACAGCTCGCGCTCACGTCACAGCGGTGGGGCTGGCCTAGGTCTCTCTATCGTGGCGGCAATTGTGCAGCAGCATCACGGACAAATCAGTCTCTGGAGTGAGCCGGGCCGTGGTAGCATCTTTACTGTCTCCCTGCCATTAGCTCAGAGCCTATCCTCCGACAGCGCTCCTGCTGCCCTACCTGCTCCTGCTGGGCATGCAGGCCTTGAAACGACCGCACTTGCCAGGACATAATTGGCTTTTTAAGGAGGAACATCCCCCTAAAATGGCCAACAAAACTGCCTCGGCCCTCCTCACGACCAGCCAGGATCTCACAGGCGAGTCATCTTAACAGAGATTTTATCCACCATTGGCTAGACTCCCTATGTGACGATGCCCATAGAGTGCTCAAGCGAAGGGAGTCACAGCACCATGATCACGGTTAGGCAACCGACGCGTCAGTTGCTGCGCTATGCGGCTGCTGGCTTGCTCTCGCTGGCGGCCCTCCTCTTACTGGCGGCCTGTGGGACCAACAGCGCCACTGGAGCGGGCGTCAGTGCCTCCGCCTCCGCGACTCCCACCTGCCCCCCTACTCCACGCTTTCAGAGCGTGAGTGGGACGGTGCAGAGCGTGGGTACTGGCTCCTTCACGGTGCTGGACCGGCAGGGGCAAAGCAAGCAGGTGGTCTATACCAGCAATACGCGCTTTACAAAGCAGGTGCAAGAGAAGGTCAGCGACCTCAAGGATGGGGAGCAGGTCACGGTCTTTGTAAGCCAAAACTCTGACGGCAGCTATTCGGCTGTCTCCATTGAGGCTGGTGGCGGCCAGATAGGCTTTGCGGGTAACAGCGCGGGCCAAAATAGCCAAGGCGGCCAGGGCACACGCCGGAGCTTCACTGGCAACCGTGGCAATCTCAACACGGCCTGTTTCCGGCGTCAGGGTCAGGGCAGCTTCGGCGCTAACAGCACAAGCGGCCAGAACTCGCGCGCAGTGCGCGGCAGCGTTACCCAGATTGTCGGCAACCAATTGACGGTGACCGATAGCAGCGGCAGCAACTTTGTGCTGACCTTGACCAGCTCCACACGCATTATCCAGACTGAAGCAGCCAGCGCGAGCGATCTCAAGAGCGGTGTAACGGTGCTGGTCATTGGCACGAACGGCAGCCAGGGTCAGCTGACCGCCTCCAGTGTCACGATTAATCCCCAAACACAGGGGAGGTAAGGAATGAAGGCAGGCTGAGGGCAGAAGCGCACGAAAAGCCTTCTTCTGAAAGGAGATGTAAGCATGTCCGATGTTGAGACGAATCTCCAGCCGTTACTGGAGGACGAAGGGAGTGAGATCGCTACAGAGGAAGCGGCGCATTTCGAAACCAAGCTTGCTCTACCAACACGCCGGCGTCGACGCCGAGGCTGGGTGATTGCTACCGTTGTGGTCGTGGTCCTGCTGCTAGCCACCGGTGGGGTCTTGGCCTACCTGCACATGAGCGCGCAGCAACAGCCACAGTATACGCTGGCGACAGTGACCACTGGCAACCTCTCGGTGACTGTCTCGGGCACCGGTCCAATTCAGCCGCGAGCCCAGTACAACCTGAATTTCCCCAGCTCGGTTGGTGGGCAGATCAGCGAAATCGATGTGCAAGTGGGCCAGCATGTGACGAAAGGCCAGGTCTTGGCGAAGGTCAATTCTCCTTCGCTGCAGGATGCTGTCACGCAGGCCCAGCAGGCGGTGAACAACGCGCAAACGGCCTACAACGATGCCGTCAACAGCGGGGCGTCGCAATCTCAGCTTGATCAGCTCAAGGGTCAGCTCCAGAGCGCTCAGGACCAGCTAGCGGCAGCTCAACATAATCTGGCTCAGACTGTGCTGACAGCTCCCTCTGATGGCACAATCGTTGCTATCAATGGGACCGTTGGCCAGACGCCTGGTTCGACTGGCTCTGGCTCTAGCTCCGGCTCCTCCGGAGGAAGCGGAAACAATGCCTTTATGGTGCTCGTCGATACCAGCTCTCTGACCATTGCTGCCGCTGTCAATGAGGCCGATATTGCCAATGTGCAGGTGGGTCAGCCGGCCTCCTTCACGGTGGCGGCTTATCCTAACCGCACCTTTCATGCGACCGTTTCCTCAGTCGATATTCTAGGTCAGAACTCTTCCAACGTGGTGAGCTATACCGTTGATCTGACGGTCGATCAGAACAGCCTCAACGGGGCTCACATTTATCCGGGCATGACCGCCACTGTCAATATCACGACCCAGCAGCGCATCGGGGTCTTACTGGTGCCAAACCAGGCGCTGACCTTTACCAATGAGGCGGTACAGGTCGGAGCTATCAGCCGGCAGACGCTGGCACAGGTCTATCGCAATGCCGGAGTCTCCTTCGGCCAGGGAAGTAATGCCAGCGGTGCCACCGGCGGCGCGGGTCAGAGCAGCTCTGGCGGCACTAGCAGCGGCAGCACGCGCGTGGTGTTAACGCTGCGCAATGGTCAGCTAACCCCAGTAGTGATTCAGACCGGCCTGACCAATGGCACCTATACCGAGGTGACCTCGGGCCTGCAGGACGGTGATCAGGTGGTGGTCAGCGCGACCGGCGGCGTCTTTTCTAACCTCTCGACAACGAGTACAGGCACTGGCGGCGGTGGCCTGGGCGGCGGCAACGGCTTCGGCGGTGGTGGCGCACGCTTCTTCGGCGGAGGAGGAGGTGGCCGCTAAAATGGAGCAGCGTGAGCAGTGGCAGGCTGATGGACATCG
The DNA here is from genome assembly GCF_019683755.1 of Thermogemmatispora sp. Lineage (GTDB taxonomy): Bacteria > Chloroflexota > Ktedonobacteria > Ktedonobacterales > Ktedonobacteraceae > Thermogemmatispora. Next base: position 11,967 of record NZ_JADGHT010000012.1, on the reverse strand, counting down.
TGCCTATCCATTGGTGCGAGTCCGTCAGCTTGTCAAAAACTATTACCTCGGTCATACGGTAGTGCCGGCTCTACGGGGGGTTGATCTCGATGTCTGGCCAGGCGAGTTCGTCGCCCTGATGGGCCCCTCCGGTTCGGGCAAATCGACCTTTATGAATCTGCTTGGCTGCCTGGATCAGCCAACGGCGGGTCGTTACCTGCTAAATGGCGTGCCAGTTGATGAGCTTAGCCCCAATGAGCTGGCCGATGTGCGCAATCGCTCCATCGGCTTCGTTTTCCAGAATTTCAATCTGTTACCCTGGATGACGGCCCTGGAAAATGTCGAGCTGCCGCTGACCTATATGCAGATGTCCGCTGAGGAGCGTGCGCGGCGGGCAGAGATTGCACTGACGCTGGTGGGGCTACGCACTCGTGCTCATCATCGTCCGACAGAGCTATCGGGTGGTCAACAGCAGCGCGTCGCCATTGCGCGCGCCCTGGTAACGTCGCCGACTCTGCTCCTGGCCGATGAGCCGACAGGAAACCTGGATAGCCAGACCAGCATTCAGATCATGGGCATCTTGCAGGAGTTAAATCGCCGTGGCCTGACGATTATCCTGGTGACGCATGAGGCTGATATTGCTGCCTATTGTCGTCGTCAGGTCCGTTTCCGCGACGGGCGCGTCGTCGGCGATGCCCTCAATCCGGAGCCGCTGGAGGCCCGCTGGCAGTTGACTCATGATCATGATCAGGAACAGGAGGGAAGGAAGGTGACCTCATGAGTTTTCTGAGGCCCGAGACCGGTGCACAACATGCGACCGTGCCGCAGCCGGCACCGCTGGAGCGCAGCGCTTTCCTGCCTCCCGTTCATGACTATCGGCGTGCTCGCGGCTTCTCTGCCGTCTACCAGGGGACGCGCAGCGCCTTACGTGCTTTGCGCGCGAATGCCTTGCGCTCCCTGTTGACCTCGTTGGGGATCATTATCGGCGTCGGCGCCGTGATCATGATGATCTCGATCAGTGAGGGGAATGCCGCGGCCATCAATCAGCGGCTCTCGGCCCTCAATCCGACTCAGTTGACGGTCTTCCCAGGCAGCGTACGCGGCACCGGCGGCGTCAGCGCTGGCCTCGGCTCGGCCCAGTCGTTGACGCTGGACGATGCCAATGCTATTGCTCAGCTCCCTCATGTGACCGCTGTCAGCCCCTTGATTAATAGCCAGGGGCAGCTTGTCGCCGGTGATCAGAACTGGTCAACCTCCGTCGTCGGGGTGGCTCCCCCCTATCAACAAATCGGCGGCTGGCAGCTTCAGGATGGCAGCTTTATCTCTCAAGATGATGAGGATAGCGGCCATACTGTAGCGGTGCTTGGGCAGACGGTAGTCGACAACCTCTTTGGCCCGGGAGCCGATCCAGTGGGCCAGAGTGTACGCATTAATGGCGTGCCGTTCACAGTGATCGGTGTGCTGGCTCCCAAGGGGACCAACGGCGGGCGCAATGCTGATGACGTGGTCTATGTGCCTTATACGACGGCCCGGCAGCGTCTGAGCGGCGGGCGCTCCCTCGGTCAGATTGTGCTGACCGCCGATAGCACCTCCGATGTGGGTCTGGTGCAGAATGAGGTCGAGCAGTTGCTAGAGCAGCGGCATAACATTTCTAACCCGCAGCTCGATGACTTCCAGATCTCCAATCAGCTCCAGGTTCTGCAGTCGGTACAGGGTACCAATCAGGCCCTGACCATCCTACTAGTCAGCGTGGCGTCGGTCTCGCTGGTGGTCGGCGGTATCGGCATTATGAATATTATGCTGGTCTCCGTAACCGAGCGCACGCGTGAGATCGGTATACGTATCGCAATTGGAGCGCGTCCACGCGACGTGATGACGCAGTTCCTGATCGAGGCCCTGGTGTTGAGTGTGCTGGGCGGAGTAATCGGCATCATTCTAGGTCCCGTGGGGGCCCTGGTGCTGACGCATTTTACTAATACGCCCTTTGTGCTTGATCCGCTCTCGGTGTTGCTGGCCTTCGGCGTCTCTGCCTTGGTCGGTATCATCTTCGGCTTCTATCCTGCGCAGCGGGCGGCGCGCCTTGATCCAATTATTGCGCTACGCACCGAGTGAGGCCTAGCAGGTGAGGAGAGTAAGCCAACTACTGAGCCTGCGGCGTCTGCAGGAAGGAGTCTGCAGCCCCTTCGTGAATACCCTCACCGACACCCACTGAAGAGGGGTGGGCCTGGCGGGATGCTCTGGCACCCTGTCAGGCTCGCCTCCCTCTTGCCAGCTTGAATGGCAAGCTCAGCGACTGGCCCGCTTATCAAGGCGGGTCTCTGCGCTCTCTGCTCATTGTTCTCCTCTTTTCCTTCTGCCCCCGCGCCACTTTTTCAATGACGACCTGTCGATCATAGTTCGTGGTGATCTATATTCCCTGCATATTTTGCCATTGATTGCTATGCGTAAAGGCATAAATTTCCTGGACCGGGCTATACTCAACATAGCTGCTATTCTTTAACCTGACCTTTGCGCCCGCTTAAACAAAGCGTGATACACTCCCTCATGGAGCTGCAAGGAAGACAGCCATTACCAGGCACATGGCGCCTGGCGGTTGTCGGACGCGAGAAACACTAAGCGAAAGCGGACCGATTTCCAGGCAAGACCGGGTTCTCTAGTCCAATGACCTCACGAAAAGGGAGGAGCAGACGATGAAGCGCGTCTTCAAAGTCGGCCTGGCCATGTTGCTGATGGTTCTTCTCCTGGGCACGGTGACCGTGGCTGCTGCGCCACGCCAGCCTCAGACAGGAGCGACGGGAGCGCGGCGCTCGACAGTCACGCCTATTCAGCATCTCGTGGTCATCTTTGACGAGAATGTCTCGTTCGATCATTATTTTGCGACCTATCCAGTTGCCCTCAATCCTCCTGGGGAACCTGCTTTCCATGCCCGACCGGGCACGCCCACGGTGAACGGTCTGACGCCGAGCCTGTTAAGCCATAACCCAAATAGTGCCAATCCGAAGCGGCTCGATCGCTCTCAGGCCCTGACCTGCGATCAGGATCATGACTATGATGATGAGCAAAAAGCCTTTGATCACGGTCTGATGGATCGCTTTGTGCAGTCGGTAGCTGGCTCAAGCTGCTCTGATAAGTCGATCGTGCTGGACTACTACGACGGCAACACCGTCACCGCTCTCTGGAACTACGCCCAGCACTTCGCCATGAGCGATAACTCCTTTGGTACGACCTTTGGTCCTTCGACGCCGGGTGCGATCAATCTGGTCTCAGGGCAGACACATGGAGCTACGCCGGCCAACGTGCCCGGGCTGATCAGTAACGGTACCCTGATCGGCGATGCTCGTCCGGCCTTCGATGATTGCTCGGTCGGCACAACGGCTGCGCTGAGTGGCAAGAATATCGGGGATCTGCTCAATGCCAAAGGCATCACCTGGGGCTGGTTCCAGGGTGGTTTCCGTCCGACAGCGGTCAGTAACGGCAAGGCGGTCTGTGGCGCCGCCCACAAGAACATTGGGGGAGCCACGGTCACTGACTATATCCCTCATCATGAGCCGTTCCAGTACTATCAGTCGACGGCCAACCCGCATCACTTGCCGCCATCCTCGGTGCGGATGATTGGGCGCACCGACCAGGCCAACCATCAGTACGATCTCAGCGATTTCTGGGCTGCTCTGCAGGCTGGTAATCTGCCAGCAGTCAGCTTCCTGAAGCCTGCCGCCTATCAGGATGGTCACGCTGGCTACTCTGATCCACTCGACGAACAACATTTCCTGGTCGACACGATTAATCGTCTGGAGCGCTCCCCGTATTGGGAGAGCATGGCTATCATCATCGCCTACGACGATTCAGATGGCTGGTACGACCATGTAATGGGGCCAATTGTGATGCGCTCCGCTGATCCGACCTATGATGCTCTCACGGGACCGGGACAGTGCGGCACACCGGAGCCGGGGGCCTACTCAGGGCGCTGCGGCTATGGGCCTCGCCTCCCCTTGCTCGTGATCTCACCTTTTGCGCGCGTGAACTTCGTCGATCACACGGTGACCGATCAGACCTCGATCCTGCGCTTTATCGAGGATAACTGGCAGCTTGGTCGCATTGGTGATCAGTCCTTTGACGAGCTGGCCGGGCCTTTGACGCAGATGTTTAACTTCTCCGGCCCGCGTGCACCGCGTCTCTTCCTCGATCCCGAGAGCGGCACACCGCTCTGATCAGCGGCGTGGGATGGCCTTCCCCGCTCTGCCAGAGCGACTGGCCGTCTCGTCTCAGCTTCCCTTCCTGCGTCACGGTTATGGCTGCTTGACTTGGCAGCGAGGGGCCTGCGCATAGCGGTCAAGGTGTGCAGGCCCCTCTTTCCATGGCCAGATATCGAGGAAAGCCGGTATCGGGGCTGTGGCCTCTCCAGGCTCGCCCGCTGTGCGTCAGCTAGGAGGCAGCTTGACGGCTGGCCGCCAGGGCCTGGAGAGCGGCGGTGAAGCATTCCATTGGCGGGTAAACGATACCTGCCCCCACCTGGCCGATTCCCGGCAGGCGGTGAGCGATGCCAGTATTGATGACCGGGGGCGAGTTGAGGCGACAGACCTGGCGGATGTCGATGCCGGTCGGAGTCCCCTGGAAATTGAGGGCGGGCAGGCTGAACTGCGGGTTCGTCGTCACTGTCAGGGCATACATTTCATGGGTATAGCGCAGGGCGTCGGCGGGCGAGCCTCCAATGAACTGGACGATCGCCGGGGCGCCGGCCATGGCGAAAGCTCCCAAACCGGCGGTCTCCGTAATAGCGCTGTCCCCGATATCGGGATTGGCGTCCTCAGGGCCGAAGCCGGCGAAATAGAGGCCCTGGATCGGCTGGGCCGGCCCCACAAACCAGCGCTCACCCAGTCCGCTCACGCGGATACCAAAGTCAACCCCGTTGCGAGCCATTGTGACCACTACACTGCTGTTCGGCACGTTCGCCCCCGCCAGCGTCATAGCCTTGGCCGCGGCCATAGAAGGATTGAGATGAAAGTGATCATTAGAGGCGATGAAGCGCAGCACGCTGGCTGTTTCAGCGCTGGAGGTTCCCGTCTCGACCAGGGCCGGAGCCAGTTGGCGCAGAAATAGCGAGGTGGCCGCCTTGTTGCGGTTGTGGCCCTCGTCGCCCATGTGCAGGGCCTGAGCCAGCAGAGAGCGCAGGTCAAGGCCGCCCACATGGCGCAAGGCCCGGCTCAGTGCTGGCCCAAGCACCTCTTGCATCCACCGCAGCCGCTCGATGACCTCGGGGGCGTAGGCTCCATAGCGCAATACTTTGCCCAGTCCCTCATTCAGAGGGGCGAATGTGCGATGACCATGTACCCGATCCTCCACGACGAGCAAGGGCATCGAGGGGGAGATGATGCCGGCCATAGGCCCGACGGCGTTGTAGTGGTGACAAGGGGCGAAGGCGAGCGCCCCCGTCTCGGCCAGATGGATAGCCTCCTCCTCAGTGCGGGCCCAGCCCTCGTAGAGGCAAGCCCCAATAATGGCGCCGCGCATGGGGCCACACATACGCTCCCAGCTAATCGGTGGGCCAGCGTGAAGTAGCGCATAGCCACCAGCGGTCTCGCGGAAAAAGGGAATCACGGTGTGTGCTGGCTGCACATCGATCAGGACCGGCTCGGCGGCCAACATCCGCCCCACAGCGATCTTGTTGGCTCGATCGATCTCTGGATCAGCCAGCAATCTGGCTAAGTGAGTGGGATCGCCGGCGGGTGGGCGCCAGGCCACGCTTGTTACGGCGACACCCTGGGTGCGCAGAGCCTCGGCGAAAAGTTCGGCGCCTACGTTGATGGCGGCGAGTGCAGGCGAGCGAAGCTGCTCTGGCATGCTAGAAGAGACCACCGTTTTCCTCCTGCTCATAGAGTAACTGGACGCAATGCAGGGCGGCCTCAGCGTTGCTCATCAGAACCGTGGCACCAGCTTCTTGCAGACGCTGCGTCTGCACTGAGAGACGCTGCGGATCGCCCTCCGTTCCACACAGCGAGACCACGATCGCCGGACGAGGGCCGCGGCGGCGCAGCTCTGCAATGAGCGGGGCATAGACGGCCGCCGGATCGGGATGGGCGCAATAGCCAAGCACGATGTCAAGCAGAATCACAGCGACACGTGGATGGCTGGCAACTGTCTGGAGCGCCTGCAAACGTAGCGAGGGATCAATCAAAGGGTGGGGGCGCCCACGGGTGTATTCGTCAGCTCCAAAATCGATAGCACAGTGCCCGGGAAGGGCTGTCAGGCTGCTCTCTCGCAGACGCCAGGCAGGCTCTAAGGGAATATTGGAGTAGATTGGTCCCAGCAGAGCACTCCAGAGCTGCATGGCTTCGTCGCAGAGAGTACCGCCGGCAAAGAGGCCGACCAGATACCCTTTGGCTGCCGAGACAGCACAGGTTTGCCTGAGCCGTTCAAGGCGCGCCGTGATGGCGCTGGCGGGTGTGGTGGCCACCTGGTAGGAGGCGGGTGTGGCGGCTAGCTGAACGGCCAGCGTGGCCGCATCCGTCAAGGTGCGTGCCACCAGGATACGACCACCGTAGCGCTGCTCCAGGGTCTCGTGATCAGCGCCCAGAAAACAGGCCACGACGGCCTTGGAGCCGCTGGCAGCCGCTGCCATGACGCGCTCCGCTACCTCCGGTGCGGGCGGTTTGGAAACCAAGACAATCACGCGTGTGGTCTCGTCCTCTAGCAGTAGACGGATGCCTGCTAGCGTTGTAATGGCCCCAACCTCGCGGCTCAGATCGCGCCCGCCGCAGCCAATGACCTGAGAGACGCCACTGCCCTGCTGGGCGATCAGCGACATCACCTGCTGAATGCCAGTGCCCGAGGCGCCGACAATGCCGATCGGGCCGCGTGGCACGACATTGACGAAGCCCAGGCCCACGCCATTGAGCAGGGCGGTGCCACAGTCAGGCCCCATGAGCAGGAGGCCTCGCTCCTGGGCCAGCTTCTTCAAGGTAATTTCTTGCTGGAGAGGGACATTGTCGCTGAACAGAAAGACATGAAGACCAGCGCGCAGGGCCTGCTCAGTCTCCAGGGCGGCATAGGGACCAGGCACTGAAATCACTGCCAGGCGGGCCTGGGGCTGATGCCTGACGGCCTCCTCGAGAGAACGTGGAGGATAATCAGCTACAGCGGAGAGCGGCAGAGCGGTGTTCGGCTGGCGAGCGGTCAGCAGCTCCTCTGCAGTTTGCAGCGCCCGCTCTGCGGCCTCCGGCGTTGTAGCTTTGACCACCAGTAGCAGGTCTTCGGGACCTGCTGAGACAGTACCAGGGTCAAGACCAGCCTCTGCAAGAAGCTGACGGTTGGCGTCGGTCGCCATCAGTGCGGCCGCGTTCTCGACACCAGGTAGCTCCTTGAGGGCTGTCGCGATCTGCATCAGGGTGATCGAATCAAGGTAGGTACGTCGCCTGACCTGCGCTTGAATCGCCATATCCTTTTCTCCTGCTGGGCCAGGCTGTCCAGCTCAGTCTGAGGCACCAGGCCAGGCGCCTGCGCTGGCAAGGACAGCCACACTTGACTTGGCTTAATGAGAATGACGCCTTGAGCTGGGTGAGCAATGATGGATGCGTGGCTTGCATGCCAGGCTGGCTGCTGCCGCTCGTCTCGGCAGCGAGAGCCTGCGGCCAGCAAAAAAGCGAAGCCGGACCGGATGCGGAAAAAACCAGCACCACCGTGCTGCCGCATCCGGCCCGGGTGGGTACTGCATCACATCAGGATACCGCAGGGGAGACGCCTGAAGAACACAATGACCGCGGTGGGACTCGAACCCACGACCTTACGCTTAAAAGGCGCCTGCTCTACCGCTGAGCTACGCGGTCAGAGCGGGGAGGATTACCGCTAAAGGGGGAAGCTAGAGTTATGTATTCCTCCCTGGCTCATGGCTAATGATATCATACCTGTCAAGAAGAGGAGCCTGACAGCCGGATTGCTGTCTGTGGGCCAAGGGGGCTAGCTACCCGGCTTCGCAAAGGGTGACGCCAACAGCCTTAGTGGCGGCGTGTATAATGAAGGGGAGAAGGAGAGGAGGAGAGAGCGCCGGCCTGCTCTGAACGTGGGTTGCCTGTAAGAGCGCTGGCTCGCGACCTTGTCTTGCCGGCAGTGGCGTGATACACTTACCGAGTAAGCGCCAGGAGGAAAGGCAAAGGCTTCGGTCCTGCTCGGAAAGAGTAAAGGCGCCCTCTTGACAATGACCGGGTTTATGTATATCCTCATGTCGGCCTCGGGCCACCGTTACCCGCTGGCGATAGACCTCAGCTCAGTAACGGGGCTGGCAGTGCTGCATGAGCCAGCTAGGCGACATCCAGCGGTAACTGGCACTGGCGCTCTGGCAAAAGCGGGCAACGGCGGAATAAGCCGGTGAGGCAGATGAGGCTGAATGGCGAGGGTCAGAGCAGTAAGCAGGGCCGTGTTGGAAGTACTCTCCTCGGGGGCCGGGCAGAAGAGCCGGCGAACTGCCTGGCAGAAATACAGCCGTGAACCACGGTTGACCTTTTCCTCGTTAAAAATCACATTGTTCGGTCGGAAAGCGTACTGGAAGGACGGCCAGGCGGCGATTAACAGGAGGCGGCGTCTATCCCCGTTCCCGGCCTGGCCATAGGCGGGGAGCTGCGCCGAAAGAACGTGACTAAGCACATACTCGTTGTCGACGACAAAAACGAGCTGCTGCATCTAATGCGGCGGGTCCTGGAGGACGAAGAATACCAGGTCTCTATTTTACAGCATGGGCGTGAGACGCTGGCGCGCGTCAAGCGCGATTTGCCCGACCTGCTGATTCTTGACCTGCGTTTGGGTGACGTCTCTGGCCAGGAGATTCTCAAGCAGTTACGGGCCGATCCTCTCACGCGGGAGGTTCCGGTGATCGTCTATACCGCCGCTGTGCTGGAGGCGGAGCAGGTAAGTAAGCTGGTGGCAGAGCAACCAAGTTACTACCAGGGGGTGCATGTGGTGCAGAAGCCGTTTGAGCTGACCAACCTGCTGGCCCTGGTCCAGCAGGTCCTCAATGAGCCTGCGCATTGAGCGTGCCAGGCCTCCTTTGCTGGGAGATCAGTCGCTGACTGACGCTCGACGCCGGTCCTTTCCCCTCCTGTCGTGGTACTGGTTGTCCACACCAGAGTCTGACAGGCATATCCGCGCGTACTATATTCAGGAGTCGAAACACTCCTCTGCAGCGGCGAGCTGGCGTCAGGAGAGGTAGTTATTCCTTCGTTTCCCGCTGTTTCGTTGACCGGTCGCTTATATGGTTACGTCTACCTCTCCTTGGCTCTTCCTTTGTCCGCTCACGTCTGCTTGAGAAAAGCGATAGCGAGCAATAAGTGAGAGAGCTTTCTACAGAAAGAGAGGATGGAAGATACCCATGAAGTTTGTTGCCGGCTTACTGGTAGGTTTCGGGCTGGGCTTTGCCGCCGGCCTGTTGTTTGCGCCGCAGTCGGGTGAGGCCACACGGGCGCAGCTCACAGAGCAGGGGCTGCTGCTGCGTGATCGCTCGCTTGGACTGGGCCAGGAGCTGCGCCAGCGCGCTAACGAGGCCCTGGCTCAGGGACGGGAGATCTACGAGCGCACCAAAGAGGAACTCAGCGAGCGCTATAGCAAGGCCAAGAGCGGCCAGCTCTAGGGTTGGTAGTGAGCGCTCTCAGGCTTTGGGTAGGAGAGCTGGCAGTGTGTGAGTCTGGGGTCTGATGCTGAGCTGAAGGCTCAAGCAAACAGGAGTGATTAACAGCAGAGGGAGAAGGCAGGCGCCGCCCCGATCAGGATCAGTGGCTGAGGCGGCTGACCTGCCTTCTCTCTTGGCTGGTTAAGGCGCTCAAGCGAGAGCTGGCTTGAGAAACTGCCTGGGCTGCGCTTCCTTGGCGGGCTATGCAGGCGCGCATCAGGGAGAGCTTGGACGGTCGTATTGGCGAAGCAAGCGATCGACCAGGTTGCCGATTTCATGCCAGATATGGTGTTGGTAATCGAGCATGCGCGCCTGGGTCAAGTCAAATTCGCGGTTACTGGGATCGCGCTGGGCGTGCTCTTCAAATTGGCGCGCCAGTGTCAAGGAGCGCTCGCCGCGGCTGTGCAGGTAGCGCGACAGCTCATAGAGATCCTTGATCAGGGCCTTCAGTTGTTCCTCGCTCGTGGTCATAGGTGTTTGTATCCTTCTTCTCAGAGGCGCGCGCTTGAGCTGACCCCTCGCCTTTGGAACGAGCAGGTGGCTCAAGGCGCAGAGCATCCGCGAAGCGATTGAAGCAGTTGAAGAGGCCGATCACCATAGCCAGTTCGACGATCTCGCCGTCGTCAAAGTGGGCCTGCAGCTCGTCCCATAGCTCTTCATCGATGTCGCGGGCCGCGGTCGTCATGATCTCGGCGAAGCGCAAAGCGACCTGCTCACGCGCCGTGAAGAGATGGCGGTGAGTATCGATGTGATAGAGCGCATCGAGTAACTCCTCGCTGACGCCTAGCTGCCCTGCCAGGGCAGTATGGGCGGCCATTCAATAATGGCAATAGTTGACCTGAGAGACGCGGATCGCCAGTAGCTCTTTCAAGCGCGGCTCGACGCTGCCGCTACGCATGACTGTTTGCAGTAGCTGCATGGTCTGGCGCGCTATCTCGGGCCGGTGAGCCATGACGCGGAATAGGTCGCGCATGGTGGCGAAGGCCTGGCTAGCGTCGTTCTCCCTGTCCTCGGGCCAGAACTGGCTGTCTTCAACCGGCGGGATACGTGACATAAGATGTTCGTAGAGAGTACGAGCCAATCTGCTCTCGTGCTTTGTGAACATTCTAGCGAAAGCCAGGTCCTGGCTGCAAGCACCCCGCGCGATCGACAGCATGGGTGGACCTGGCTGGCTTGCCCTTAGAAATAACCCTGATCAAGGACCGTGGCCTCATCCAGTGTCTCTTGAGAGAGAAATTGATCTATATAGTTGATAAATAGCTGAAAGACCTCTTCACGGTAGGGATGGCTTTGCAAGAAAGCGAGGTAGGTTCCCTTGAGACTTTGCCGTCCCTGGTAGGTGCTGAATTTCTCGCGTGTGACCGCACTGATTCTTTTGGCTTTGCGCAGGATCAGGACTTTATCAATAGGAGTCGTACCCGTGTTAATAGGTTTCATATCCAGCCACTCACAAAGGAGAAGGTATCTTGCCAGGGGCAGCGCTGATTTCAAATCCCGCGCTGTAGCGCATGCTTCTTGAAACATGGTTTTGTCCAGATTGGTTTTACATTCTGCTGCTATGTAGGCTAAATTGGTCTTCAGCTGCAGCGCTTCCTCGAAGGTGGGTGAGTGAGAGGCACGGATATAGAGAGGTAAACTGAGGGCAAAGTCCTGAGCTTTCTGACGAAGGGAGAGGCCACCTGCTGGCTCTCTCCTGGTAAGGCTGGAGTCAAACCAGATCGCCGCAAAGCTTTCTACAGGCCCAAGGCGAATGCCTGCGGGAAGCTTGTGCCCAAGCAATGCCTGTACCAGGCGAGGGAGAAACTCTTCAATGATTGAGTTGTCTAGCTTGGTTTGGCCTTTCTGACGATAGAGCCAGTCGTGAGGACTGTCAAAGATCAAGTTGATATCCAGGCGCAGTCTATATTCATTCAACTCGTTTACCATGAAGTGAAGAAGCTTTTGGGGCTTATCTCTATGCTGGATCGCAATTGATTCCAGATTGGAGATCCAGATGTGGTAGTCTTGCAGAGCTTTCTCAACCAGTGGCTTATCATCATGAGGTAGCTTTTCATTAAGCAGTGTCGCTGTCAGCTTATCAAGATGAGGGGTGGGAAATTTCACAGCAACCCTCCGATGGCATGCTCTGGATCGAAAAGAGGCGATGGATCAACGCTGCGGGCTTTGCTGATGGCTTCCAGGATCTCTTGGTTCGTGGGTGCATCTGCATGGTTTTGCTGGAAGGAATCTTTTAGGAGGCAAAGAGCTAAAGAGCGGGCAAGTTCATCGTTGAAGGCAGGGGGAACAGAGGTCGGTGTCAGATGAAGCACATCCTCGTAGATCACCTCCCCGAACTT
>NZ_JADGHT010000210.1 GCF_019683755.1 Thermogemmatispora sp. | reverse complement strand
GGGGGCCGGAGGGTGGGACGACAGGAAGGTGGGGCAAGGTCAGGACAGCCAAGACAAGCCAGGACAAGCGGATGGAGGATACTCTCAAGAAGAGGCGAAAGCGTCTCAGGTAGGCCATGCGCATGGCTCCCAGCGTAGCCATGCGCGGCGGCGCTGCCTGGCCAGCATTGGGCATTGGCCTGGTGCATGGAGACCGCCCCGCTGCTGGCGGGTTCGGATCAGACGGTGACCGCCGCCCGCTGGCGCTGCTGCAAGCGCATGCGGATACCAAAGCGGGGACGCAGTGTCACAGCGGCCTCCGGTTCAATGCGCTGTCCAGGAACAAGCTCAGCCTCCCACGAGCGAATGAGCGTTGCCAGCACGAGCACCCCCTCCATCCAGGCGAACGGCTCGCCAATGCAGAGGCGAGGGCCGCCCCCGAAGGGAAAGTAAGCGAATTTCGGGCGAGCGGCGCGGGCCTCGGGCGTCCAGCGCTCGGGTAAGAAGCGCTCCGGCTCAGGATAAAAGCGCGGATCGTGGTGAACCACATACTGACTCATAATAACGCGGGCCCCAGCGGGGATGGCCAAGCCGCGGATGTCACAGTCGCGAATTGCCGTGCGATCGATGCTCCAGGCTGGAGGGTAGAGGCGCATTGACTCTGCCAGCACCCACTCAGCGTAAGTCAAACGAGGGAAGTCGTCGGCAGTAGGCAAGCGATCGCCAAGGACCTGCTCGACCTCCTGGCGCAGGCGCTCAGCGACCTCGGGGTGCTGGGCCAGCAGGTACCAGGTCCAGGCCAAGGCGTTGGCCGTGGTCTCATGCCCTGCTAATAGCAGCGTTGTCATCTCGTCGCGGAGCTGCTCATCGCTCATAGCCCCCTCCTCGTCGTGGGCCTGCAACAGCCAGGAGAGCAAGTCGCCCTGGTCCCTGCCACTGCGTCGATGCTCCTCGATGATGCGATAGATGACGCGATCCATCTCGTCGCGGGCGCGATAGAAGCGGCGGCGAATGGGCAGAGGCAGACGCTCCAACTGTTCCGCCCAGGGAGAAAGGCCAATCTTAATGAAGGCCTCCATTGCCACAGCCATCGCCTGACTGACCGTGCTCGCCTCGCGCTCCACATCGACATTGAACAGGGTCTTGCCAGCAATGACCAAGGTCAGGCGCATCATCTCCTCAGCCATATCGACGACCGCGCCATCCTGCCAAGAACGAGCCAGGCGAGACGCCTCCTCAACCATCGTCGTGGCGTAGGCAGCAATACGCTGGCGGTGGAAAGCCGGCTGGATCAACTTGCGCTGCCGCTTGTGAAAGTCGCCCTCGCTGGTCAGCAAGCCCTGGCCCAGCATGCGACTGGTCATCTGGACCCCCTGCCCCTTGTGGAAATTGGCATGCTGGACGACCAGCACCTCCCGGATGTCCTCCGGGTGGCTGAGCAGGAAGATTTCCAGCGGCCCCCCTTTGACGTGGACAACGTCGCCATACTTGCGAGCGAGCCGAAGAAAGGTCATAGGTAGATTGCGCCGCGAGAGCAAGGCCAGAATCTCCCGCAAGTTGGGACTGGCCGGCTGGCGTCTCACCGGCGTCTGAGGCGCTTGCACCATAGGTCGCTATTCCCCCTTCCCTGAGACAGACGGACAGACAGACAGACAGACAGACAAGCTAGGACTGATGTGAAGCCGCGGTCGCCGAGGCCAACTCGCCAACCTCCTGGCCTTGAAGAAAGGCTAACAGGGCCTCATTGAACAGCTGCGGCTGATCATACATACAGATGTGATTGGCGCGCGCGATCACATAGAGGCGGGCCTGCGGAATGGAGGCATGGAGCTGGCGCCCAAAGGCGAGCGGAACAAGGTCATCTTGGGCCCCCCAGATGAGCAGCGTAGGAGTGCGCAGAGTGGGCAAAAGCGGGCGGGCATCCAGCGCCACAATCTGGTGGGCAGCACGTAAGATCATCAAGGTGCCGGCACGGACCCCATCATAGAGGAGAGTTGGCCAGAAAGCAGGCGTTGTACGGGCCAGAGCGAGAGCCGTGGGCCAAAGAAGCTGGGCCACGGAGCGCTCGAAAGGAATGCCAATCGAGGCGACCAGCACTAAGCGCTTGACCTGCTCGGGACGCTGAGCGGCCAAAGCCATGCAGACATATCCTCCCATTGAGTGACCGACCAGTGAAAAGCGCTCCAGACCCAGAGCCTGACAGAAGCGGCCCAGCCACTGAGGAGCGCGCAACAGGTGGAACTGGCGGCGAAAGCGCCGCATGGCACCGAAGCCAGGCAGGTCGACCAGGTAGACCCGATACTGTTGGGCGATGGCCGGGATATTCCTGGCCCACCATTTGGTCGAGCCAGAGAGGCCATGCACAAAGACCACCGGCTCCCCCTCGCCGGCGTATTCATAGCGTACTGGAGTGCCATCGACAGTGACGACCTGGCTGCGTGTCTGAAAGGCTGCCATTGCCCGTGTCCCTCCTCAGAAAGTGCAAGCGAACGAGAGACTCAGTCGCTTGAAAGGTATCAGATGGCGTTCCCGCGCTGCAGGTGAGACTGAGCCCGGCGCGATTCGCTCCACTCGCTCAGCGCGGCGAACTGCCCAACTCGTGTAAGCTGTTGATCGTTGCTAGCAGCGTGCGGATCGCCAGCTCCGTGAGCTGCTCCTTGCTCAATTGGCGTTCCTCCAGCCAGGAGAGGCTCAAAGCCTCGACAAAGCCGACCCAGCCAGTGATCGCCAGGCGAAGAGCGGGTCCGTGGCGCTCGCTCTCCGGTAAGCCCTGCAGGACGCGCTCGACATAGGTCTGCCGCACATGGTTGAGAATGGCAGCGACCTCGGGATCGACGCCGACGCCGCCACGGAGCAGGGCGACATAGGTGCGAGCGTGCAGCTCGGCGAACGTGAAGTAGGCGAGCAGGCCGACACGCAGGCGCTCCAGCGGCTCCAGGGAGGCATCCGGCTCCGTCAGCTCCAGCAGTTGGTTCGTGCTGTGGCGCAGCACCGCCAAATAGAAATCATGCTTGGTCGGAAAGTAGTAGTAGAGCAGGCCCTTAGAGATATTAGCGGCGGCAGCGATATCGTCGATGGCCACCTCATCGTAGGAATACCTGCTAAAGAGGTCCAGGCCGACCTCGATCAGCCGCTCGCGACGTGTTTTCCGTTTCTGCTTGTGAAGCATCAGGTGATCCCCCAGCGCTTGATCATGCGCTGAGCCAGGGGCGAGCGGTCGTAGCGATGGGCGCGAGCCAGACGGCGCAGGCGCAACAGGATCACGAGATCGACCAGGGCAGGAAGATGGCGCGCCAAGCCGATTTCCAGGGCGCCAAGGCGCGTGGTGGCCACATCGCGGCGGACACGCCCGCTGCAGCAGCGCACCAGAGTACGTACAACGGCCTCCAGCGGTTCCTCGCGTACGAGATCGGCCAGCGAGAGGCCAGCGGCCTCGGCGGCAGCATGGATCGGGGTGCGCACATAGCCCGGATAGACCGTTGTCACACCGATCTGGCTGCCATATTCCATGCGCAAGGCATCCGACCAGGCCGCCAGCGCGCGCTTGCTGGCGGCGTAGGCGGAGGCAAAAGGCACAGTGGCGAAGGCCAGACCGGAGGCTACATTGATCACACGCCCGCGCGAGGCCAGCAAGGCAGGCAAGGCATAGGCCGTCACGGTCCAGGGTCCTAACAAGTTGACCTCCAGGGTCAGGGCGACATCCTCGCTCGGGGGAGCGCCGGCATCCTGGGGGAGGCCGATGCCCGCCAGGTTGATGAGAATATCCAGCCCGCCCAGCTCCTCAATCGCCTGGGCTACGGCCCGCTCAACAGCCTCGCTGCTGGTCACATCAGCCTGGATGATGCCCTCACCGCCACGCCGATCAAGGCCAATGACCCGCGCCCCCCGTCGACGTAGCTCGGCACAGGTTGCACTGCCAATGGCCCCCGCAGCGCCGGTGACCAGGACGCGCTTGCCAACCAATCGGCCAGGCTGGTGGCTTTGCATAATGGTTCCTCCCTCCCTCCGTGCTTGTCTGGCGTGGTGTGGTGTGGTGTGGTGTGGCGTGCACCTTGCCTTAGTAGGTATCACGATTGGCTGGCGTGACCAGCGGCAGGGACGGCGTAGCCGGGGCCAGAGGTGGCTTCTGAGGCAGCGCGTGACTGGCTCTGGTCGCGGCTGAGGCCTCCAGGCTGGCTGCCCCGTGGCGCCAGGCGCCGCAGCCGACGTCGCAACCGCTCGATGGAGCGCATGGTCTCCTGCACGCCAACCAGGTAGCGGGCCGAGGGCGGCTCCCAGCGGGCAATCAGGTTGGCGATGGGAACCTCAAGTCGTTCTTGGTATTGGATCAGCTCGGCCAGCAGGCGCGCACCGCGGCTGATGAGGGGGCCAGCTCCACCGCGCGGTTGCAGGAGGCCAAAGATGTAGAGATTGGCCAGATCCGGAACCATCAGGTGCGCTACCAGGCGGGGATAGCCGTGCTCCCAGGTAAAGAGCTGGTGGTCCAGGAAGGGGAACGAGACGTTGAAGCCCGTGGCCCAGACGATGGTGTCGAATTCCTGACTGCTGCCGTCCACAAACTGAACCTGCTTGCCGTCAAGGCGCGCTATGTCCGGCTTGGGAGTGATCAGGCCGTGGCGGATAAAGTAGAGCAGCTGGGAGTTCACAATGGGATGGCGGTCAAAGAGATCGTGGTCCGGCTTGGGAAGCCCATAGCGCGAGTTGGGACCCACAATGAGGGCCAGCGCAGCCTTGATGATGAGCTTCTGCAGCCAAAGCGGCATCCAGGGCATTTCCATTTCGGCTACCGGGATGCCGGCGATGGTCTTGGGCAGGAAGTAGTAGCCACGGCGCATCGAGATGGCAACCTGCTTGATGCGTTTGCAGAGGGCAGCCTCCACAGCAATGTCACAACCAGAGTTGCCAGCCCCTACGACTAAAACGCGTTCGCCTTCGAAGTCGTTGGCATTCTTGTAATCTTTCGAGTGCAGAGCTTTACCGCTGAAGCTTCCCGGGTAGCTGGGATAGCGTCGGTCCCAATGGTGGCCGTTGGCCACAATCACACCACGGTATTCCAAGCGACGCCCATCGTCGAGGGTCACGTGCCAGCCGCTCAGACCACGCGGGTCAAGTGGCTCGATGCGTTCGACACGACGTCGGAACTGGATGTAGCGCCTGAGGCCGTAGTGGTCAGCATAGGCCCGCAGGTAGTCAAGCACTTGTTGCCGGCTGGGGAAATCAGGGTAGCTGGCCGGCATGGGGTATTCTTCGTAGCCGGTGCTGTTGCGTGAGGAGATGATATGCGTCGCATCGTAGACGCCGTTGAGCCAGTTGCCCCCCACGTCCTCGTTCTGCTCGAAGATGTCGAAGGCAATCCCGGCATCCTGAAAGGCGCGGGCAATGCCGAGACCTGAGTAGCCAGCGCCGATGATGCAGTAGCGCGATGCCATGCGAGTTCCTCCTTTGGTGGTGACGGCTTGCTGCACCGTACCGGTCAACCCCTTGACCGGCTCGGTCGGGCCGAGCGTCAGGCAGCTCTCTCCTCCGCAGACCCCACGCGCGCATTGGCTCACCTCCGCTCCTCTCGCTGAGCCGATGGCGCCCAGCTCGTTTGCCTTCTTTGCCCCGCCCGTTATTGAATATAATTCAAATTTGACCAAAAGTCAAGAAGGTGCGGGTCTTGTCTCGGGACCGGGGCGAGATGCTATAGTAAGTGAGGCCCTGCCGGCGAACGAAGGGCAGCGTGGCGCTGAGACCTTGCTTGCCGGCGGGCAGACGCTCAATCTGTGTGTTGTTTCTTGCTGTCAAGAGGAGGAAGGCTTTCATGACAGTGGCAACGATTCGCTGTGTCGGTGTCGTTGGCTGCGGCCTCATGGGCAGTGGCATTGCCCAGACCTGTGTCCAGGCCGGCTATCGCGTCCTGGTGCGCGAGGTTAGTGAGGAGCTCTTGCAGAAGGGCCTCCAGCGTATCTTCGAGGCCTGGCAGATGCTCGAGCACAAGGGGAAGATTTCCCATGAGCAGGTGGAGGAGTACCGTGGACGGTTGCGCGGTACGGTGGCCCTGGAAGAGCTGGCCGATTGTGATCTGGTGATCGAGGCCATTGTGGAACGAATGGAGGAGAAGCTGCGTCTCTTTACAGCTCTCGACCGGTTGCTGAGGCCAGAAGCGCTGATTGTCTCGAATACGTCTTCACTCAGCGTGACGCAGATGGCGGCAGTGACGCAGCGTCCGCAGCGCGTCTGCGGCTTGCATTTCTTTAATCCGGCGCCAGTCATGAAGCTTGTCGAGATTGTGCGGCCAATTACAGCCTCTGATGAGACTATCGAGACGGTGCGTCGCTTTGCGGAGTCGTTGGGTAAGACGCCAGTGCTGGCCAAGGATACTGCTGGCTTCATTGTGAATTTCTTGCTGATTCCTTATTTGCTCTCAGCAATTCGCATGTTGGAGAACGGTGTGGCTTCGCGCGATGATATTGATACGGCCATGAGGTTGGGCTGTGGCTATCCGATGGGGCCGTTTACGCTCCTGGATTATGTGGGCCTGGATACGACGTTGTGGGCCGCGGAAGCCATCTATGAGGAGTATAAGGAGCCGCTCTATGCCCCGCCGCCTCTGTTGCGTCGTATGGTCGCAGCGGGGATGCTGGGTCGTAAGAGCGGTCGTGGCTTCTATGAGTATTCCTGATGGGGAGGGAGCTGCTCCCCCTGCCAGGTGTTGGGTGGAGAGGTGGCCAGCTGCGTCTAAGCTGGCCACTGCTTATTGGCCTTCCTTGCTGGGACCTGGGGCCCTGGAACCTCTCTCGAGCTACGTGAGAGAGAAGGGGCAGAAGGAGGTCGGTGGTTCAGTCTTCTTCGTGCTCTTCGCTCAGCGAGACGCGTGGTTCCGGTCCCGGGGGAGGGCTGGCATGGTGGAGCTGTTGGCTGCTGGGGTGCGCTCGCTCTAGGGGAAGGTGCTGGTGATGGTAGAGGCGGTTCGAGAGCAGGGCGTGGTTGGCGGTCATGGCAACTTGCAGGGATTCAACGAGCTGCTCTAGTCGTTCGATGCTCTGAAAGACCTGCTGAAAGGTGCTTTGGTTGTTCCGGTAGGGTTCAACGGCGTTGGCGTTGGCGTTGGCGCGCTGGACCGCCAGGTGTTGTTCCCAGTTCCGGCTCAGCTCGCGCAGCGAAGTGTAGAGTCGCTCCAGCCGCTCGTCGAGGGCCCTGCCAATGGCTTCCATGAGGTCGTCCCAAGAGAGCTCCGTCTGGACTTCGATGGATTCCGCCTCTGCTTGGGAGGAGGGAGCTGGCTCTTCGCCGCTGGCTGTACCGTTGGTGGCACTCTCGGCAACGCTGGGCTGACGCTGGTTGAGAAGCTGGTTGAGCAGTTGCTCAATACCCATGAGTTGGGCGGCAAGCAGGCGATCAAGGGCGCTTTCGATCTGCTGCTGCTGCTGCTGCTGGCGCTGCTCAACTTCGTGGCCCAGGGCTTGGACCAGGCGCGTTTGCTGGGTGCCGAGCTTCTGGCTGAGGGCAATGTTGAGTTCGTTTTGCTGGTCGTTGAGTTTGTGGGTCAGGGTGCGTAGCAGCTCCTGCTGGAGCTGACCAAGGCGCTGTTCGAAATCTCGGCTTAGGGTACTGAGTCGCTGCTCGAAGGCCCTCTCCATTTCTTGGCGGTGGGCGGTAAGGCGACGCTCAAGGATGGTGTTGAAGGATTGCAGTTCATCTTCGGTGAACGACATAGCCACGTCCCTTTTGTTCTTCCTGGGTGAGCCTGCAGACAAGTATAGGGGGAGTGGAGGCGATTGTCAATTCAGCGCTGCTGCCTGTCAGGTGGGGAAGATGGCTTCTTCCCAGCTTGCTCGCCTGGGGTATGGTACAATAGGGGAGAGGGTTGCAGAGGCAATGATGTCTCTGTGTGTGCAGCGATTGCCGAGGTTGATCTGATGCCACGCGCTATTGATTTTCATGTTCATTTGCCGACAACCGAGTTTATCGAGGTGACTCTCGGTCCCTATGCCCGCGCCGCTGAGCGCTTTTTCCGGACGGAGGTTAAGCTGAAGGATATTGAGCAGATGGCTGCCGATTATGCGGAGTTGGATATGGTCGGGGTGCTCTTAGCCTGGGATGCTGAGACGGCTACGGGTCTGCCGCCTCTGGGCAATGATTATATCGCTGAGATTGTGCGGCGCTATCCGCAGCAGTTCATCGGTTTTGCCAGCGTCGATCCGCATAAGGGAAAGGCCGCTGTGAAAGAGGTGGAGCGGGCCATTAAGGATCTGGGATTGGCTGGAGTGAAGTTTCATCCAGGTGTCCAGGCCTTCTATCCCAATGATCGCGCCTTCTATCCGCTGATGGAGAAGATTCAGGAGTTGGGTGTGCCGGCTCTCTTCCATACGGGCACCAATGGGTTGGGGGC
>NZ_JADGHT010000209.1 GCF_019683755.1 Thermogemmatispora sp. | reverse complement strand
CAAGAATGCTCATCAATACACCCCTTCTGCTGCTTGCATACGATATCACCGTTCATGTCTGCCTATCCGGCCCTCATTATAACAAAGGGCCGCTGTTTCCGTCGAGTTGTCGTAGTCATGTTTCATTTGACAGGTGGTCTCTCTAGATGATATACTAAGGCGTCCATTATGTGGATAATATTCCACTATGTGGAAAGGAGGCGCTGAAGCGATGCCGTCGGAGGAGGCGCGCGCGACGCGGGTCGGAGTCTTAGACAAGGCGATGGCCATTCTAGGGGCCTTCCCGCGAGGGGAGAGCGCTCTGTTGCCCCAAGAAATCGCCGAGCGGACCGGCCTCCCCCTCCCGACCGTCTACCGGCTGGCCCAGGCCCTGGCTGAACATGGGCTACTGATGAAGGAAGGCTCGCGCTTCCGTTTAGGGCTGACCCTCCTGCGTCTCGGGCTACTTGTTGCCGAAAGTATGGACGTCCGCAGGCAGGCCTTGCCGCATCTCACCTGGCTCAATAGCCAGACAGAAGAGAATGCTGAGCTGCACATTCGGCAGCAAGAGACGCGGGTCGTGATCGAGGTGGTGCGCAGTCCGCACAATCTGCGTCCCTTTGCTGACATTGGGGCTCCGCTTCCTCTGCATCGGGGTGCCGCCGGTAAAGTTCTACTGGCCTGGCTTGCCGAAGAGGAGCGCCGTGCTCTGGCGCGCGCCAGCCATGAGCGCTTTGATCGCGAGCAGGTGAGAGGAGAAAGGAGCTGGGATGAGGGAGCCTTTCTCGCCGAGCTAGAGCAGGTACGGCGCCAGGGATGGGCTTACAGCGAAGGAGAGCGAGTCTCTGGAGTAGCGGGCCTCGCGGCGCCCATCTTCGATAGGAGAGGTCAGGTAGCGGCGGCGCTCACCCTCGTCGCGCCCGCTGCGCGTCTAGGGCCGCAGCAACGGGAGCGAGCCATCCCCCTGGTCTGCGAAGCCGCGCGGCGTGCCTCCTACGACATGGGCCATCCTGGCAGTGCAACTGACGCTGGAAGCCTGCAGCGGCAAGAACAGCGCCACCAGCGCCACAACGGTGTCGGTGCTGAGTCGCTCACGCCGTAAGTGGAGGCGCCTGTGAAACCAGTCGCTCTTTTCGGGAGTACTGGCAATTGGGAAGGAGGTCACCAACCATGACGCTCGTTGAAGAGCTTGCGAACTTTGTCGTACGCAGCCGCTATGAGGATCTCTCGGCGGAAGCGCGCCGTGAGTTAAAGATTCGCGTTCTCGACTCATTGGGGTGTGCCATTGGAGCTTTAGAGGGGCGACCGCTGGCTATTTTGCGCGAGCAGATTAAGGACTTCGGGGGCAATCCGCTGGCGACCTTGATTGGTGGGGGCCGCACGGCGCCGGATCGCGCTGCTTTCTATAATTCCGCCCTGGTGCGCTACTTGGACTTCAACGATACCTTCATTGCAAAAGGAGAAAGCTGCCATCCCAGCGACAATCTGGGGGCGGTCCTGGCAGCTAGT
Organism: Thermogemmatispora sp.; assembly: GCF_019683755.1. Lineage (GTDB taxonomy): Bacteria > Chloroflexota > Ktedonobacteria > Ktedonobacterales > Ktedonobacteraceae > Thermogemmatispora. Next base: position 6,870 of record NZ_JADGHT010000209.1, on the reverse strand, counting down.
GAGTATGCCGATCGCAGCGGCCAAGATTTCTTGACAGCGCTGGCGGTGGCCTACCAGGTACAATGCCGGCTCTCAGAAGTGGCTCCGGTTCGGGCCAGGGGCTTTGACCACACTGTCGAGGGCACCTATGCTGTCGCGGCTGGCGTTTCGCGCGCATTGGGCCTCGATGCGCAGCGTACTGCCAACGCCATTGCGATCACCGGCACGGCCTATAATGCCCTGCGCGTCACTCGGACAGGCAGCATCTCCCACTGGAAAGGAATGGCCTATCCCGCAGTAGCCCATGCTGGCACCCATGCCACCTTCCTGGCCATGCGTGGCATGACCGGCCCGGCCGAGGTCTTTGAGGGGAATAAGGGCTTTATGGAAAGCATCGCTGGGCGCTTTACAATCGACTGGTCGCGCGAGAACCTGGAGATTGTCCGCCGCACAAGCATTAAAAAGTACAATGCTGAGTTCCATTCGCAGCCAACTCTGGAAGGTATCCTCCAATTGCGTGAGCAGTATCAGCTGCGAGCTGATCAGATTGAGCGCATTGAGATCGATACCTTCGATGTGGCCTACCATATCATCGGCGGTGGTGAGGAAGGAGACAAGCGCATTGTGCGCACCAAGGAGGAGGCCGATCATAGCCTCCACTACATGGTTGCGGTGGCCCTGCTCGATGGCAAAGTAACCCCTGAGCAATATCGACCGGAGCGCATTGCGGCGAGCGATGTGCAGACTCTGCTGCGCAAAATCGAGGTGCGGCCCGCTGATGATCTCAGTGCTCGCTTCCCGACTGAGATGCCTTGTCGCATCCGGGTTCTGCTAACCGATGGGCGGCGTTATGATCTGGAGATCGCCGACTATCCTGGCTTCTACAGCCGCCCGTTGAGCTGGGAGCAGGCCCTAGAGAAGTTCGAGAGCCTGGCGGCGCCCTATACCGACAGCGAACTGCGGCGTTCCATTGCCGAGACAGTGCAGCATCTGGATGAGGTGCCGGTGCGCCAGCTCACGGCCTTGCTCGCTCAGGTGCGCCTGCCAGCCGCGGGCGGGCCTGCCCTCTGAGGCCAGAACGAGCGGAGCGGCAAGCAGCTCAATCAACTGGCACGCTGTCTGTTTGCCGTTCCTCTCCTGTCGGCCCTCTTGGGCTGAACGGATTGGCGCACGAACAAGCAACGAAGTCTATGGAGAGCAAGAGGTAAGGAGGGAATACGATGGCAGAGCGTGGCTTTACCTTCCTGCGTATGAATGAGCGGCAGAGCAAGCCGCGCACGCGTGGTATCACCGAGATCCGTGGACCCTACTACACGGCGATGGGCAAGCGCTACCTGGAGGATGTGCTGGAAACCATGGGCGAATATGTCGACTCGCTCAAGTACGCTGGTGGCTCCTTCACGCTGATGCCGCCTAAAGCTGTGCGTGAGCTGAACGAGACCGCTCATCGTTACAATGTGCTGGTCTCGACTGGCGGTTTCATCGAGTACGTCCTGACGCAGGGAGCGCAGGCCGTTGATCGCTACATTAAAGAATGCCGCGATCTGGGTTTCGACATCATTGAGATCTCCAGCGGCTTTATCACGATCCCCATCGACGACTGGCTGCGCCTGGTGGAGAAGGTGCAGAAAGAAGGCCTGAAGGCCAAGCCTGAAGTGGGCATCCAGTTCGGTGCTGGCGGAGCGACCAGCGTTGAGGAGCTGGAAGCCGAAGGGACGCGTGATGTGGGCTGGGCTATTGCCCAGGCTAAGCGCTTTCTGGAGGCTGGCGCCTACATGATCATGATCGAATCCGAGGGAATCACAGAGAATGTGAAGACCTGGCGTACCGATGCCGTAGCCAGGATCATCGCCGAGCTGGGCCTTGAGAAGGTGATGTTCGAGGCCGCCGATCCCGAGGTCTTCACCTGGTATATTAAGAACTATGGCCCCGAGGTCAATCTCTTTGTCGATCACAGCCAAATCGTCCAGCTAGAGTGCTTGCGCTCGGGCATCTGGGGTACAAAGAGCGTGTGGGGCCGCATCCTGACTTACAAGGGTGACCAATCCTGATGCTGCCGCACCAGGCTCCAGCCAGAAAGCAGCGGCTGTCCTGTCTGGCAGCATGCTAGCTAGAGAGGAGAGCTGGTCTTCCAGTCCTCCTCTCTTTTAGTTGCCTGGCCTTGGAAGGAGTTACCCGCCAATGGACTGCAGGCCAGCGTTACGGGGCTGGACATTGCTCCGCTGCCTGCCTGTCTGCCTGCCTACAATGCGCTCAACAGCCTGGCGCCCCCCAACGAAGCGGAGCAGTGACGCGGTCTCCATGTCTGGGCCCACTGCTGCTTGAGGCCTGAGCCAATTGAACGTCTCGCGCCATCTCAGGCGATGACACTCGCAGAGCTATCTCGGCGGGAGCCGTGCCGCTGGGAGGCCAAAGCCTATCGCCTGAGCACCTCCTACTTTGCGCGCGCAGCCCATGCCCTGACAGAGTGAGTCAGGCTGTCATCCGAGAGGCACGCCGCCAAGGAGGAGCGCCGGGTCACAGGCTTCTGATGTTTGTCGCGGTCTTGGTCGCCCCAGCAGCATAGCCCTTCTTAGAGCGTACGCGCGACAGTACTGCCTATGGGATAGTCGCAGAGTAGAGAGAGGTAGAAGAGGGCAAGCGATCGTGGGCGGTGCGGCGGAGCGTTGTCGGACGGAGGCCCCAGCCTCCATCTCATGGGAAGAGCGTGAGCAGCGCTGCTGGCTGGTAAGCCCAATACTCAGGCCGCTCGGCCAGCACCCTTTCCGGCGGAAAGATGCCCCCCCAGAGAGCGGCGACTGCCACCATCCCGGCAGCATGAGCGGCGGCCATGTCGCCGGGATGGTCGCCCACATAGGCCAGTGCCTCCATCGGCGTCTCTGCTGCGAGCAAGCCGGCTGCGATCAGCTTCTCGCGGGCCTTCCAGAGCGGCGCAGGATGAGGCTTACGCTCCGCCGTATCCTGGGAGGTCACGGTGATCGTCAGCAACGTGCTCAGCTCCAGATGCTGCAAGTCAGTTGAGAGGCGCTCTGGCCCGGTGTTAGTCACTACCGCCAATGGATAGCCGCGGCGCTGCAGCTCCTCCAACAGTGCGCGTACTCCTGGATAGAGGCAAGTCGAGCGATAGCCTTCGTGAGTGTAGTACCAGAGATAGGAGGCCGCCACCTCCGCGGCCTGGGGGCCGGCGTAGAGAGCCGTACTCTCAGCCAGGCGCAGCGGTGAAATTTGTCGGAACTCCTCCAGCGTGCGAGGAAAGACCCGGCCCGTATGTTGCTTATAGGCAAACTGCATTGCCGCCATCATAGCGCGAGTCGAGTCGGCAATTGTCCCATCCCAATCGAACAATACCGCCTGAAAAGAGCGGACCGTTCTGAGATCGGCAGTCACTCGTCTGGCATCTCCCCTATCTTGATACTGTCGGGTCTCATCCCAAGCGTGCGCGGTCTTCGCTATCGCTGCTTATTATAGCGCAGAGACAGGGCATGGCTGCTAGCAGCTCTGCCAGCGTCCGATCTCCCGCCGGGGTCATCCAGCAAAATCAATCTCCTTGCTATGCTCTCCGATTACCGTTTGCGCAAGGCAGCGAAAGAAAGAGGCCATTGAGTCGAGCGGGTAACCTGGCAGGAGAGGAGAGCCGGTCAGGCCTCCTCGTTGCCCGCTCCCTCTGTCTTCAACGAGCAGTGCTCTGCTAGCTTCTCGTTGGATGCCTGCTGAGCAGGAGATCCCAGCACCCAACGAGAAGCGATCCAGGGAGGCAGCACCAGAGTCACCAGAGCGGCACAGCCGAGCGCCAAGGCGCTGGCCGCCATCTTCCCTAACAACCAGACCATTGGCCAGGCAGGAAGAAGTGCTCCCGCTATGGCCAGCGCCAGCAACAAGAGCCAGGCTTGCCAGCCGACCCGATAGAGGCGTGCATAGGCGACGCCGCCAAGCAGGCCGCAGAGTAGCCCCAACAGCACCCAGAGACCAGTTAAACCCAGTGCCAGAGAAAGGGTCATTGCGGGCCTCCCTTTGCATGCAAGCATCTCAGGAACCAACTAGCGTAATCTTCCAGATAATCGTTGCCAGGCGGCTACTGTCGCCGAGCAACTGCAGTGGACTCAAACCGCTGCGAACCTCAACGTGCTGGAAGATTCCAAACTCGGCCATATCGTAGGGATGGTGCAAGCGTTGCAAAGCGGCAGCGAAGGCGCGAGTTTCGGTAAAGGGAACATAGGCATCGCTGCGGTCATGCAGCAGGAAGATCGGAGCCTCGATCTCAGCGACTACGCCTGCAGGAGAAAGCTGCGCTAGCAAAGCGCGCATCTGAGGAGAAAGCGCCGCCAGGTTCGCCGCCACCTGCTGCGGCTGGTCGCCGGCGAGCAGGTGGTAGGCGGCGCGCGTACTGGGGGAGAGCTGGCTCAGCTCTCTGCTAGTCAGCGGTCTTCCATTCTGAGCGAAGGCAGAGCGCAGGAGAGCCGCCTCGTGAGGAGGGAGAATAGTGCTCAGTGTATGAGCCAGCGCCTGAAGCGGCACATAGTAAGGAATCCAGAGCTGGGTGTGATCATCAACCTGCAACTGATGGGTAGCGATGGCCTCCAGCAGCGTCATAGCCTCAAAGAAGCCCCCGAAAGAGAGCACAAAGGCCACCTGATGGCGGATGCGCGGATCAGCAGCGGCGAAGCAAGCCAGAGCGTTGCCGGCGCTGAAACCGACCAGGCCAATGTGTGCAGGGTCAACATCGCGGTGGTGAGCCAACAGCTCAAAGACCTGCACCACGGCGACGCTATCCTCGCGGCGCAGCACAAAATCGAAGAGCGCCGGTGTCCCGACGATAGCCACCACCATCCCATCGCTGGCCAGCGCGCGTGCGAAATTCACCAATTGGACATCGGCGCGATTGTCACCCAGACCAGCGATCACCACCACAGCCTGCCGGCGCCCAGGGATCAAAGGAGTAGCGTCATCAGGCGCGTACAGATCCAGATAGACAGGGCCAGCAGTAGCGGAAGCCAGCGTTGTGCGGCTAAAGCGGACCGGCTCACCGAACAGCCTCAAGGCAGGCCCCTGAGAAACACTCAACAAAGCTGGCAGAAGAAGCCCTGTGCGCAGACTGGCCCGGCCCCAGGGAGTCAGGGAGAGCAAAAAGCCAAGCAGCGTCAGCACAATCAGCAGGGCCTGAGCTACCCGGCGTCCCCAGGGCGGCCTCTGGCTGGTCGCTGGGGCGAATGGTGCGTCACTGCGAGTCGAGTGCGGTGGGACCGGAGAGGCTGCCTGCCCTGGTAAGCCGCCTGGCAGCAAAGGCGCGGAAGCAAAAGACGCCTCAGACTGGAAACAAGCCAACTGATCCGCTGACAGTGCCAGCCTCGCCTTGGCTCTGGCTAAGGGAAGCCAGCACGCTTGCCAGGCGCCGACCAGCAAACGGCAGCTCAGCGGCGGTGAACAGAGCGGAGGCCTCGCATACATGGCCGCCTCCCTCGGAAGCAAGAGCAGGAACAACAGCACACCTGAGAAATCTCAGAATCTCAAACGAAAGAGGCAGCTCAGAAGCAACAGCCTACGCTGTTCTGCATCAATCTGCAAGAGAGGCCGGAGGCCTGATCGCGAACAGCGCACCGAGCATTCAGGTCCCAAAAAACCAACAGAGAGGGCAGCCACAGCAGCGAGACGAAGCGAGACCTGACTCGGCACTGGCCAAGCGGTGGGCTGCCCGTTCCAGCCGCTAGCGGAGCCTCTCATACTGCCAGGGGCCTCTGCTTGGCCCCCATCGTCTCATCACTCAGCAGCGGCCTCGACTACCACTGGACCACTAATCACCTCTTGCGAAACGAGTACCACAGAGCTTCCCAGTGTACCCATCCAATGAGCAGCTACCTCATCGGCCTCACGAAGTTGGCGCGGATCGGCGGAGAGATTGATGGTCACCAACTGATCTTCACGATTCACCACATAGAAGCCCATGAAGCCGGGCAAACGGCGCATCGAAGGCACTAGATCCTCTTGGATGCGTCGGATCACAGTAATCACCTTGCCACTATCGACGCGATACTTACGAATCGTACCTTGCATCGCAATAATCTTCCTTTCACCAGGTCCAGCAGGAAATAGAAGCGAGAAAAGAGCAAGCAACAGTCGACGCTGCCCCGTACCGCTTCGGCCAGGCCGGACAAACGGGGCAGGCGCCCACCCACTAGTAGTATAAAGTATAGAGGCAATGAGGGGAGCAGATCGGACTGCCATACCGACCCCATGTCTGCCTGGGAAGAGCCGCCTGAGAAAGGAGCCTGCGAGTAGGAAACTGGCCAGAAGAACAATGCAAGAGGCGCTCCGCTGCTGCAACTGAGCGCAGAGCCGCGTACAATATTTCAGGAGGAAGGCCAAGAGCCTCGGGCGGGAGTAGCAAGCAAGCAGAGAAGAAAAGGACAAGAGGGGTTGGGGAGAGCTTTCCTACTCGTGGCTGAATAGTGAACGCTTCCATATGTGCTAATCCCGCTCCGGTGTGATATGCTTAATGATGGCAAGCTGGTTAAGAATCGGCATTGTGTGGAGATAGGCATGGACCTGAGTGTTGATGGCAAGTCAGAGCGAATTCCATACAGCTCGCACATCTGTCAGCTCTACAGCAAAGTGACGGAGATTGCCGGGGTCACAGCCCGGCTGCTGCGTGCGGGGATCATCGCATCGGAGAAGTGCCTGTTTGCAGCGGCGCCTGCGCAGGTGCAGGAGTTGCGTGAAGAACTGGTAAAGCTGCAGCTTGACGTAGACGCCTTAATTGCCAAAGGGCAGCTTATCCTCTCTTCGGAGCGCGAGCCGTTTCTCTCCAACGGGAAGCGGTTTGATCCTTATTTTTTATTATCTACGCACCAAACCTTTATTACCCAGGCGCTGCGCGATGGCTGGAAAGCGGTAAGG
>NZ_JADGHT010000208.1 GCF_019683755.1 Thermogemmatispora sp. | reverse complement strand
CCCCCCCCCCCCCCCCCCCCCCCCCCCCCCCCCCCCCCCCCCCCCCCCCCCCCCCCCCCCCCCCCCCCCCCCCCCCCCCCCCCCCCCCCCCCCCCCATGGCGCAGGAGCCGCTAGCTGCCCTGAGCTTCTCGAACGAGGCAGGTGCTGACCAGGGGAGGCCGGGGTGTGACTCGCCTTCAAGCAGGTTCGTTTCTCCTCTCTTGAGAAGAGGTTCTTTGAGAAGAGGTTTGCTGGAAGGCGACTCTAGCCTGCCTTCCTCTCAGCTCGGCTACCCCTGGCTGCTAGACTCGCTGCTTTCGTGAGCGCTATGCTGTCTGGCCGGCGAGACTCTTCTGTGGCCTCTTCCGCCTGAGAAACACGTTTGCATGGGAGAACGATGCTCACAGACCGGCTCGCAGTCCCTGCACAGCGCACCTCGCGCCGTTCCCGCTTTGTCTTCGAGTGGCTTGCCGTCGCCTTAATACTGGCCTTGGCTTTGACACTGCGCCTGCTGCTGATCCATGCTCCCTGGCCCATTACGAATAGCGATGAGGCCAACATGGGCCTGGTTGCGCTCCATGTGGCCTATCAGGGCGATCATCCTATCTTCTTCTATGGTCTCCCCTATATGGGGCCTGTCGAGGGCTACGTTGCCGCACCACTCTTTCGCCTGCTAGGACCCTCGCTCTTCACCTTGCGTCTGGCTCTGCTGCCCTTCGTCTGCGGCTTCTTGCTGAGCAGCTATGGTCTGGTGCGTCTGCTCTATGGGAGAGCCTTCGCCCTCGCTTGCTTGCTCTTGTTTACCTTTGGCTCGGGAGATGTGCTTTTCCTGCAGTTACGCGCAGTCGGTGAGTATCCCGAGATGCTGATGTTTGCGCCCCTCATTCTGCTACTTGCCGCCTGGCTGGCGCTCTCTTTTCATCCCGGGCGTGTGTGTGGCCAGTTCGGCTCGTGGAAACGAGTGATCGTCTATAGCCTGCTGGGACTGAGCAGTGGCCTGGCTCTGTGGATCGATTTTCTGATCGGCCCGTTTGTGCTGGCGGCACTCTTGCTACTAGCCCTTTTCTGTTGGCGTGAGTTGTGGGGGCGCGCCGGCCTTGGCCTATTGCTGGGGATGACGGTCGGAGCTGAGCCTCTGCTCTACTACAATCTCACAGCTCCCTTTAGCCAAAACTCATTAGCCGTGCTCTTATCTATCCATCACGGCGGCGCTGGCCAGTTAGCCGCTTATCATCTGACCTGGCTGCATCAGCTCAGTGGAACCTTCTTTATCGCACTGCCGTGGGCCACAGGCTATCAGCCACGTTGTCCTCTCCAGGCACTTCCTCCCTGGGGACTCCCCACGCCAGCGGCCTTGCCCTGTGTCCTGGCTCAAATGGGCTGGGGAGTGGGCTACGTACTGCTGGCCCTCCTGGCTACCGCTCTCTGCCTGCGGCGTCTGCGGCGGCTTCATCCGGCTGGCTGCCTTCTTCGAAGGCTCCGTCGTCGGCAGCTCCCAGGCGCAGCGCTCGCCCGACCAGCCCAGTCCCAGGAGGAGGAACGCGGGGAAGCAGTGCGCCAGTGTACACAACTGGCCCTGCTGGCCAGCGTTGGCTTAACGCTTTTGCTCTACGCTATCGCACCAGTGGCTGCTGTCTCACCAGAGACGACCTTTCGCTATCTGACCTGCGCTCTGGTAGCCCTGCCGATTCTGCTCTGGCCGCTCTGGCAGCGAGGAACCTACGCCTTGAGACAGCTCTCTCTGCCCAGACAACCGTCGTCCTTTGTGAAGAGCAGTGTCCCCAGGGCCGCAGTCGGCATGGCCACGACCCTCCCTTCGACCTTCCTCTTGCTCCTGGTCGCGGCTACCTTCGTGGTAGGTACTGCCCGCACCTTTGCAACTGTTCCGGCGGCGCAGGCCGACTACCAGCGGCGCCTGACCCTGATCAGTGAGCTAGAGCGTATTGGCGCCACACGGGTCTATTCTGAGTACTGGACCTGCAATTGGCTCGTCTTCTTGAGCCAGGAACGCATCATCTGTAGCGTCCTTGATGCCGAGCTGCGCCCAGGCTTTAATCGCTACGGACCCTATCGGCAGATCGTTGATAGCTCCCCAGCACCCGCTTATGTCTTTCCCGTGGCTAGCGGCTTGCTCGATGCCACTACAGGCCGCCAGCAGGCCGCCTTCTTCCAGCAGCATGTCTTATCTTCTCCCGAGGCCAGGAGCACCTATCGTCTCTACCAGTTCGTCGGTTACCTTGTCTACCAGCCACGGCCTTCAACCTCACCGCCACCCCCACCGTGAGCGGATCAGCGGTCCCGCCTGATACACCTGGCACATCGCTTCTGCATAAACAGGTCCAGAGCACCTTAACCAGAGCTCAGACCAGCCTGGCAGCTCCTATGAGACAGGAGCTACCAGCGCCCTGCCGAGCGTATCGGCTTATCTGCCTGCCGTACTGGTCTGGTCGCCGCCATTAGGCCAGGACAAGCAGCTCAGGGCGCTGGATAGATGGCCAGATTCGCGAAGGCGACCACCACACCCTTGGGCGTATCGGGCAGATTCGAGACATAGAGAGCAATTGAGCCACTCTTGTAACTGCTATCCGTCACGCTGTTGAGCGTCTGACCATTCACAGAGAGCGTCATGGTCGACCCCTTGGCGACGATCTCGATATGGTTAACCTGCCCGATGGGTTTGAGCGCTGTGGTCGACAAGTAGCCCACGAGCTTCTGGTCATCGAGAGGCTGGCCTGATGAGTCAACTACGCCCTTAAAAATGGCGTAGGTTGAATCGCCATACATCGCGAAGCGGTAGTAGGTCGCCAGCTCCGTATTCTGGTTGGCGGAAGCGCGGATATAGATGCCAAAGCCACTATTCTCCTGTGTTCCCTTCGTGATAGTGGCATCGACATCCAGCTTGAAATCATCGAAAGTCTTGCCGGGCACGAACTCAGGGAGAATACGATTGTTATCCTCTTCAAGAACAAGTTGCCCGTTGCCAAGCTTCACAGAGTAGCGACCCGGCACACTGGTGAGATCCCAACCGTGATTGTTATTAGTAAAGGTATCGCTGAAGAGCGGAGCAGCCGTAGGGCTGCTGGTGCTCTGCGCGGGCGTCGGCGTCAATGTTCCTGCGGTTCCCCCGCCGCGGTGAGTGAGAGCAAAAATACCAATTCCTCCCACCACCAGCGCCAACACGATCACCGCAATCAGGGCAATCAGGCCGAAATTGGGCCTGCCGCGCGGTCGCTCAGGCGGTTGGGGCTGAGTCGACGGCAGCGGTGGTACCTGATAGCCACCGACCTGGGGAGGATAACCGCCAGGAGCCGGCGGAGCATAGGAGCCTCCTCCCTGCTCAGGATAGCTATAGGCTGGCGGTGGCGGCGTTGAGGATGGCGGACCACCATAGTAGCCAGGGGACGATGGTGGCGGAGGGGTCGGAGCCGGAGTCGCCGACTGACCCCACTGCGAGGATATCCCTCCTCCTGAGTACGGCTGACCATAGGTTGTCGGGGGATATCCTCCCACGCCTCCTCCCCAGGGCATGCCCGGATTCGATGACGTCGGCTGACTGCTCGCCGGTGCATTATAGTATCCACAGTTACTGCAGTAGACTTCGTTTGGCGCCAGCGGCATTCTGCAGCGCTGGCAGAACTGACCTGCGGCCCCACCCTCATAGGGAGGATATATTGAGGACATGTGACAGGACCCTCCACGCTTCTTGGCATACTCGGCTCACACAGATGGCTAGCCAGGTTGAGTATCGCATATCGCCGCCTGAATGTCTACCAGTAATTTCTCACAAATCGCAGAATGTCAAACGGTTCATGCTCTTTGAGTGGACTGAAGTTCTTTGAGTAGCTTATGCAGGCGACACGGGTCAAGTGGCATCTCGCGGATGCGCAGGCCGAAGGGGGCCAGGGCGTCATCGAGGGCCGCAGCAAAAAGGGCTGCCACTGGAATGGTGCCGGCCTCACCTGCCCCTTTGACTCCCAACGGATTGAGGGGCGAGGGAGTCTCTATGTGCTCAACCTGAAGAGGAGGAATCTCCTCAACCGTGGGCAGCAGATAGTCCATGAAGCTGCCATTGAGCAACTGCCCCTCCTCATTGAAGACGAGACGTTCATAGAAAGCTCCACCGATACCCTGGGCGACTCCGCCGTGGACTTGCCCCTCAACCACCAGCGGGTTAATCACCCGTCCGCAATCGTGGACTGCCACATACTTCAGGATCGTCACCATCCCGGTGCGAGGATCAACCTCCACAATGGCCCCGTGGGCGCCACTGGCGAAGGTACCGCGCGGGGGACTATAGAACGCTGTGGCCTCTAACCCTGGTCCGCCGCGTTCCTCCGGAAGAGCCGGGCCGGGGCGTGGCCCTGCCAACTGCATCTGCATTAACTTGCGTGCATTCTCTCCATAGGAATAGCGCAGGGGATTGGCGGCGATGGCCACCTGACCAAGCGTCAAAGCCCGTTGAGGCGCATCGCGGACAAAGACCTTGCCATCCGCTAGCTCAATATCGTCCGGCGAGGCCTCAAAGAGGTCTGCCGCCACCTGTTTAGCCTTCTGACGTACCTTAACCGCTGCCAGGTGGATGGCCGAACCAGCAACGGTAGCGGCGCGACTGGCGAAGGTGCCAACGCCCCAGTAGAAGGCCTGTGAGTCACCGGTGGTCACCAGCACATCCCGCGGGTCAATTCCCAGTTGATCAGCCACAATCTGCGCGAAAGTCGTCTGGTGAGCCTGGCCCTGGGTTGTCACACCTGTCGAGACATAGACGCGTCCATCTGACTCCACTCGCACCTGAGCTCCCTCGTAGGGACCGATGCCAGTTCCTTCAACATAGCAGGCCACGCCCACGCCCAGATAGCGCCCCTGCTCCCGCGCTCGCCGCTGCTCCGCGCGAAACTGCTCGTATCCAAGCGCTTCCTTGAGGCGCTCCAGGCCCGCCTGATAGTTGCCGCTGTCGTAGATGGTTGGCCCACCGTCCTGATAGACCAGACCAACGTCCCAGGGAAACTCATCCGGTCGAATAAAATTGCGGCTGCGTACCTCCAGCGGATCAAGCCCCAGCTCTGCCGCAATGCGGTCCATGATGCGCTCCATCACAAAGACTGCATGGGGACGGCCCGCGCCACGGTAGGGACTGACTGGCACTTTGTTAGTGTAGAGAACTGTGAACTCACTATAGTAATGTCTTAGGCGATAGGGACCTGGCAGTGTGCAAGCTGTAATAATTGGGACGATGATACCATAGGGGGTGTAGGCCCCAGTATCGTGCAAGAAGATATCTCGGACTGCCAGCAAAATCCCCTGATCATCGAAGGCATATTCTACATCATGAATCTGGCCGCGCTCTTGATTGGCCGAAACAAAATGCTCTGCCCGATCCTCGATCCACTTCACGGGGCGTCCCAGCCGGAGGGCAGCGAGGGGGGTAAGGATCTCCTCGGGATAGAACATCATGATCTTCGTGCCGAAGCCGCCACCCACATCGGGAGCCACCACGCGCACTTTGTGCTCTGGCAAGTGGAACATAGCGGCCAGGCCATTGCGGATCGGAATCGGCCCCTGCGTTGACATCCAGCAGGTCAGCATTCCCTCATGCGCGTCCCAGCGCGCTACCACGCCACGGCCCTCCATCGGCATAGCCGAGCCACGTTCCATGACGAAGCGCTCACGTAACACATGGGGAGCCGAGGCAATGACCCCCTCGGGGTCGCCCACGCGCTGCACCAAATGGGCTGCAACATTGCCAGGGACATCGGCATGCACCAGAGGCGCTCCCTCTGCCGCCGCCTGCTCCAGGCTGGCCACCACTGGCAGCGGCTCATAGTCCACGTCGATCAGCTCAAGTGCATCCTCGGCCAGATAGCGATCTTCGGCCACCACAAACGCCACAGCGGCCCCAGCATAGTGGACCTCGTCACGTGCCAAGGGCAGTTGTGTCCGTGGCTGCGTCAGCGCCGGATGAGGTACGAGCAGCGGCGACGGCTCCAACAGCTCACCCAGGTCTGTTGCCGTCAATACTAGATGGACGCCGGGAAGGGCACGAGCTGCTGAGGCGTCAATCCTCTTGATGCGAGCGTGGGCATAGGGGCTGCGCAAGACGGCAGCGTGCAACATCTCGGGCAAATTGATGTCATCCACATATGTCCCCCGACCACGCAATAAGCGCGGGTCCTCGGAGCGCTGAACTGGAGCACCAAACCAGCGTGTTGTCATGGGCGCCTAGGCCTCCTCCCTCTGAGACTGTGAGCTGCGCAGGTAGTGGGCGGCTAGCTTGACCGCCTCGACAATGTTGTGATAGCCAGTACAACGGCAGAGATTCCCCGCCAATCCCTGGCGGATTTGCTGCTCATCCGGCTCAGGATTCTCGTGTAGGAAGGCATGGACCGACATGATGAAGCCAGGGGTACAGAAGCCACACTGTAGCGCGTGCTTCTCCTGGAAAGCGCGCTGAATCGGATGGAGTTCCTCGGAGCTGCCTGCCAGCCCTTCGATGGTTGTCAGAGCCATGTTATCGACCTGAACAGCCAGCAGCAGGCACGAGCGCACGGCCTCCCCGTTGAGCAAGACCGTGCAGCAGCCACAGACGCCATGCTCGCAGCCGACATGCGTGCCCGTTAACTGCAGCTCATGGCGCAGGAAATCCGACAAGAGCATGCGCACCGGCACACGACGCTGATAGAGACGGCCATTGACCGTCACTGTCAGATCATACTCCTCGCAGAACTGCGGAGGAGACCCAGGCTCTTCGAAGGCATACATTAGGCAACAACCCCTTTCTCGTTGCTAGCTCGGCTGCCCGCCAGCAGCCGCTACTGAGCTTGTAATGCCAATGGCAGCCGGAGCAGGCAAACGGCCAGCTAGCTCGCTGCCCTGTTAGCTTGCTGTTTCTAAGACTGCTAGGCTTGCTCTTGCGCAGGCTGCGCACGGGCGCTCGCGAGACGAGCTAGCTAGCAATTTGCCGTCCCTGCTGATGATTCACTGACCGCTGATGCTTGCAGGCAACAAGAATGAGGAACGGCCCCTTGATGGGGCCTGAGAGCTGGTGATGTGCTAAGCTGTGGCGTGACAGTGAATATGCCTGCGAAAGCAGACCAGCGACGCACCTAGACATCAGGCAGATCCAGAGTGAGTCGAGGAGCAACGCGACCAGGCTAGCGGCAGTAAGCGGCGTGTCAGTTCCGCAACCAGCTCGCGGCGATACTCGGCGGTAGCATGGATATCCTGCATCTCTTCGCTAACCAGGCTGCGCGCCGCCTCCGCTGCCTCCTCCAGCGTTGCAGGCTCTAGCCTGCTGCCAATCAGCAATGCCTCCACCGCGGAGGCTCGCTGTGGCACCGGCGCTATGCCCAGGTAACTGAGGCGAGCCGAGCTGCAGCGTCCATCAGGCCCGGCAGTCAGCACGACAATCGCGCCCGCAAGGGCATAATCGCCAGAGCGACGTGCGAACTCAGCAAAGGCCCAGCCAGCAGCCGGGGGAAGCCAGGGAATACGCACCTCTGTCACCATCTCATCAGGCCGCAGCTCGGTGGTCAGATAGCCTTGGAAGAAATCCGCTGCCGGCAGCAGCCGCTCACTACGGGCACTCTGCGCAACGACTGTGCCATCCAGGCAACGTAGTAGGGCAGGCAGCTCTGCCGCTGGATCAGCATGGGCAATGCTTCCCGCCACGGTGCCACGATTGCGAATCTGGAAGTGGCCAATATGGCGAATGACCTCAACCAGGAGCGGGTGTCTCTGCTGCACAGCAGGCGAGCGCTCAACCTGCCGCTGGCGTGTCACCGCGCCAATGGCTAGATAGTCCGCCTCTTCTTCAATGTAATGCAGCTCTGAGAGACGGTTTATGTCGAGAAGATAGGCCGGCCTGGCCAAACGCATATTCAGGAGCGGCATCAGGCTCTGACCGCCCGCCAGAATCTTAGCCTCTTCAGCATAACGATCCAGTAGATCCAGTGCGTCATCCAGGAGACGCGGCGCGCAGTATTGAAAGCGTGGTGGTTTCATCGCTGCTCGCTCCGTCTGTCATGCGCGTTTCGCTCCCTCTTCTTTTCTCGTTCGCCTTTTTTGAAGAAGGCGAACAACCTCTCCCCCGTGCGCACCTCGTCTGCAGCACAGGGAGACTGTTCAGCCTGACCAGCCCCCATGAGGCAGCAAGACGCTCACTCAGCCCGGCCAACTCATTCAGCGCGCCCAAGCAATGGCGTCTGGGCCTGCCTCTCTGCCTGGGCTAACTCGGCCCTGAAGGGTGAGGGAATACCCAAAAGAGTACCCCCATCGCTCGCCTCTGTCAAGCCTCCTGGCTCAGCGGTCCTCGCCCACTCAACAGGTAGACGATGCCCTGCTTTTCTCTCGCTATGTTCACTTCTCTCTTTTAATACTGCTTTTGCATATTTATATGTTTGCGAATCAGTACAATAGAATAAGAGAGTATTTACATTTACGTGGCGCGGCTGCTTGCCTAAGCCTTAGAA
>NZ_JADGHT010000207.1 GCF_019683755.1 Thermogemmatispora sp. | reverse complement strand
GTTCGCTACCTCAGATCGCTATCCTCTTAAACAGAGTGTAGGCCAGTATGTGACTGCAATGATCCACATACTGTTTGTCTCTCCTGTGGAGGAAGGAAGCTCTATGGCGGTTCTCTCTGAGTCTCGTCTAGAAATCTCCATTGACCCTGGCTACCTGCGTCTCAAACGGCTGATCGATGTCTCTATCACCGTGGTATTGTTGCCTCTGCTGCTGGTGACGATGGCTGTGATAGCTATCTTGATCCGCCTCGACTCTAAAGGGCCAGTGCTCTTCCGTCAGCAACGCCTGGGCTTGAAGGGCAAGGAGTTTACTCTCTTAAAGTTCCGCTCAATGTATGCTGAGAGCGATGATCGGCTACATCGCGAAGCTATCAAACGTTACATGAACGGTGATCGGCTCAGTGATGATCACAATGGAGCCAATCCATACAAATTGCAGAATGATCCGCGCGTTACAAGGATCGGGCGCCTGCTTCGCCGCACCAGTCTGGATGAGTTACCCCAGTTCTTTAATGTGCTGCGTGGCGACATGTCATTGGTCGGGCCGCGTCCCCCTCTGCCCTATGAGGTGGAGCATTACAGCGCGCGAGATTGGCTACGCCTGGCAGGCAAGCCTGGTCTGACCGGCTACTGGCAAGTCTATGGACGCAGTAAGGTCGATTTCAAGACGATGGTAGAGATGGATATTGCGTATCTGCAAAGTCAATCCCTTCGCGAGGACCTCAAGCTCATTGCTTTGACCCCCCTGGTGATGCTGAGTGGGCGTGGTGGCGCCTGAGTGAACTTGAGCGTTCTGGTCATCCGGGTCGCATCGCTCTATGCTGCATAGGCATTCCCCATCTGCTCGCCTGAAATAGCTTTCATCTCTCCGATGACTTCGTCTCCCTTCCATTTGTCAAGGGCAGGGATGCCCTTCCTCTTTCTTTCTGTCTCAGCTCGCTCACACCGCTTTGTTCTGGTCCGGCGTTCTGTAAGAAGCGCTTGGACCCTGGCAACCCGGGAGAGGGAAGTGAGCAGCTTTCTTGATCGGCCAGCAGGGTGAGTACAGATGGATCGACAGCAGGCAAGCAAGAAGGCCGAACGATGCCATCGTAGATCGCAGGATCGAGAGGCAAAGCATTGTCTTCCTGGGCATCTTGAGGCCCAAGCGAGCTATGCGTAGCCTTAGTCTCCTGATCCCCAAGTATTGGTGCCGTCCCATTCTATCGCCTTTATATAGATATTTTGCTGCTTATGCTGCTGTAGTGTATATGAAGATCATATAACAGTATTATGACCGTGGCCTATGGCTACCGATCTGCTGTGAGATCGCCACCGCTGCTGTCGAGCGAGGATGGCCACAAAGTCTCTCTAGCAGCTCGTTATAGCGTTCACTCATCGATTCCCAGCGGAACGGTTCGAAGTCTTGAGCGGCATTCTCAATTAACTGAGCGCGTTTCTCGGGGTGATGATAGAGAGTGACAAAAGCCGCTGCGAAGCTAAGAGGGTTCTCAGGCTCACAGAGCATGACCGATTCGGGGCGGAACATCGAGCGGATCGCCTTTGTATCCGCGGCGATGATCGGGCGATGAAGCCAGGCGAACTCGTAAGCCTTTGTAGGGAGCAAGAGATCCATAAAGCCGTCGCAGCGATAAGGAATAATGCCGACATCGCCGTGAGCGATGAAATCGGCCACTTTATCAACGGTACATGTCTCACGGAAAGTAACGCGATCGCTGATCCCCAGCTCCTCGGCTAGTGAGCGCAAGAAAGGAATCTGCTCTCCACGTCCGAGGAGGTCGAGACGAAGCCGTGGGGCGGCAGGTAAGGCCAAGGCCAGGGCGCGCAGTGCTATATCCAGGCCATGTCGCTCTGCCATCGTCCCGTGATACATCAGGATGAAATCGCCGTCCTCCTCGGTAGCAGGGAAGCGAGCACGCCTGGAGGGAGGAAAATAGCGTGGGTCGGGACTGTTCAAAATGACCGACAGCTTGTGGCGGGGAACGCCGCGTCGGAGCAGCACCTCCTCGAAAGGCCAGCCCACAGTAATCACATGGTCTGCAAACAGCGTAGACAGGCGTTCCTGCAAGATAGCCAGGGTTTTAGCCAGGCGGCGCAGACGCCCGCGAACCTTCACCGCCATCAATTCTGGAGAGGCATCTTGTACCTCCAAAATGACCCGGGCCCCGAAGAGGCGAGGAACAAGCGCTGCAAAGACCAAAAAGTCTGGCATATTGTGCACCTGAACCACGTCATAGCGCTTGCGAAAATGGAGGCGTGTCACCATCCAGGCGGCGAGAAGCAAAAACCTGAGCCAGCCCAGCACAGTTACAGGGAGAGGCTGACCGAAGCCACGATCCAGGGGGACGCGGTAGACAGACACACCATTACATTCCTCGTAGGGAGGTTCCGCGCCATGACGCAGACAAATGACATCGACCAGATGGCCTCTGGCGCGAGCGGCTTCCGCCAAGCGACGCACCAGGGGATCAAAGCGATACCAGTCGTAGCTAATATGGACAATGCGTAACGGCGTCATCCCAATATCCCCTTTCAAGCCGAACCAAGGTCTTCTTTCTTTAAGCAGGTGTGCGATCAGTTCTCACCCAGTCTCTTTTCTGCGCCCGGCTCTGACGCAATACTAGATAGACCCAGAGTTTCCAGAGCACAAAGGCCGGGGCGAGGAAGAAAGCCTTATAGATACCGGATGGGATCTCTAAGAGAAGAAGAGGAGAGAGCACATAGAGGCTCAGCCCGAGCGTCAGGCACAGGGCTAAGAAGATGGCAGGTGACCAGCCAAGAATGAGACTAGTGAGGAGCACAAGAGCCGCCCAGACTAGCAATACGGAGAGAGGAGGTGTCAGCAGCTCTGCCACAGCCTCCAAACGCCGCCAATCACCCGTTTGCAGACCGGCGCGTAGCAAGCGGAAAGCGCGTCTCGCCGCGGGCATATCTGGTTCCGCGGCCTCCCAGCGCAGATCTTGCGAGCGCATCTGAGCGAAGCGGACCGGCATCTGTGAGCGAACCACGGCCCCAGGCACGTAGCGAACACAGATCCCCTGTTCCACAAGCTGGAGATAATACTCGTAATCCTCACCGCGAGAGAAAGCCTCCCAGGGATAGCGTTCCAACAGAGTGCGAGTCAAACACATCCCATTGCCTGTCAAAGTCGCCGAAGCTCCCAGCCTGGTTCGTCCGAGGGGACGGACATGGTTCATTAAGGAAAGAGCCAGCCAGCGCAGCGCGGTACCTGGAGAAGCCGAGGCATTGAGCACCGTATTGCAAGCCTGTAGAGCCTGTAAATCCTCGCCGCGAGCCTGTCCAGCTTTCAAAGCCTGCTCTAGAGCGTGCAGAAAAGAAGGCTCAACCACGGCATCCGCATCCAGGAACACGCAGGCATCATACCTAACGCCATCTTCAGCCAGCCGTGCCAGAGCCCAATTCAAGGCGTAGCCCTTACCACGTCGCTGAAGATCGTGGCGCTCATAGACCGTAGCCCAGCCCCTGGAGCGAACCAAGCTTGCCGTGCCATCATCACAATTATCGGCGATCACATAGACGTCATAGTAGCCGCGTGGATACGTAAGCTGCTCCAAACTTGCCAGAAGAGTGCCGATAACCGTTTCCTCATTGTGCGCAGGGATCAATACCACGAAGCGCAATGGCTTAGAGACGCCAGGCTCCGCCGTGGGAAAAGCGGCGGCCTGGCGAGAGAAGCGGGTCAACAAGGCTGCCACCGTTACCACGGCCAGGTAACTGACAGGCAGGGCCAGTAGTAGCTCTGCCAGCAGCAGAGTCGACAGCAGCAAAGGGGAGAGAACAGCAAAGGACATCATATTATACTGACCTCGCTCAGAGCTGGTCGTGGCTGAGAGGAAGAGAGAATTCTGGCCGGAGCGATCTGCTGGGGAGGCTTTGGCTCTAGTGCGGGTAGACGCATCAACAAGCCTGCCAGCAAGCCCAGATAAATCACATTGCGATAGAAGAATAGCTGATAGTCCGCATAAGCTACCATTACCTCCATGCAAGTGATCGCAATCACATAGACAGCGACCAGGCGCAGATATGGTTCCTGGAGCCGACGCGTGATCAGACCGCCGCGCACAATCAGCGCGCCTAGTAGGAACCAGAAAGCAATGTACCCTGCTGGTCCGAGCCGCATCCAGATCCAGTAGATAGTGTTGTGAGGCACATACAGATAAGGATTGCCTCCGAAGTCAGGATCATCATTAGCCAGGACTGGCAGCGGCTCTGGCTGCAGGAACTGCTTTCCAAAGCCCAAACCCAGCAGAGGATTCTGTTGTACCGTATACTTCAGATCATAATTTTCAGCATTGCGATAAGCGTTTGACGCCTGATCGCGTGCATCTGAAGCTGACGGATCGATAACCGAGACGATAGCACGAGCAGGCTCAGCCAGGCTGCCTGTACCGTGAGCGAAGGCGAGAACATAGCCGATGCCCAGGCTAGAACAGATCACTAGACCAGCTAGCAAAGGCTTACGCAAGTGTGGCTTGAGGTAGAAAACAAAGGCCCAGGCCACAGCCACTCCCACGATCAAAGCAATATAATCAGCCCGTCGCTTATTAGCGATCAAGGCGATTAGTACCGGAGGAAGCACCGCCAGGGCTGCATACAGCTGTGGCCGGTAGCGGTAAAGCATACAGAAGAGGATAATTATTAATAGAATCGATACGAAGAAGAAAGACTCCTCATGCGACATAATCTCATTCTGGTTAGTCAGATCGCCATGCAGCACGAAGAAATAGATATAGCAGCCTTGCAGGCCTTTGAAGGCAGCACCAAAGATCGCGAACCAGAAAAAGAGGCGGACATGCCGTAGTTGGGAGATCAGATTATATGCCAGCAAGTAAGCAAGGAACAGATACCAGAGAGGTCGCACTTCTAAAACTGTGATTTTCAGATCGCCGCCGGTAGCCAGGCCATGTATGACGCCTATAGCCACACAGATCAGGAAAGCGAGAAAAGGCCAGATCAGGGGGCCTCCCTCCAGGAGCGGGTAGCGCTTGGCCAGCCGGTGGCAGATGGCCATAAAGAGGGTGAAGAGCATCAGAAAACCAATGGGGCGCTCAATCATCCCGGCCATATTCGGTGGCCAATAAAAAATGTTCAACTGATCGGTGCCGATATGGATCTGCAAGGGATTCTGCTCAACGAGTAGAACGCAGGCCAAGCAGAGGAAGAGGCCGCAGACAGGCCAGCGCATAATCAGCAAGCTAGCGGCGAAAGTAGTGAGCAGAGCGACGACGATACTGAAGCCAATGGAGACTCCGGCCAAGATCAGCAAAGGAAGCAGAGCCAGGCCCAGCATAAGGGCAATCCACAAGGGAAGGATACCCTTGGCTGGGGGCGGGGTCGCTAGCTCATCGGGGTAAGCGCGGTAGCGCCGTCTTGACTGTGGTGGTGACTCTGGTAAAGAAGACATAGGCTTTCACTATCTGGCAGCAAAGACAGTACAATGAGCAGACACCTGATCCTCGGGCCACGACCGACGAGGTCTTTGCCTTCAGAAGAAAGTGCCATAGGTGACCAGCAAGGCGACGACCAAGAGCATGATCACTCGCGTTGTCGCGCTGTATCGTCTGCTAAAGAGCGCCATAGAGATAAAGAAGCTGAGCAGAAGAAGGATCACTTTCATAGGGCTGGCTCTCTCTGCAAGCTATCCCTCACAGCATCTGGCGTATCCAGCGTGGAATACGGCTCTCGATCTGGTTCAGCAGGATACCCTGGACTGGGAGGTCCTTTAACTGAGCGCAGGCCTCGCTCACAAGCACGTCTGAGGTGACGCCGGCGTGCACGACCAGGATCAGGGCATCGGCCAGACTAGCGGCCAAAGCCCCGTAGCCTGTAGGCACGAGAGGAGGCAGATCCAAAATGAACAACTCCTCGGGGGAGGACAGGCGGGCGACGAGTTGGCCTTCAATAAGCTGGCGGACCCAGCGCATCGCCTGTCCTGCGGCATCGCCGGCAGGAATCACCGTCAAATTGGGCGCGACGCGGTGGCGAATCGCCTCTTCGGAGCACTCGCCACGCAGCCATTCAGCCAGGCCCTGTCGGCGCGGCAGATCAAACAATGCCTGCAGCCGCGGACGTTCCCAAGTGCATTCGAGCAAGGTCACGGGGCGCCCGCTATCGCTAGCTAGCACGCTGGCAGTGGTCAGGGCCAGGAGCGTCTTCCCTTCTCCAGCAATAGCGCTGGTAAAACCAAGGCTGCGAATCGTTGAGCGCTCTCGGAAGAAGACAGAGGCGCACAACTGACGGCAGCGCTCGCGCACGGTCTGGGCATTGAGCAGCTCGCGGGCCTGACGGCTGCTGGCCGAAGCAGGAGCGCGGTTTGGCTCCACCCTGCTAGCTGGTACTGGTGTGTCCGGCATCTGGACCGTACTAATCGTCTCTATATGCTCCTCAGCATCTTGCTGTGATAGCTTCATCTGTTCAGCCACCTGGACCTCCGCTTTTGCGGATGGCACCACGGCTGCTGTCTGAGGGTGGAGAGCTGGAAGCTTCACCGTATCGTTGTCCGGGTCGTGAGAGCTGGAGCTTTTCTTATTGTTGCTATTGAGCCGATCATGTTCTGCCATAAGCGCTCTCCTCTAGTTGCTAGGAAGACCCTCTCTGCTGGATAACAGCCCGTCAGTGGTCGCCGAGGGCAACAGGGCGGCAACGCCCTCCCTTTTCAGGCGTGGAAGCTGAGCCAGCACTGGAAGCGTTGTGATCTTCTCTAAATCGAGAGGCGTGTAGATTGCACGCTGACGGCGGACCTGCATGATTACCAGAGCGGAGCAGCTAAACAGCGCCACGGCTAGCCCGATGCCACCGCCGATTAGAAGGGATTTTGTACGAGGAACGGGCTGCGTGCCCACAGCAGGAGAATCAATGATCTTGAAAAGGGTATTGACCCCGCTACCCTGAGAGCTAATTTCCTGCTTCAAGCTAGCAATAAGCGACTGCAAATTTTCCACTGTGGCCTGAGCCTGCTTCGTCTGGCTATGGAGCAGGCTGTAAGTAGGATCCAAGGCCGCAGCATAATCAGGGCCGGAAACTAATACCTGGTGGGCTAAATCTGGGTGAGTACTCAGATAGCGAGCCTCAGCAGCCGCGGCATTCGCTGCATCCTGCTGAGCCTTGGCCAGTTGACCCTGATAGCTTTGGAGGAGATATTGTGCTTCCGCAACGCTAAACTGCTGGCTCTGTTGACTATAGTTGTCAATAATAGACTGTACTACCTGCTGCGCAACTTGAGCGCTACGATTCTCATAAGTGATAGTGAATAGATTGTAGCCCACCGCGCGTACTAGCACGTGCTTAGAGATCTCTGTAAAAAGGGCATCGTCACGCAGGAGGGGGTTAGACCGGGTATGCTCATCCAACGTTGCGGCGAGCTGTGCCTCTGATGCCACTTTCAAGGCAAAGCTACGACTTTGCAGCAGCTCACTCAGAGCAGTGGCCTGGGTCTCTGCCGGCGTGGCCTGGAGATTCGTCTCAGGTCCAGTGGCCCCGATCACCTCATAACGTCGCAAAGCCCAGAGCGAAGCCGTTGTCTCATATGAGGGAGGAAGAACCAGTACCACCGCCATCGCCACTACTGGGAACATGACAAACAGTAAGGCAAGCTGCAAAGGGCGGCGGAAGATGACTTCAAGTACACGCCCCACAAGAACAGACCTCCTTCGCTTCGCGTTCCGTAACCTCTCGTTCTTTCTGCCGGCATGTGATCTGCTACAAGGGTACTACTGGCTCCATAGTAAAGAGGTGTTCATATCTGTGAAGATGGCGTTGCTACAGGGGGGAGAGTGTGCACATCACTCTACCGGTTGACTGCTAGAAGGCTGGTAATTTCCTTGGGTACGGGGCATTCACCCTGCCCTGAGAAAGCGACGTGTTCTTTACCATCTTCGCAATCCTGTCGCTACAAAGGCGTGCTACAACTCGAGATAGACTGAGGAGGGCCAAGCGGGGAAGAGTACCTCAGGCAAGCAGTGCCGCTTGAGACAAGGTGGAGTGCTATGCCCTTTGCTCCAGTTGCTTGAATCAGTTGACTCGTAGGCACTGGTTGCTGATCCATACCGCGGGCCTGTCATCTGCCGACTGGGGTATGGAGGACTGCTCGTGTCCAGTGGTAGATCTGATAGACATCACCTTGTTCTGATTCACTGCCGCCAAGATCTGGTGAGCTTTGAGTAAAGTGGTGTGGGTGATGCTTCTGCTACAGTGAGATCACGAGTGCGTCTCGCTACTCGCTCTCGCTCTGTAAGCGGCTAGCTCCTCTTCCTTGCAGAGCTGCCGGAGGTGCTGAGATGAGAAACGCGCTTCGAGAGCTGATTAAATATCTCACTAATCAGTTTGTTAACTATATTCCTTCCTACACACTGCGTTACGCCTGGTATAGGGCTGTCCTGGGGTGGGAAATCGGGCCACAAGTAACGATCCTCTCGGGAGTGCGTAT
>NZ_JADGHT010000206.1 GCF_019683755.1 Thermogemmatispora sp. | reverse complement strand
TCTTTGTCAAGGGGAAGATGGGCCGATTTTTGCCAGAGGATTAAAAATTTTGCAATCCTATGCTATCATGAGCATGGGGTGAGGATACATATGACCGAATTTGAGAGATTACGAAATAAAGCCGGGCTGACAATTAGCCAACTTGCTGCGGAAGCCAGGGTGAGTCGAGCGACTATCGAAAAAATCGAGAAGGGTCTCCGGGTACGTGCTCCCCTCGCGCAGCGAGCTTGCAATATCCTGGGGAAATACCTCGGACGCGAGATTTCCTATGAGGATTTGAATATCCCTGTTGTTCGCTAATCATCGGGGAAAGAACGCCAGGCTACTGACCGAACGCCTCCGCTGCGGCTGCTGCCTCTCCCTTCATCGGGGGATTGAGCAGCAGGCCCGCCCGCAGCGGCCCATTCGCGGGCTGCCTCCTCCTCCCTTTCTCTTTGGCCGCGGGCGCCGACCTCCCGGCTGGTACGATGCTGTATTCGGTTGTCAGGGTTCGTGAGATCGGAACCTGCCATGCAGGACCGCGCCCAAGGGGGCGCCTCTTTGTAATGTCGAAGTAATATAGCAATCGTTACTAACGTTTCAATTATAACATCTGCCCCTCTGAAAGTCAAGCTATCTTGCTAAGGTTTGTAAGAATTGATACAATTAGAAGAGAAACAGAGAGGAGACAGATCAGCATGCCAAGAATGAAGCCGCCGAAAGGCTATATCTCGCTCCGGGAAGCAGAAAAACTCCTAAATCTTAGCAGCGCGATGATTAGGCGATATGTCGAACAGGGCCGCATCCAGTATCTGCTTCCCCCTGGCCGTCATCATGGATTTTACCGAAGGAGCGACGTGGAACGGCTCGCGGCTGAACTTTCGGCCTTTCTTAGTCTGGAGGAGGAGGAGGAGGAGCCTGCTCATTTCCGTCAGGCTCGTCCTGAAGATCTCCTGGCCTGTATCCGGTTGAATAGACTTCTTTTCCCTGATGCTCAGCGGCCAGCCTCTGACGAGGTCCTCCTGAGAAAGTGGAGCCAATGGTTGGAAAAAAATCCAGAGGTCATTCATGTGTTAGATAGGGGAGGCGACATCATCGGCATTGTTTCGGTTCTCCCGGTTGTTCCTGGCTCCCCGCGTCTATGGGCAGCTCTGAGGGAGGACATCTCTTTCGTCCTGGGCGATGTTAATCTTGATGCCAGTGATGTAGAGGAGTATACCCCAGGAAAGCACATTGATCTTTATCTGATGGAAATAGGTATCTCCCCAACCTTGCCGGTTTCTCTCCGTCATCGCTATGGAGCGAAGCTTATCAGCCGCTTCGCTTCCTTTATCATTGGGTTAGGTCTCAGGGGAATTTTTATCGATCGTATTCTTGCTGTCGGGGCCACGCGGGCAGGGATCAAATTGCTGCAGCATTTTGGGTTCCACGAGATTATCTTTGATCGCCAAGATACCCGGCTGTTCGTCTTGTCAACAAAGGAGTCTGGAGCTCCTTTGATGGATAGTTATCGAAATGCCCTCCTCGAGTGGCAAAAGACTTCTGGCAGGAGGACAGATCACCAAGAGTAGAGCCGGTTTCAATCCCTGAGCGGGCTAGAGCAGCGTTCCGACGACAGCTCGACGGAGATCGCTGTCCAGATCTTCTTGTGTTTCAATCCCTCAGCGAGCTTAGGCGACGTTCTGACGGCTTCCTCTCTAGGGTAGCATCAGGAGCGGCGTCCGTCAACCCGTTTCGAGCATCCCACAACAGCGGTCAGCGGTGACCGCTGTTGCGCGATCATGATGCCAGCCCCTGTGGCCCTGCGGCGGCTGGCGAGGCCCTTCGAGTATCGCTGCGTGGGAAGCCGGGTCCCGAGATGCTCGAAGCGAACGGCAGCAGCGGCACCAGCGGCAGCAAGAGGGAGCACCTTGCCTCGGGAAGGGTTGACGGCGATGGCTCGGGATGGTAAGGTAGAGGCAACAGGGGAGTCAGAACGCAGCCATGCGCCTTCTCAGGAGGAGAGCGTCCAATGGAGAACGGATCACTGGAGCAGCGCTTTGCCGCCTTTGAGACGAAGGTGAGCGGGCAGCTCACGGATATCATCGGCCTGTTGCAGCAGTTGGTCGCCGAGGTGCGGGATCAGGGCCACCGGCTCGGGGCACTGGAAGCCCGGGTGACGACAGTGGAGGCGCGGCTCAACGAGCAGCAGCAGAGCATCTCTTTGCTCAACACCTTCCAGCGCAAGATGATGCAGAAGATGGGGATTGAATACGAGTAGAAGCCTGGTTGCCAGATGGCACCTGCAGGAGGCCAGCAGGAGAAAGGAAGACCGTGATGGAGCATGGATCACTGGAGCAGCGCTTTGCCGCCTTTGAGACGAAGGTGAGCGGGCAGCTCACGGATATCATCGGCCTGTTGCAGCAGTTGGTCGCCGAGGTGCGGGATCAGGGCCACCGCCTCAACGCGGTGGAGATCCGTATGAATACGTTTGAGAACCGGATGGCCGGCTTCGAGAACCGGATGGCCGGCTTCGAGAACCGGATGGCCGGCTTCGAGCAGCGGCTCAGTGCGCTGGAGGCGCGGCTCAACGAGCAGCAGCAGAGCATCTCTTTGCTCAACACCTTCCAGCGCAAGATGATGCAGAAGATGGGGATTGAATACGAGTAGAGGCCTGGCCCTCGCCCTCTGCAGGCCAGGGCCAGCTCCTGATTGCGGCGCCGGATCGGCGCCTTTTTTGTTGGGTGTCGGGTTCCTTTTGAACGAAGCAGCAGATGGGGCAGATTTTGACACTGCTCCAGAAGCCGCAAGGTGGCTAGTGTCGATCCGCATGAGGATATTGAAAGAAAAGAAAGGCACTCTCATGTCTTCTCCTCCTCCAACCCAGGGACGCCGGCCAGCATCCGCAATAGCCCAAGCACGGCCCGCGCGTCCGGCTCCGCGGAATGCCAGCCCGCTCCCGCGGGTATGCCCTCATTGGCACACACCCTTTCAAGAGGCATCCAGTAATCCAGCCCCTGCAATTGAGCATACAGCTCCATCGCACAGTGCCATTTCTCCGCCCGCAGCCATCCAGGGATCTCTAGACGGTGGCGCCTGGCACTGGCCAGCAGCGCCAGGCGATCAAACTCCGCATGGTAGGCCCAGATAGAGGCATAGCCCTCCAGGACCGCACACAGCTCCCCCCACCTCTCCGTCAAGGGTGGCGCCTGCTGGAGCGCCTCATCGCTGATCCCGTGGCGGGCCCGCGCCCCTGGCGTCACAGGCGCATCCGGCTGGATCAGCGAACGAAAGAGCAGCTTCCCCTTCCCATCAATCACCGCGATCTCCACGACTTGAAAGCCCGGGTCCTCGGGCAAGCCTGTTGTCTCCGTGTCCAGCACAACCATGTCCCGGGCCAGCTCTTCCCGCAGCCAGGCCCGTATCTCCTGCTGCTGCTGGCGCACCCGCTGCGCTTCCTCACAGGCCCAACAAAGCCGGAGCCGCTGCCGGCGGCGCTTCGGCTCAATGGGTTCCCCACAGCTCGAGCAGAGGAGCCATTGGCGCCAGCCCTCCCTTGCCCGTTCCAGCGCTTGCCGCTGCGCTTCCGTCAGCGCCTTTGCGGAAGCTGCTTCATGGACCCAGTAGAGCAACACCTGCCGGGGGCGCCCCGCCGATCGCTCATAGCAGCCCGCGGGCTGCTGGCCCGGGGCCAGGCGCAACCCCCGGCGGCGCAGGCCGGAGACGGTTGCCAGCCGCTCCCAGTCAATCTGGGCGTACGCGAACACCCGCAGACCCCCACACTCCGTCCGAGGCTTTGCCTGCCACGTTTTGTGGCAGACGCTACATCGCCATCCTGTGGCAATCCGTTCGAGCTGATGTTCTTGATATTCCCGATGTTCTGCCATCGTTGACCTCTCCTTCTTCATGACTTCGGCGCCGTGCTTCCGCAGTCCGAGGAGCGACGCACGTCGTCCCTCGGGAGCGGCAGCGCGCAGGGGTGGGCATGAGATCCCTGTCGTGGGTCGGGAGCAAGGGAGGGGAGCTGTTGGAGGTGGAGGATCAGGGGATCAGCTCCTGCCAGTGGCTGGGTTCAGCGCACAGTCCTGCGCCACTGGGACACGCGCGTCGGGTCGCCTTGCACCGAGGCGGCAGTCGATCCCCAGAGGCAGCGAGCGCAGGGAGTGACGCAGCACCACCTCCACACGACGATGCCCGAGGGCCGACGCCACCGCCTCCACGGCTGCCCGATCATCGTCCGCTGGGCGCAGCCGGCCCCGAGCCGGTGGCAGCTCCCGGTCCGACAGCAGCCGATACAGCGCCTGCGCATACTCGCGCCGCAGAGCGTGCACGTCCAGATGGGACGGGATGCGTGCAAAGACTCGCTCCTCGGGCCGGCGCCCTGCCCACAGCCGTTGCAGCAGCTCCTCCACGCCCGGCAGCACGGGCGCCACCCGCGGGCGGCCTCCCTTGCCATGACGCACGAGCACCACCCCCGCCGCCAGGTTGAGATCCGCCACGCGCAGCGCCGCCACTTCTCGCCGGCGCAAGCCGGTCGCCCGCAGGAAGGTGATCAGCTCCTGCCAGTGGGCCGGGTTCAGGTCGTGATCCTGTGCCACCGGGCCACGCGAGCGCCGGATCAGCTCCCGCCGCCGGGGCGGCAGTGTGACCGAGGCGGCCAGCCCCCGATCGCCAAAGAAGAGCCGCAGGGCGGAACGGGTCGTCGCCAGCGTCCAGGGCGAGAGGCCCGTCTCTATTCCCCGCAGCAGATAGGCCGTGGCCAGCTCCTCGGCGTGCGCGTCTACCTCGGCCAACCGGCGCAGCCCAGACGTGGCCCGCACCCACTTCAGGAAGCGGATCACCTGCTCCTGATAGACGGAGCGGGTCTTGGAACTGTGGATGCGCCCCGTGGAGCAGGTCCAGGCGAGCTGTCCCTGCTGACGAGCGGTCTGCTTGGCCGTATGCCGGCTCTCGCCGATGGCCATCAGGCCGTCGAGCCGCTCGATGGCTTCGCGGATCAGGCTCTTGCGATGCGTGGGCATGCTGCTCCTGGTGCTCCGGCGGTGCTGGCTGGTGGCTGCCAGGCCAGCTCGTGCTTCCTTTCACCGCACGACTTGCCATCCCACGAGTTCAACCGTGTCCGTCCCTCTGCAGGGCGGCGGCCCTGGGCTGTCCTGTTCCCTCTGGACAGCGAGCGGGGAAGGGACGAGTCCCCCGTTCTCTTCTCTCGCTCTGTTTAGACCGCGGTGAAGCCGTCTGGAGAGCGCAAAGGATGCGTTCCTGGCATCCCTGGATAGCGAGCCAGCCAGCAGGGTACCGACCTGGCGGGAGCGGGGCTCAACCAGCGCAGGCAGGGCGCTGCGGCCTGGGTCAGGATGGTGTGGGGCGGCGCTCCAGAGGGCTGTCCCTCCGTGCGGGCCAGGTCAGGATCAGGCCAGGCACAGAGCCATGGGCGTCCCCTGTTCCTGCCCTCAGTGGGGGTGTGCTCTGGGTTTGGGACTGGGGAAGCGCCGGCGGCAGCGCTTCGCCTTCCCAAGGCCGCGGCACATTTGCAACACAGCAAGCATACCCGCGCGACCCGGGAACCCCGCGGGAACGAGAGGGGAACATCCTGGGAAGGGAACGGGAAAGAAATGGGAACGCGGAATGGAAGGTGGTCAGGAAGGACCACTCGCTGCCAGCAGGCGGATCAGAGGCGCTCACCCGTCCCGAAGAGGACGGTGCACAATGCGCCAGATGGTCTGATAGGAGGTGTGGTACTCTGCAGCGACCTGGCGCAGTGACAGGCCCTGCGCGACCCGCAGACGGATCTCCGGCCACCGTTCCGGCGGGATGTTCGGCGGTCGTGGAGAGCGAGGGCGATGACGATGAGAGGGAGTGGAGAGGGAGAGAGGAGGAAAAGCAGAGGAGGGACCCTCCATGACGAGATCGGAAGATGTCACGGAGGCGTCCCCCGACATTTTACCGAAAGCGGAACCGACGGGATTCGACCCCTCTGTCGACACTATCCAGGCTCCATCAGTACATTGAGACCTGCAGCAGTGAGACTTCGGAAGACCAGGCTGCACCGGCACCTGCCAGGCACCGCTGGAGCGATGCCGCCCGCCTTGCCCGCTTCCGTATCCCTCTCTCCGAGTGGCCCCATGTGCTGGCCCTCCTGAAGCAAGGGGTCTCCCTGCGCCAAGTCGCAGCGCAGTTCGGCGTCTCCTACGAAAGTGTGCGGCGCATGCAACGTGCCTGGCATGCGTTGCAACAGAAGGGATCTTTCTTGTGGCCTCGTCAGAGCTGATCTAGCAAGGGCCAGCGCAGTACCCAGCGAATCAGAAGCGAAGCCAGGAATCACCAGCCCCAGGAGCACCAGCGAACCAGCATAGGCTTCATGGATCTGATACGCATAAGGACTCAGGGTAAAGGTGAAGATGCGGAGCGGCAAGGCATCTATTGGCAGCGTTCGATCCGTGTCCAGCGATAGACTCCCAAAAGCGGTCATCAGTAACAGGAGTCCTGTTCAGGAGAACAGCCTACGGATTCTTCCTCGCCCTGAGCAGGAAGGGACAGCCTCCTCTGATCGCACTGTGCTGCTCTCTCTGTGGTACGAAGCGAGCTGCTCGCTGCGACAGGGAATCAGTCAAGTGATGCGCTGCAGCAGCAAGGCCCGCCGCTCTTCTTCTGAGAGCGGGGCATACTCGCCGCTTCTGGCCTGATAGAGAGCGATCTCCCGCCTGGCTGCAGCGAGCCTCTCCTCGGGAACCGGATTCCTCCAGAGCGCAGCACTCACCAGCAGGGCCACAGCGATGAGGGAAGCACTGATCTCAATCCAGAGTGGGGGAGCAAAGAAGAGCCAGACCAGGAACACGAGAAAGACCCCCCAAAAGAACCACAACAGCAAACTGAATCTGAACTGGATGATCTCTTCTTACGGCAAAGGAAGGCCGTCATCCTCTGGAGGGCCAGCTGGTGGCCGCCATTCCCGCCCGCTCCTGTCAGGCTACCGCGTCCATACTCTGCTCTGTCGTGGGACCGGCTTGCCGCTCCTGTTTCTGCCCTCACCCGCCAATGTCCACGATGCGCCCCTGGCCCGCCCATTGCTCGCCTGGACGGTACGCCTCTTCCAGGTGCGCTCCCGCGTGATCCATTTGGATGCTGGCTTCTGGGGCCTGAAACTGATCGCCTGGATTCACACCGTCCTGGGCACCCGCGCCGTCCTGCCGTGGAACCCCAAACGCCAGAAACGGCGGAATGGCCTGCCTCCCACCTGGACCGCCGAGGAGCCAGGCAAGCGCACCTCCATCGAACGTTTCTTTGGACGTACCTTCATTTTTTTCGGTTACAACGTCCTCCCGTCTTTGGCTGGTCGGCGGTGGCCATTCGGGTAGCCCCGACGGATGCGGCCCTCTGGGTAATCGCCTTGGCGGCCTGGCAAGCAGGCCGTTTGGAAGATCATTGTAGGGTATAGGGCCTTGTCGGCCTTGCTTTGATAGGAGATTTCCTTAAAGCACTGGTGACCACCGGCGTCAGCGGTGCAACGGACCCGCGCACCTGGACGCTGACCGGCCAGGCACTAGCCCATCCCTGGTTGGCCGGTGGCATCATCGTCTTTGCAGGGCTGCTTACCTTCGTGACGTTTCGCACCGACGTGACGAAGCGCCGCACGGCAGAAGAAGCCGCACGGCGCAAGCGCAAGGCTGAGGCGCAGGCCGAGCGGGAGCGTGCCCACCTTCCCTACGTGGTCAAGCGGGTGGAAACGCTGGACCCTGGCGCGCAGCCTGATGCGCCGCAAAGATGCCGCCGCGCTGATTGGCATAGGTATTGCTTTTAACCTGCGCCCGCTGGGTAATCTGCGGACCAACCAGGAGCAGGCGGTGGCCTGTTTCCGCGCGGCGCTGGAGGTGTACACCCACCAGCAGATGCCGTTTGAATGGGCATCAACCCAATACAATCTGGCACTTACCTATCTGGACCTTGGGGAAGCCCTGGCAGCATGGGACCAGCAGGCGACATGCACTGCTCTGCGCAAGGGCTAGCAATGCGTGACATTGGCCTTGCAGGTCTTCACTCACGAGCATCTTCCAGCGTATCATCGGCAAGCCAGAGAAGTAGGAAAGCTGGTAGAAGCAGCCATGCAAGAGCTTGGCTGTGAAGCCTGAAAAAGCGCGAGCCCCGCGCCACCTGGCGCCGCGCACGAGCGTGCTACACAGATCTCTGGCCTGCCTTGTCCTGTGGTAGCCCCCCCTTCATGAAGATTGACTCCGAAATGCGGCCACGCCCCCACCCCGCGTCTCAAGCGCGCACCCGGAGGCTCCGCCGCAGAGCAATGCTTGCGCGGCTGGGATGAAGACCTGTCTTGACTCAACAGAAAACTTGAGGACATGTCCAAACTGATGGCAGCAAGTAAGGATGATACAAGAGCACAGTTAGTCTCTGCCCGAATGGGCCATACGCCCCCATTGGCTTCGATTTGGAAACGCCCTCATGAGAAGAGAAGAGAGCAGAACGTGTGGCCAGGGAGCTGACACCTGGACCAACGGCGGTAACGTCTGCGACAGGGT
>NZ_JADGHT010000205.1 GCF_019683755.1 Thermogemmatispora sp. | reverse complement strand
CAATATTACAGATCGTTTGATGGGGGACGGCACCATGTACAATGGACCAGACTGCCTGATCCATAATTCCCAGGTCCTCGGCGTTAGTCTGGAAAGCATCCTGGCGCGTCGTCAAGTACCAGACAAAGAAAGCAGAAAAGAGCAGAGCGGCCACTGCCACCACAGTCATCGCAACCCAAAAGGAGCGACGGCGTGGCAGCGGCTCAGGAGGAGGATACAGGTAGAGGCGGTTCCAGCAAACAGCCAGCCACTTACGCAGAGCAGAGCTATTGGTCATATCCCCTCCCTCCCTCGTAGGGAGCGACCGAAGCCTCAGAGGCCGTGGCCCGTGGGGCAGGCTCCGCCTGCTCTGTCTGTAGCGCATGAGCAGTAATGGCCTCCGCTGCCGGTGAGCGAGCCTCGCTCCTTGAGGCTGTCGACTGTTCACTGAAAGAGTGCGCTTTCCGCCGTTCGGCGGCCTGCTCGGCCCGGATCTGTCGTACCTGGCGCAGGCCACCGAGGTAAGCTACGCTGACGCACAGCAACTCGGCCAGGGTCGAGACCAGGCGCGAGAGCAGGGCCATTACGTAGCCCAACGCTGTCGGCAGCACAGGTAAGGAGAAGGTAAAGAGCAGCGCTATGGCCCCCTCGCGGAAGCCCAGCCCACTCGGGGTAATAAACGAGATAAAACCGATATCCCAGCCCAGTGAATAGATACCGACGCAGATTGGCAGCGCACTCAAGGGCGTTGCCGGCCACAATGCCAGCACCAGCACATAGAAGGCCAGTCCAGCCACCAACCAGCTCAGGCACCAAAAGAACGAGACGAATAAAATATCACGATAGCGGAGCGCCAGCCTCACTGGCTCGCGTCTCACAAGACGTAGGGCCAGATTGAGCAGCCCCCCCAAAATCCGCGGATGCAGGCCGATCAATACCGCCAAGACAGCCACGGCGCTGAAGGCCAGGAAGAAGAAGCCCTGGGACGAGCCAAGCGCACGGACGTCATGCCAAAATAGCAGGCTGAGAGCGAAAACAAAGGCCCCAGTAGCTAGCTTGGTTACCAGCTCCACTACCATGCTGGTGAAGGCCAGCGAACGCGGCACCCCATACTTGCCAACCCAGAGAATGCGCGTCAGCACATGCCAGACATTGCCAGGGATATAGCGCACAAACTCTGAAGCGAGATAGATGCGCAGGCTGGCACCCAGGGGTAAGTGATAGCCGAGACGAGCCAGGACATTTTTCCAGATCAGCCCGAATGAGAGCTCTTGCAGCACAAAGCCCAGGAAAGCCAGACCCAGCAGGATGGGATTCCACTCGAAACGATGGGAGGCTAGAGCGCTCCAGTTATTTTTCACCTGGATGGCGAAGAAAGCCAACACGAGGACTGGCAGACCGAAGCGCACCAGCACTTTGCCCCAGCGTATAAGGATCGCTCTGCTCATTGGACATCGATTTCCTGCTTAATGCTATATTCCTCCCCTGGCTGGAAGGCATAATGACGAATCATCTCACTCTGCAGGCCTACCAGCACAAACTGGACCCCGAAGATCATCAATAGAATGCCAACAAAGAGCATTGGCTGCGTATGAATAGGCTGATTTTCGATCAGACGACTGCGAATCACCACCCAGGCATCGATTAGGAGCCCGAGCACGAACGTCCAGAAACCGAAGGGTCCAAAGAAACGCAAGGGTGTGCGCAGAAAAGTGGTCAGGAACAGCACGTTGAGCAGATCGATCAAGCCACGCGCGAAACGCCGGGCCCCAAACTTCGAAACGCCGAAGCGACGGGGATGATGGCGAACCTTGATCTCCGTCACACGGTAGCCGCGCCATTGGGCCATGACCGGGACAAAGCGATGAAACTCGCCATAGAGTTTTAAATGGACATCATCGATCACTTCACGCCTATAGGCCTTGAAACCATTATTGATATCATGTAGAGGCACGCCGGTCAGGGTTCTGACCAGAGCATTGAAGACCCGCGAAGGGAAGGTCTTGGTAATAGGGTCGAGGCGCGGATACTTCCAGCCGGAGACCAGATCATAGCCTTCCTCAAGCTTTTCCAGGAAACGCGGAATCTCCGCAGGATCATCTTGGAGATCGCCATCCATTGTAAAGACAATCTCTCCTCGACAGCGGCTAAAGCCCGCCACCAGCGCTGGCGTTTTGCCGAAGTTTTTGCGGAAGCGAATGACCCGCACGATCCCGGGATGCTCATCGTGCAGGGCCTTTACCTCGGCGAAGGTGTTATCGGTACTGCCATCATCGACAAAGATCACCTCATAGGACTGGCCGAGCTGCTCAAGCTGGGCAGTCAGCCGTTCGAAGAGAGGGCGGACATTCTCCTGTTCGTTCATGACCGGGATCACGACCGAGATCGCCACCCGCTGTCTCTCGTTCTTAGCAACAGCGGTAGCAACGGCGGTGTCCGCTCGCTGGGGAATGGCTAGCGATGACATTTCCATCTGCTGCATACTATTGGGACTCCACAAACGCTGAGTTTAGGCTCATGCCTGCTCTCCGTGCGCCGGCCTATTATAGCATACTGTCTCTCCCTGACAGTAGTTGATGGTACCTTTACGTGTGGGGGAAGGACCATCTCATTGGATCTAGAACGAGTAACTGTCGAGAAAGGACACGCTTCCCCCTTAAGGGACGCGGTCTTGACTTATTGAGGTAGCCGGCGGTCAGCGGTCTAGGGACAAGACCGCAAAGAGATCGGGCTGATCACTGGTCAGGGCATCGACGCCGCCCTCAGCCAAGCTCAGGAGACGCTCGGCGCTATTGACAGTCCAAATGCCCAATTTCAGGCCATAACTGTGAATGAGCGCCGGAAGCTCTGGTAGGAAGAGGGCCTCTTCAAGATCCAGCCAGTCACAGCCTAGCTCGCGTACCTGCTCCAGCAGCGTATCCAGAGCCTGGCCAGCCTGCGGGTCCCAGATATCTTCGGAAACAATAGCGCCTGTCTGTATCCCTGGCGCTAGGCGCTTGATCTCGGGCAGCAAATACCAGTCAAAGGAGATGATGACGGCCTGGTCAAGCATGTCGCACTGCCGTAATTCGCTGACGACGGCCTCGCCAATACCCGGGTAGCGCCCGTAGACACTTCCGCGCCGACTTGGTTTAATCTCGATCCAGACGAGCCGCCGCCCTCTGACGACTTCGAGAGCTTCGCGTAGGGTCGGAATACGTTGTGGCTCCGACCAACCACCAGGAAAATGCGCTGCAGCGTTAAGACTGCGCAGATAGGCAAAGTCCAGATCGAGAATATTCCCTCGGCCATCGGTGAGTCGCTCAACAGTGGCATCATGGAAGACAATGAGATGGCCATCACGACTCATCTGAACGTCTAGTTCAATGGCATCAACTGGTAATGCTAACGCCTGCCGAAAGGCCGCCAGAGTGTTCTCGGGCGCGAGCCGCGCCCCGCCGCGATGAGCGATACGTTGAACTGCACTTACCATAAATCACTCCATATATAATATCACACTATTTTTAGATAAATTTCTCTAGCGAAGCAGATAGGTCGTATCCGCTCTGAAGCTGATAGCGAGCAAGGGGCATGTTGGATTCCTCGCCTCATTTATTGCGACCTTGCTCTTAGTGAGTGTATACTAGATGTGTAGCCACTGGACAAGATGCACGTTACCTTCGTATTCCGTCCGAAGGGCGTTCATCCTTTCTCTCTATTCACCAGGCAGTGAAGAACCCTGGGCTTCCCGGCGGTAGGGCAAGGAACTGCCCTTGTTTCACACAGACGCAAGGAGCCAGAACATGGCAGTGAAGGTCTTCCTGGCCTACACCTTCAAAGACGAAGCCGCGCGCAACGAACTTATCAATCACCTCTATCAACTTCGCTGGCAAGGTCTGATTGTCGATTGGGAAGAGCGGGCTACGGGTCAGGGTTTTTCCTGGCAAGGAAGCGATGAGATCAGTCCGGGGCTGGAACGAGCGCAGCTCGTCCTCCTGCTCGTCAGCCCTGACTTTGTACACTCTGCCTACTGCTATAGTCCAGAGCTGAAAGTAGCCCTCCAGCGCCATGCAGCCGGTCTGGCATGTGTCATTCCTGTGCTCGTGCGACCGACTGAGCGAGAAGACACGCCGCTAGCTGATTTAGCGGTTCTGCCGACAAACGGTGTGGCGATTAGTGCCTGGGAGGATCGTGAGGCGGCCTGGGAGCAGGTAGTGACGGAGCTTCGTGCTTGGCTCTCTGCCGCTGCTGCTATGAGTGCGGCGGCTTCCTCTGATGCTGCCATGCGCTTGCCGCCACCGCCAGCATCGCTGGCTGCTGCCACGATGGCAGGGCCATCGCGGTCCAGGCCCTCACCCTGGCTTGTCCCTTATCGACGCAATCCTCTCTTTTCTGGACGAGCCTCGCTACTCACTTACCTGCATGATATTCCCATCAGTAACAAGGCCAGCGCTGTTACCCCACCACAGGTAGTCAGTGGACCTGCTGGCAGCGGGAAAACACAGCTTGCTCTTGAATATGCCTATCGCTATGGCCACGAGTATGCAGCCGTCCTCTGGGCCAATGCTGCCAGTCGTCAGCTCCTTATTCATGAGTTGACACGTATTGCTGAGGCGCTGGAGTTGCCTGAGCGCTCGCTGCCTAATCAGTATCTGGTTGCTCTGGCGGTTCGTCGCTGGC
Source organism: Thermogemmatispora sp. (assembly GCF_019683755.1). GTDB lineage: Bacteria > Chloroflexota > Ktedonobacteria > Ktedonobacterales > Ktedonobacteraceae > Thermogemmatispora. The sequence goes on along the minus strand of NZ_JADGHT010000205.1, from coordinate 3,894 downwards.
TGGAAAAGACGCCTGGTTGGTTATTCATTCTGGACAATGTTGCCAGCGCCGATGTAGTGCGGGATCTTCTGCCCGTAGGAGCTCGTGGTCACCTGATTCTACTAGCCCGTCAGCCACTAGCTTTGTCGACGGCGCAGCAGGTGACGCTGGCGCCGCTTGAAGCCGAGGAGGCCACTCTGCTTCTGCTGAGGAGTGCTGGAGTGCTGCCAGTTGAGGCAACTCTTGAGCAGGCTCCGCCTGCGGAGGCCAGTCGAGCTGATGAGCTGGTAGCGGCGCTGCGGTCCCATCCTCTAGCACTCGTTTTGGCTGGTGCCTACATCGATACAGAACAATGTAGCCTCAGCAGTTACTTGAATCTCTACAAGCAGGCCAGTGTTGAGCTTCAGAGGGGTGCCGGGCCGGTTGCTCATCTCGCTGATGGTCTGTCCGAATCGCTTGCCGCCGTGCTATATATCAGTCTCTCCCGTCTTGAGCGTATCAGTCACCATGCTACTGAGCTGTTGCGTCTCTGCTCTTTTCTTCAGCCCGATCATATTCCTCTGGAGTTGCTGGTGAACGGCGGAAGCGAATTAGAAGAGGGCTTACGTCAGCTCCTGCTAGAACCTTTCGACCTGCTCAGGCTGATCCATGAATTGCGTCGCTTTGCGCTGGTTGATTACAGCCGGGGAACGCTAGTCCTTCATCGGCTGGTAAGCGCAGCTGTGCGTCAGCGTTTGAGCCGAGAGTCGCGTCTTCTGTGGGCAGAACAGACCATTCGTTTAGTAGAAAGCGCCTGTATGAGCGAGGCAGCTTCTCCTACGGTCCTCTGTCGGGCCTATCTGCCGCACTTGCTGACCTGTGCTCGTTGGATTGAGGAATGGCAGCTTGTTAGCCCTGACGCAGCGTGTCTGCTGGAGCAGACGGGTTATTACCTGCAGCGCTGCGTGGCCTACCGCGAGGCCGAGCCGCTCTTGCGTCGTGCGCTAGCCATCCGCGAGCAGCAACTGGGACCGGAGCACCCTGAGCTGAGCGCCAGCCTTTACAATCTTGGGCTTTTCTACGAGGAACAAGGTCGTTTCCACGAAGCAGAGGCCCTCTATCGACGGGTAGTTGCCATTGAAGAGCGCCAGAGCGGGGCTGATCGTCAGGGCCTGACACGTGCTCTCTATCGCCTGGCCCTGCTCTATCGTGATCGCCGCGATTTTGAGCGTGCTGAGTCCCTGTTCCTTCAGGTGTTAGAGAGCTGGCAGCAGGAGCTGGCTCCGGAGCATCCTTTGCTCGCTACCCTTTATCACGAGTTGGCGACTCTCTATCGCCTCCAGGGACGCTATGAGCAGGCTGAAATGTTGTATCAACGGGCGTTGGGCATGCGCAAGCAATCCCTGGGCGGTGATCACCCGTCTGTAGGACAGACGCTCAGTGCGTTGGGGAGCCTCTACCATGCCCAGCGGAAGTATGAGCAAGCCGAGCGCTCTTATCTTCAGGCACTGGCAATCCATGAGGGCTTGCCTTTAGCTGAGCAGTTGGATCTGGCAACGACCTTGAATAACCTGGCCTTGCTCTATCGCGAGACTAGTCGTTATGGGCAGGCCGAGCTTCTTTATCAACGGGCGCTGGCCATCTATCGGCAGCTTGTTGGAGATGAGCATCCTTACACGGCAAGCTGTCTGGAAAATCTTGCAATGTTATACCACGACCGCGGTGAGTATGAGCGCGCAGAGCCACTTTATCAGAGCGCTCTCCAGATTCGGGAGCGGACGCTGGGCGCTGATCATCCAGCGCTGGCGGTTAACTTGAATAATCTCGCTACGCTCTACACCGCCTTGCACAAGTATGGTCCAGCTCGGACGCTCTTCAAGCGGGCCTTAGAGATCGGTGAGCGGGCCTTCGGCAAGAATCATCCGACGTATGCACGTTTTCTGGAAAACTATGCGCTCTTGTTGCAGCAAACGCGCCAGGTCAGCCGAGCACTTGAGTTGCGTGCACGCGCCCGGGAGATTCAGACGCGCCAAGCTCAAGGCTTTACAATGGGTCAGGCGGGAGCGGGAGCTGGTCAGGGTCAAGCCATTGCCTCGAGCTAACCGGCTGTGACCAAAGATGGTGTTGGCTGGAACAGTATGTGCACTGCAAGGCTTGGTGAGTGTGAGAGGGAGACGCAGGAGCTTAATGTATACTCCTGCGTTCTCCTTGTTTGAGACTACAAGAAAGGGATGGGAGCGTTATGAGTCTGCAACCAGGGCTGAAAGGTGAAGCCAGCACGCAGGTAGTCTATGAGAACACAGCTGCGGCTGTTGGTGCGGGGGGCGTTGAGGTTTTTGCTACGCCTATGATGATCGCTTTGATGGAGAACGCTGCCTGGAGAGCGGTAGCTGACTTTTTAGAGGAGGGTTATGTTTCGGTCGGAACACGCGTCGATGTGCGGCATCTGGCGGCCACTCCGATTGGGCAGCGTGTGCGTGCTACTGCCGAGCTGGTTGAGGTGGATGGTCGACGCCTGGTCTTCAGGGTGGAAGCCTATGACGAGGAGAAAAAAATCGGAGAAGGCACTCATGAGCGCTTCGTCGTCCATCTTCAACGCTTTTTGGAACGCCTGAAATAATTCCCCCTTGCTCAGTGTTATCCTATGTGGTACAATAAGGAGGCCATCAAAGGAATGGTCTCCTATGAGATCCTGCCTCTGATCGCCTAGACTGGCTAGGTGTGCATGGCGATCGGGGTTAACTTTGCCCGATCGACCGCACTATGGGGATGTCGGGTTTCGACAGACAAGCTGTTGAAAGGATTGCAGGCCGAGGTGCCGGTACGCTCTCTCGTTAAACAACCGGCGAAAAAATAACTGCCAACAAGGCGAATTACTCCTACGCTCTCGCCGCTTAATTAGGCGAGCGTCGTCCCTCTGACCTTTGCCTGTGGGGTCAGATGTGGGCGCCGACGACACGGGCTGCGATGTCGACGATCGCCCTCTAGTCGACATCTAAGACCAGAGGGCCAGCGCTGAGGAATCCTGTCGGTGGGAGTCCTCTGCGTATTGGTAATACACCGACTAAGCCTGTAGGATATCCTTTAACAGGTTTGCCTGGACGGGGAGTTCGACTCTCCCCCATCTCCACCACTGCGAGGCCGCTTGAGAAGCGGCCTCTTTCTCTGTCGCCCTTCGCTGTAAGCGATTGGTTATCGCTTGCAGGAGACCGTTCCTTCTGACGTTCCATCACTTCGTTTCCTTGACCCAACTGCTCATCTCCTCTCTGCAGCAGCAGGCACCCACGCTTTCTATCCGACGGCGATACCCTCATCTTCAGCAACGCAGCATAGACCTGTTGCGTCATCGAGTCAACCTGAGTGTTAGCCTCCCTATGTCATCCCGATTGGGATGAGCGCTCCGCTCCGCCCCAGCGTCCAGCCAGCGCGCAGACCTGCCTGGCTTACATGGTCCAGAACGGCTCGTCTTCAAGCGCATGGCCGCCACGCCCAGTGATCGCTTCGACTTTCTCGCGCGCCCGGTCCAGATCACCGATCCCGAGCTGCTTGAGTACTCGGGGAGCGACTCCCTCTCCGTCACGCACCAATCCCAGGAGCAGGTGCTCTGTCCCCACCTCAGAATGGTTGAGGCGCAGGGCTTCCTCCTTCGCTAGATGCAGCACAGTACGCACCCGTATGGTAAATCGCTCAAACTGCTCATCTTTTTGCACAAAGAATTGAAAAGCCTCTGGCACTGCTATAAGTCTCTGCCGACCTTGCCAGAATCGCCCTGTCCTTCTGAAGTTGTCCGGAATACTTGCTCAGCACGCCACGATTATGAACAATCAGCCCCAGCCCCCAGGTACGGGGCTGCACCGTGTCACCAAAGTCCGGGACAGAGACAGCCAGCCAGCTAGCCCCTATTCTGAATAGGAGACCTCATTTCCCGTCAATGCC
>NZ_JADGHT010000204.1 GCF_019683755.1 Thermogemmatispora sp. | reverse complement strand
TACTATACTCCTGACGAGCAGCGGTCCCTTAAGGGAGAGTGAGCAGGCAGGAAGAGAATGGAAGCGACTCTGCATTGCATCCTCTATCCATGGGCATGGGCTTAAAGCTGTAGACAGCAAGCTCTGCAATTTTTTATGATTTAATTCTCTCTTATGGGTCTAGTCACAGCATCTGCTCGTCATTGAGATCATTTCCTCTACAGGTGCTTTCTGTGGAAAAAGTCTGGTCTGTTGACAAGGCCTATAGCGCCAGCTCGCAGCTCACGCTGAGCAAGAGCGGCTACGATGACGACACTTGACGCCTGCCGAGTCCACCGGGCAGTGAGCAGCCTCGACGTTGCCTCTTGGCTCATTTCTGGAGCAGACGACCGCCGAGCAAGCCCCTCTCAGCCTGGCGTGACACTCGCCAGGCTGGACAATAGTGACGAGGCTGTAGCCGCCTATGACCAGGCCCTAACTCTTTATAAAGAGCTATTGCAGAGGAATCTCCGCGAGGCGGAGAGCTGGTTAAGGAAAGGGTTCGTCCTGGAAGCACTCAAACGAAGAGCTGAGGCGCTGGCGGCCTATGAGATGGCCCTGCGGCTTGATCCCACGAATGTCGCTGCCTGGGCGGCAAAGGATGATTGCTTGCTGCAACCGGAGCAATATGGCGAGGCTCTGGAGACCTGCGATCAATGTCAATTCCTCTCCATAGGGTGAGCAAGCAAACGCCGTTTACACATGGAGGGAACCGGATGCAAGTATCCGACGATTGCAGTGAGCAGCTACTGCGCTGGGTACAGCCTGAACGTAGCCGGAGCTACCTGGTCCTGTGCCGCGGGAGCGTCGAACTGGCCACCGTTGAGCGGGATCAGCAGAGGCCGACGCAGATCCTGGCGACCTGGGGAAAGGAGAGCTGGCTCTTTGTGGGTCAGCAGCTCTTTGATCCTGCAGTCAAGATCTATCCTGGCCCTACCTGTGGCAGGACTGCGCAGGCTCAGCCGCTGGCCTGGCTGGATCATGAAAGTTGCTGGCCGGAGCTGCGCCTGCTGCTAGCCGCTGGCCGCTGCTACTCCTGGCTCTGGCAGAGGGATAGCTCAGAGGCATATTGTACCTGCCGCCTCGCCTCGCCCCAGGGAACGGCCTTGCTGCTGCGCATTCAGATGCCGGCCTCTCAGCGCACGAGCGCCCCGCTGAGACGCTGCAAGCTGCTGCTCTTTCCCAGCGCTAAGAGCCTTCCCGACCTGCCTCTGCTGATTGTCCTCAGTCCCTATCTTCTCTTGCTGGGGCAGCAACTGAGCGGCCCACCCCCAAGGCGATGCACTCTCCTGGCCGAAGACGTGGCCGCAGAGGTGCTTGAAGCGCTTGCAGCTTTCCTCGGAGAGCTGCTCGGTCATCTGCACTGATGTTTCCAGCCAGTTCCTGCCTTTGGCATATGATCACAAGAAGAGGAAAGGCTTCTCCTAGAGAAGAAAGGCAATGCACCCTTTTCTAAAAGGAATAGCGCTGATGCTCCCTCTGCTCCCAGTCAGCGTCGTGATTCTTCTGCCACTGGCCTTTACCCTTTGGACACGTTGGAACAGATGGCAAGATACACCGCAACACGCGCGTGGACGATTCAAACGGATGCTGACGGTCGGCATCCTGGCTGCGCAGCGTCGCTATCGGCGCCGGTTTCTACTGGCGACCGGCGGCGCCGTCCTGGTGGCTCTGCTCATCATCGTTGTGAGCTGGCTGAGCTGGCAATGGAGGGAGCCTGTGGCTCCGCCGCTCTGGTCGCTGCCCTTGTTGATCCTGCTTTGGGCGGCAACGTTCTGCCTGGCTGAAAGCTACGTTCACTAGCGCCTCTGGCATCTGGCCGATCTCTGGCTGTTCGAGCGCGAGCACACTACCCAGGCAGAACCGTTACGGCACCGCATCGTGAAACGTGACCGTCAGCGCCGGCGTTCCGAGCCTGGGCAAGAGCAAGATGGGGGAGCCAGGGACACCAGGAGCGACTGAGTGTCGGCCTCCCGGGGGAGGAACGGCACCTGACAGAAGGCACGAGCCAGGCAGGGGAGAGGCCCGCAGACGCTAGCGCATCAGCAGCCTCCCCTTGAGCCGTGCCCACCAAGGCAAGGCGAGCAAGAACTGCTAGTGACCACTGGGCAGCACTGGGCAGGCGCCATCTCAATCCCATCTCTCAGCAGCGGAGTGCCCGCCCAGAGATGCGACTGAGACAGCGCTGACGACCCGCGCCGTCAGGGATGAACCACCTGGCTCTGGCTGGCCAGGCCGCGACAGGCCTGGTACCAGAGACGCAGATCACAGGGGTCCTGTTCGCAGAGCGGCGCCTCCTGCGTTGTCACCTGCCAGGCCACAGCTAACTCACGCAGCACCGGCGGTTTGTCGTGATCCATTTCGCAGCGGCTTACCCCGATAATAATGACACGCAAACAGGCGTACTCTTCCCCGAAAAAGCGGGACACCCATCCCGTGGTCTGAGTCTGGCGGCAGATCGTAGTCGAAAGCATCAGGGCCTCCTGGCAGGGATACTGCTGGCACTCCTCGGCCAGGAGCTGACCAAGCCGGCGTAGCACCTGATCATCTGAGCACTGGGCGGCCTCCAGCGGTGCGACCGAAGCGCTCAGGCGCAGATCCCGTGGTAAGGCATCAAGCACCTCTTGCAGGCGTCGCTCTGTGGCCTGATAGTGGCACCAGAGCACCAAGACCGGTCCCTGCTCGCTCAGCAGCCATTGAGGCTCCTGCAGAAAGCCACGGCGATCTTCCAGAAAATCGCGCAAGATTAGCAGGGCCTGACGCAGCGGAGGCAGATGCTGACGCCAAGGCATCTCTGTGTGCGCCAGTACTTCATTAAGCTCTGCCAGCGCATCGCGGATCGTCTCCCGCAGGAAAGGTAGCTTAACCTTTTCCAGCGCCTCCAGTAAGTAGGAGCGGGCCAGACGCTTGCCTGAGAAGGCCAAGGCCCACGCTGCCGCTGCAGACACCTCCTGCTCGCTATCGTTGAGCAGGGTCTGACGCAGGGCGCCCAAAGGGGCAGCCTGCCCCAAACGCCCCAAGGCCCAGGCCGCAGCCTCGCGTACCAGCCAACAGCTATCAGCGTGCAGCAAGGTGATCAAGGTCGCCCGCAGGCGTGTCAGCCGCGCCTCTCCTAGCTGCTCATGAGCCAGAAAGGTGGGGATCAGGCGCCCAAGCGACCAGGCGATAGCTTCGCGAACAGTATCGTGCGCCTCGCGCTCCAGCATATTGAGGAGCAGCTCTATTAGTGGCTCACTGCTCAGGCCAACAAGCCGCACCGCCTCCGCACGCACGCACCAGGAAGGATGAGTTAAAGCCAGCCAGAGCGGCCCGCGCGGTAGCGATAGTCCCTGTTCCAGGGCTGTTGCCAGCTCCCGCAGCAGCACCTCACCATCGGCGGGCACGCGACCAGCCAACGGCTTGCCGTCCACACCGGCCTGTGCTCGGGAGGCGCCGCCAGCAGCGACTTGATCGCTGTGCCCCTGATCATCTCTGAGAGGGGACCCCAGAGAGGCCGAGCGTCTGGCTGGCTGGCGCGCTCGTAGGACCGATCGCCTTGAGTTGCGATCAGGATGCAGCTCGCTAATGCGCAGCGGCTCTGTACAAGGTTCAGCGCTGTCCTGATGATACATGAAGCGATCCTCCCCTGCTGTATCTCACAGTTGCGCTCGTTTCTCCCTGCACTCGCGATTACCTCGGGTGACACCTTTGTCCCCTGGTGTGGGCCTTCGCGAGCACGCTTCTGCGCTCATCGCCCGGGCGATGAGCAAATGAACACCCAAATGTCTCATGATCACCTCAGTCGGTGTTATGAACGAGCCGGCGTAAACGCAGTATGCCCTTACGGATGTCATCATTGACTGTGCGCCGGGGACGGCCCGTCTGGGCAGCGATCTGACGCGCCGACTGACCAGAGAAATGTAACATCACTGCCGTCTGCTGATAGGGGGGCAGTGCCTGCAAGCTACGTGCCAGCAGGCGAGCCTGATCACGCCGCTCGACCAGAGCCTCTGGCTGCTCGTCAGCATCGTCAGCCAGATCATCTACCTCCGAGCGCATCTCACCATCAGCGGTAGAGTAATAGTGAATCTGGCTCAGCCGCCGCTGCTTCTGTTCCGTGGCACGGTACTGAGACCAGACCCGCTGCGCGATCTTGAGCAGCCAGGCGCGCGGATGGCGGATCGGCAGAGCGCGCTGACGGAGACTCTGGTAGGCCCGGGCATAGGTCTCATCAACACAGTCATCTACGGCTGAGCAATCCTCGAGTAGCCGCTCAAAATAGCTCTGCAGCACAGGGCGCAGACTGACTAGCTCCGTTTCAATCCCTTGAGAAAGATCGTCCTGCTCCATCGGATAACGAACTCCTCATCTGCGACTTGGCAAACCGCGAAAAATGGAGGAAGACCCGAAAACGGTAGAACGCCCCCTATAACCACCCCAGGAAGGGTAACCTCGCCGCTCTCTTCACCACGCTTCCCTGTCATGGCTACTTCGCCTGCTCTCCACGCTCCGGCGTGGACCAGCCAGCGAGCAGAGCTAGTCAGCGGCATCCGTAGGCCAATCCTCTGCCGATCCAGGACCCGCTGAGTGGTTTGTCCAGGAGCGTTATAAGCCATCGAATGATGCATTGTGCGCTCCTTGTTCGGAAAGTAATGATCCCTATACAAAGCCCTTTCCACCCATGAACGGCGTGATTCAGACATCGATCCAGATGCCTGCCCCGCCTCTAGTATTCCTTGTGCCCCGCCTCTCACGATCTGGCAGAAGTAGCCACGAGCATAGCCCATCTGGGCGAGTGCAATGAACGCAGGGTGTAGAGGAACTGTACGGCGGATAAGCAAGAGACCGGCGAGGAGGTCAGGGGCTACACGCTAGCAGCGGGGGCCTGATTCAACAGAGGCTGGAGCCAGCGACGGCGGGCGTCTGCTAGCACTTCTGCCAGGCGCACATCCAGGCGCGCGGAGGTATTGACCAGGTAGAGACACTGAGCAGTGAAGTAAAAACCTTGGGAGCCTTGCAGAGGGGCAAGCCCGGCCTCTCGCAGGGCACGCGCACATTGCTGCACGCGCACGCTGGGGAGAGGAGCTTCGGTATCAATCAGGAAAATGGCGACGCAAGGACGCAGCAGCTTCACCTGCTCGGCAAAGTGCAGAAAATGAGACTCCTCGATGACTCTGGCTCGCGACTTGCACTCAATCAGCAAGGGACCCTCATCGAGAAAGGCTAAGACGTCCAGATCGCCTGGAATGGGAGGGAAGTTCAGACGCACACTATGGCGCACCGGTACGAGGCGATTGTAGTGCTCCAGACAGTAGAGCCGCAACCACTCAGCAACAAGCCACTCCAGGGTATGGCCCAGATTATGCAGGCAAGCCAGCCCTGGACCCACCACGACAGACGTCTCCTGGCGGAGCAGCAACTCCTGATCAAGCAGCAACTGGAGAAAAGCGCCGCTGGGCAGCCCACCGGAGCTGGCAAGGAGGTCGCCATACGGGCAGGGAAGCCGCTCCAGCAGCCGGCGCAGCGCGTGACGACATGAGGTGGATAACAGATGACGGTAGAGATCTCGTTCACGGTAGCGGCTGCCATTGGGACAGCTCAGCCAGGGCTGGCGAAGCACCAGAGGATCAGTATAGGGCTGGCGAACATGCTGTAACTGCCAGCCGTAACGGGCTAGTTCCTGAGTGAAGCGATCTCCTATGATGACCGCTTCCCGGTCTTCATAAGGCACCGGCACAGATGGGGTCTCCATGCTGCTTCCTTTTGGAGATGCGCTTGTCTGTCGCTGCAACTACGACAAGTAGACGCTTGCCGGCGCCCAGCCAGGTAGCGGAACAGGCCTTGGCATGGACTTAGCCGGCCCGATTGGGCCGTGTTTCATTGAAGGAACTGCACAAGGCAACAGCCAAGGAAGGTGCGGGCCACATACTCGCCAGGGCGATCAATCAAGATCTGGCACGTGGCGGCAAGGCTCCAACCAGGAAGAAGATGCCGAAGATCAGGGGGGCCAGGCTGCCAGGGATGCCAATGATGGCAGCTCGTTCCCCAGCACTGAACCAGAGCACAAACGGAAGAGCAACGGCAACAGCAATCAGGCAGAGACCGGCGACAAGACGCCCAGTGGATGCTTGTCTCAAGATGGGCCTCCCTTCGAGTGCGTGCGCGGGACATCTTGCCGCATGCACGGTGGGCACAGCAGCACTCTCGCGAGCACAGCCTCGCAGACATCAGTGGGGCAAGCAATCTTGCTTGCTTCTATGATACCAGATCATCTGGAAGAAGCGCAATAAGCGCAGCAGTTGTCTGTAAAACCGAGGATCGGGTCCGGGCTGCTGCCCTACCTGAGGCGGCCCGGCTCGCAATGGCGCTGTTCCGCCATGCCGCTGAGCTGCTCTGGACGAAGCGGCTGCCAGAGCTAGCACAGCGGTCAGCCGGCAGAACAGCGCCACCAGGCGAGCCAGGTGAGGAGCGTCTACTACGTCTAGCCAGCGCTGACAGGCAGTTGACAACCTGGCGAACATGTATCTGATGAGAAGCACAGTTTAGATAATCGTGCAGTTGACGCCGTTCAGCCTGAACGCCGTGGGTGGGTTGTTACTTCCGTTCCAGGTTCCGTTAAAGCCAGGTGAAGCCCCTAGCACGCTGCCTGGTGGGATATTGGCATTGTATGAGAGATTGGTCACCGTGACCGTGCTGCCGCTCTGGCTAAAGGAGCCATTCCAGCCCTGGGTCACCGTCTGCCCATTGGCGAAGGTAAACTGAAGCTGCCAACCATTGATTGGCGTGGTGCCCGCGTTAGCGATCTGGAGCGAGGCGCTGAAGCCGCCAGGCCACTGTGCGTTTACCACATAATGAATTGAGCAGGTGGCGCCGGCTCCTGGTGTGGGTGAAGACGTCGGCGTAGGCGAGGGAGCGACAGTCGGCGTAGTTGTCGGTATGGCCGTGGGGGCCGCAGTTGGCGAGGGCAAAGGGGTAGGCGTAGCCGCCGAGCCGCCAGCGATCACATAGGTCACCAACTGACGAGCGGCGATTGTCGCGCTAAAACTATTATTTTGGATGCTCAACGGCGTCTGGGCCTCCGTATTATGGCTGGCGTCGGTCACATAAGGCACGGCACTCGCATTAGCTGGCAGCGCGAGGCCCTGCAGCGAGAGCGTCACTGGCATGGCACTGTAAGAGGTATTGAGCACCACAATGGCCAACGTCCCATTGGTGTTCAGGAAGGCTGTCACTTCCAGCGAGCTATCGCTACTAGTGGCCCCGATGCGCGTTGCACCTGGTCGCACAAAGCGGCTATAGTTGGCGAAGCTCCACAAGCGCTTAGCGGGCATCACCGTCCCATTGACCACATTGATCAGATAGCCGTTGTCGCTGGCATTGAAGTTGACGCCCCACCAATAGAAGAAGGCATTCAAGTTAGCTGCGGTCAGGCCTGTATAGATCTGTTGGGCCCAATAGAAGCCGGAGCCGTCACCGCCGTCGTCCCAGCTATAATCTGCCGAATCGAACTTTGCCCATTCTGTTTGCCAGACATGGCGGCTACCCAGGCCAGTGATAGGAGTTGTTGGCGGAGCGGTATAGCCGTGGCTAGAGAAGAGGTCCAGATAGCTATTGGCCGAGGGATTGGCCAAGATGCCGTTGGCGTAGCTCTGGGCGCTATCCCACCCCTCGCCATCGCAGCAGACCACCTGCGCTGTCACCCCTGCTGCGCGCAGAGTCGGTCCCAGAATCGCCACGAAATCGGCGGTCTGAGTTGGATTCATCACCATACTTGAATAGTACGTTGACAGATTTGGCTCATTGAATGCGCCGATCTGCGTAAGCCGGATACCATCACTAAGGTAGTCGCGATAGTATTGCAGCAAGTAATTGGCGTAGGCCTGGCGCCAGTCGCCGCTGCTGCAGCTCGCACCTGGGGAGCCACAAAGGGAGCCGCCATTGGCCTCACTGCCATTGGTCTTCATGAAGCCAGGAGCACTCCAGGCATCGCCGTAGAACTGGGTGACGCCGTAGCTCTGGGCCTGCTTAGAGAGCCAGACCTGTCCCCAGCTATCATGGTCCCAGACGTAGGTTGGGATCGCATTCGGACTGCCGGGGCTGCTGGGTTCGATGGTATGGGCCTGGTCCGATGGGAGCAGGTTGCGCAGGATCGAAAATCCCGCGCCACTGCTGGTACTGAAGAGAAGATCGAGAATCTGCCGCTGCATGCTACTGGGAGTCTGCTCTAGCTCCTGAGCAGGACCAAAGGCACCAGAGAAGCCAAAGCCATCGATGGTCTGGTAGCGGGTCGCGCCGCTTACGCTAATCACTGGGGCAGCATAGGCTGTTCGCGTTGGGAGGGAGAGAGCGGCGCTGGTCACGAGCGCCATGAGTAGCAACGTGCAGACTAGGATCGTCGTGGCTCTCCTTGCCGGCTGCATAGAGGACATGACTTTTCCTCCTTGAATTGACAAAAAGTGCTGACTTGACTTGTGTGCTAGCTAAAGCACTTCATACAATGCTCACTATTTTTGCTGTGAGACAGGTATCTAATCTACTTCTTGTC
>NZ_JADGHT010000203.1 GCF_019683755.1 Thermogemmatispora sp. | reverse complement strand
GAATCATAGATAGGAGACTAACTTAGGACGCTTGGTAAGATAGAGAGAGGGGAAGAAAGAAGGAAGCGTCGAGATAGACAAAAGGGGGGAGAAAAGAAGGCCTCAAGAAGTGGAGAAGGTCTTCACGATCTTAGTGGAAGGAGTAGCAAGATCGAGGGAGGGCTGCTGACTGCTCCCCGCCGGTTCTGACGCCTGCTGAGCGGGCAGAACTGACGAGGAGCTGAGAATAAACAGGGGATGCCGCTGCTTACGAGACCTCTACAGCTAGGGCAACGGCACCGCCACCACCCAGGCATAGCGTTGCTAAGCCACGTCCCCCACCGCGGCGACGCAGCTCATAGATGAGCGTAATTAAGATACGCGAGCCACTGGAGCCGATCGGATGGCCGAGGGCAATCGCGCCTCCATTCACATTCACCCGGCTCCAATCCCAGTCCAGTTCCTTTCCATTGGCCAGCGTTTGAGCGGCGAAAGCCTCATTCACTTCAATCAAATCGAAGTCACTCAGGCGCAAGCCGGTTAGTTCCAGCAGCCGCCTGACCGCGCGTGCAGGTGCAGCGAAGATATAGCGCGGGGTAATAGCTGCCGAGGCATAGCCAATAATACGCGCGAGCACTGGTAAGCCCTGCTCCTGAGCAAGCTTTTGCTCCACCACCACTGTTGCAGACGCCCCATCGCTGAGTCCAGGAGCATTGCCCGCAGTGACTGTTCCCTGCTCCTGGAAAGCCGGCTTAAGTTTGGCCAGCGCTTCCAACGAAGTATCAGGGCGAATCGGCTCATCGCTCTCAACGAGCAGGCTGGCGCCTTTCTGCTTAACCTCAATAGGGACCATCTCTTCTTTGAAGCGACCAGCAGCTGTAGCTGCAGCCGCTTTCTGATGGCTGCTCAAAGCGAAACGATCCTGTTCTTCGCGAGAGATACCAAAGGCCTCGGCAATAATCTCCGCCTCATTTCCCATATGCATATGCTCAAAGGCGCACCAGAGACCATCATGGATGACGCCGTCTATCAGCTCGGCATGGCCCATGCGGTAGCCAGTGCGCGCCTTCGGCAAGAGATAAGGGGCATTTGACATGCTCTCCATACCGCCGGCGACAAAGGCCCGTCCATCGCCAGCCCGAATAGCCTGAGCAGCCAGCATAACAGCTTTAAGGCCGGAACCACAGACCTTGTTCACCGTGAAGGCAGGGATCTCGACCGGCAAACCGGCCCCGATGGCCGCCTGGCGTGCTGGGGCCTGACCCAGACCCGCTGAGACCACATTCCCCATAATCACTTCATCGATCGTTTCGACAGCGATACCTGAACGGCGTACCGCCTCCTTGATTGCAATGGCCCCTAGCTGAGGGGCTGTAAAGCTCGCGAGCGCCCCCAAGAATTTCCCTGTCGGAGTACGGGCGGCGCCAACGATCACAGGCACTGCTTCTGTGGCCATGAGACGTGCTCCTGCTGCCAGTGTAACCATTCAAAATGCTTCATCGCTAGAACAGCCGTTCATCGCAGGCTCGGCTGCTCCTTCGTTGTCTCATTGTAGCTTGCAGCCTGGAGACGTTGCAAGCAAGCGAGAATCAGCGCGAGACTAAGGCTCAGCCGGGAGCTGGCCAGGCAAAAAGCTCGAGGGAGGACGCATCTCCCAGAGATGCTCGGGGACCTGAGCCTCTGGCAGTAGTCGCACACTCTCGTAGACTGGCTGCCCTTGCTCAGTTCCACTGGCATAGAGGAGGTTGACCGGATGATATTGCTGGTCCAATAGGAGGATATAATCGCTAGGCAACCAAATACGGTAGACAGTTTGCCCTTGAAAGTATCCCTGGCCAAGGTAGTGCGCGTTCCCTTGCTGGAGATCACGACGCAATTGTTCAAGATCAAAGGCTGTGTCCTGGACATCCCAGTGCGCGGGGTTCCATTGGGCTACATGATGCAGCATATCTAATCCAAGCACCGTTTGACCATTGCTGATCAGTACTACATCAAGGCGCCCGGGAATGCTGGCCTCGATATGTAACTCGCCTGTTCCTAAGTTATGGTAGGTTTCGACACGGTAGGGCAACCCTTCATCGCCTATCTTGGTCTGACGATGATAGAGTACATAGCCCTTCCAGGAGAGCCCTGGAGGCAAGGCAAAAGCCTGTGACGGGCGCCAGAGCGTGCTTAATCCCAGAGATGTTCCGAGAACGAGCAGCACTAGGGCTGCGACAGCCGGTAAGAGGAAGAGACGGCGCCGCATCAAGGGGCGCCGAGCTGGGCGTTGCAGAGCTGTCAAGGGAGAACGCGCTGGCTCTACCTTTACCTCTTGCTCACGGCGCCTCTCCCCACGCTGTTCGACAGAGGTAGGAGCTGATGCCCCCCAGCGAGTTGCAATGGCCTGATAAACAGCGCGATCAACGCGCGCCGAGGGATGTGTCTGCTCCAAATTACGCAGCAGTTGATTCACCTGATTGAAGAGACGATAGGTTTGCAGACAAGCAGAACAATCGTAGACATGCTCAAGCACAGCCTGAGCTTGCTCAAAGCTCAGATCATCGAGGACGGCCAGGTAAAGTTGAATAGTCTCGCAGACCTGAGGTCCACTTTCATGAGCGGCTGGTAGGGGCGGCAAACCAGGCCCTTGTCTTGCCTCACTCATCGCCGGCGTTCCTCCCCCTTCAGATGTTCGCGCCCGATTCGAATATAGCGTTCGATAAACATCTTCTTTGCACGAGAGATACGTGTCGCAGCAGCATTGGGGGAGATTCCGATGATAGCAGCAATCTCCTGATAGGGTAGGCCCTGCACGGCGCTCAGCACGAGCACGACAGCATAATCAAAAGGCATAGCTGCCAGGGCGGCGCGGATATGCTCGCGCTCGATGACTTCGGGAATACCTCCGCTATCGGCCAACAGCAGCGCAAACTCCTCGGAGATCGAGCTTTCATCGTGATTGCTCTGATGGCTACTTAAGGAAAGAGGCCACCAGGCGATGCGCTTACGCCTGCGCAAGAGGTCGACACAGAGATTAGTCGCGATACGATAGAGCCAGGCAGCCAGGTTCTCGCGATCATGCAGATGGTCCCAGGCCAGGCAGGCGCGGATAAAGACCTCCTGCGTCATATCATCGGCGTCCTCACGGTTCCCTAGCAGATGATAAATATAGGAGTGAATTGGCCGACTGAACTGCTCATAGAGCCTGCTTAGGGCCAGAGCATTGTCAGAATCAGCAGTAAAAGATTCAGAGCCAGCTCGCTGCGAATGCGCAGGCGTTTTCTCGGTCATGCTGACATGTACTCTTTCTCTCCGGGCCTCGGCGACAGCGGCGACTTCAGCGTTACTCGCGTTACCGGCACCCTCGCCACCTTCAGTGAGCTTGCTAATAGGATGCTGCACATGCATACCTAAGTATAGCAGGAACGCCCGGTGAATAGGAACATGCCAGTGCATACGGAAGGCGATGCCCTGAAAACAGGCCTAGCGATCCGAGGAAAGCACTGATCAGGAGCTACCGCCTCCCTATCCCTCTCACGAGCCAGCACGCTAGCTTTTTCAGATACACAGATGATTCTCGTGCTTCACCTTCATCGGGACGACGCCTCACGAAAAGATTCTGCAAGAGCCATCCGAAGGCCGATGCTCCCCCTCTCTGTTCTCAAGCAATGATTGGCGAACCTGCATTGACACCACGCGCTGACAGGACTAATATAGAGGAGAAACACACAGAGGTATCGATAAGCGAAAAGCCCGATACGTTACGGGCAGGGGACAGGTCGTTTGAGCCAAGAGAAGAGTCGCCCGGGGCGCTAGCTGGCCGGTCTGCCCCCGGGCGAGCACTGGGGAGAGCGTATTCAGATGGCAGAGCGCCACACAGCGGGCGATGCCCCTCTACCACATCAGCCAGAAGAGGATTTAGAGCGCTTGCTGCTCGAGGGTGTCCCGCTGCAGCAGTCGGAGCAGGCTTCTCTTTCCCAGACCTGGGAAGAGACCGCCTCAACACCAGCCCGCGGGACAACAGGGCCTGAAGGAGAAGAGGCAGGGGATGCAGAGGAGACGGAGGCTCCTCAGACAGCAGGAGGCGACCTGCAGGGAGCATTGGCCCTGTTCGCCGAGGCTGCCCAGGACATGGCCACCGCCAGCCTGGAGCTGAACCTTGGCCGCCATTTCGCTTGTGTTGACTACTGCAACCAGGTAGCAGAGAAGGCAGCCCAGGCGGTGAGCCTGCTCCTTTTCGGGCGTCGTTCCCCTTATAACCACGATCTGCGGGCCTTGGGTGAGCGTGTCGCTGCACCACCCGAGATTCTGCGCGATTTGGAGGCTCTCACTCCTTTCCATCCTGAGGCATTCTATGCCGATACGCCTCCAGAGGAGGCCGATGAGGTCATTAGTGCCGCTGAGGCTAATGGCCATGTAGAGCGTGCCCGCCGTGTCTTGCGCTGGGCCAGGGGAAGGATCTTCTCTTCCAGCGCCTGAAAGATTGGCTGAGCGCATACCTTCTCCAGCGCAATCTAGCGGCGCGGGTCAGCGCCGACCCGGTTGCTTGCAGCGCTCCGTTCTACTTATCCTCTATGAGGAGGATTCCCCTGGCATTCTGATTCGGCTTCTATAGATCCTGAGTAATTCTATCAATTGGGAGGAGTATTTCGTGACGCAAGCAATCACAGGAGGACAGCCCCAGGGAACGCCCTTTGAAGAGGTGGTCAAGCAATCGCCGCGCAAGTGGGTCTATTTGTTCACAGAAGGGAATGCCAGCATGCGCGACTTGCTCGGCGGCAAAGGGGCAGGCGTCGCCGAGATGACCAGGGCTGGCTTGCCGGTCCCTCCAGGCTTCACTATCACCACCGAAGCCTGTAATGCCTACTACGAGGCTGGCAAGCAATTCCCGCCAGGTATGTGGGAGCAGGCGCTCGCCGCGCTGCGTATTGTCGAGCAACAGACAGGGAAGACTTTTGGCGATCGTCATAACCCATTGCTCGTCTCAGTGCGCTCGGGCGCCAAGTTCTCAATGCCAGGTATGATGGATACGGTCTTGAATCTGGGTCTCAATGATGAGACCGTACAGGGGCTGGTGGAGCAGACCGGCGATGAGCGTTTCGCTTATGATGCCTACCGGCGCTTCATTCAAATGTTCAGCAAGATTGTGCTCGACGCCGATCCGCGGGAGTTCGAGCAGAAGCTTGATGAGTACAAGGAGCGCACAGGGGCCAGCAGTGACGCTGAGCTGCCCGCATCAGCCCTCAAGGAGCTGGTCGCTGAGTTTAAGCAGATCGCAGAGCGTCAGTCTGGTCAGCCTTTCCCCACCGACGTCTACGAGCAGCTCAAGCGCGCTATCGAGGCAGTCTTTGCTTCGTGGAATAATAAGCGCGCTATCGATTACCGCAATTTCAATAAGATCCCCCATAATCTGGGCACCGCTGTCAATGTGCAAAGCATGGTCTTCGGCAATATGGGCAATGACAGCGGCACCGGTGTGGCCTTCACCCGTAACCCCAGCACCGGCGAAAAGGAGCTATACGGTGAGTACCTGCTTAATGCCCAGGGCGAGGACGTGGTGGCCGGTATTCGCACGCCTTCGAAGATTAGTCGCTTGAAAGAGGAACTGCCCGAGGTCTATGAGCAGTTCCAGGAAATCGCTCGCCGCTTGGAACGCCATTATCGCGATATGCAGGATATGGAGTTTACCGTAGAGCGCGGTCGGCTCTATATGCTGCAAACTCGCTCGGGCAAGCGCTCGGCCAGGGCGGCTGTCAAAATCGCTGTGGATATGGTCGAGGAGGGCCTGATCAACGAGGAGGAGGCAATCAGACGCTCCGATCCGACGCAGATCTATCAGCTCTTGTTGCCGCGCTTTGATGAGGAGGCGAAGGCGCGCGCTCATAAGGAGGGGCGTTTCCTGGCCCGTGGGTTGAATGCCTCGCCTGGGGCCGCGGCCGGTAAGGCGGTCTTTGATGCGGATCGGGCCGAAGAGCTGGGGAAGGCTGGTGTTCCTGTGATCCTGGTTCGCCCGGAGACTAGCCCCGATGACGTTCATGGCATGCTTGTCTCAAAGGGCATTCTGACAGCGCGTGGCGGCGCTACCAGCCATGCAGCAGTGGTAGCTCGCGGCCTGGGCTTACCTTGTGTGGCCGGCTGCGAGGATATCCGCGTTTATGAAGAGGAGAAGCTTTTCCGCGTGGTCGGCAGCGATGTGGTCATCCGCGAGGGCGATGAGATCTCCATCGATGGCGACACCGGCGAGGTCTTCGCCGGCGTGATTCCAACGGTGGAACCGGACTTTGAGAAGGAGACGGAGCTGCAGAAGCTGCTGAGCTGGGCCGACCGCATCCGTAAGCTGGGCGTGTGGGCCAATGCGGATTATCCACGCGATGCTCAGCGCGCTGTGACGTTCGGCGCGGAGGGCATCGGCCTCTGCCGCACTGAGCATATGTTTATGGAACAAGAGCGCCTGCCCATCGTCCAGAAAATGATCCTGGCGAAGACACGCGAGGAGCGACAGGCCGCCCTGGACCAGTTGCTACCTTTCCAGCGCAGCGACTTCATCGGGATCTTTGAGACGATGGTCAATCCCCGCACCGGTGATTGTTATCCGGTGGTGATCCGTCTGATCGATCCTCCGCTCCATGAGTTCTTGCCAAATTACGAGGAGCTGCTGGTCGAGGTGACACGTCTAGAGGCCACGGGGGCTGATCCAGAGGCGCTCAAGGAGAAAAAGGCCTTGCTCGATGCCGTGGCTGCCATGCGCGAGATGAATCCTATGCTCGGTCTGCGCGGCTGCCGCCTGGGCCTGCTCTACCCGGAGATCACGATCATGCAGACGCGTGCTATCCTGGAGGCTGCTCTAGAGGTGGCACGCAAAACCGGGAAGAAGCCGCAGGTGAAAATTATGATCCCGCTGGTCGGCCATGTGAATGAGCTGCGTGAGGTGCGCCGCCAGCTTGAGGCCGTCGCAAAGGAGATCACAGCTGAGGCCGGAGCAGCCGTCGAGTATAAGTTTGGAACAATGATTGAGCTGCCGCGCGCCGCTTTGACCGCCGACCAGATCGCTACCGTGGCCGATTTCTTTAGCTTCGGCACTAATGATCTGACCCAGACAACCTTTGGCTTCAGCCGTGATGACGCTGAAGGCAAGTTCTTGATGAAGTACGTCGACGGTCTGGAGGCTCCGGGCCTGCCAGAAAAGGTCAAGATCCTGCCAGTGAATCCCTTCCAGACCCTCGACCGCGATGGCGTTGGTCAGCTCGTGCGTATGGCGGCTGAGAAGGGCCGCGCTGCGAATCCACAGCTTGAGCTTGGGATTTGTGGTGAACATGGCGGCGATCCAAGCAGCATCGAGTTCTTCCATGAGGTCGGACTCGACTATGTGAGCTGCTCACCCTTCCGCGTACCGGTGGCGCGTCTGGCCGCCGCTCAGGCCGCGCTGAGTAAGTCGGAGAAAGATAAGTAGTAGTAGCAGCTCTCTTCCGTCCATCCCCGTTACCCTTGCTCTTTCGGAGCAAGACAGAGGTGGGACGCGGGTATTCCTCCTTGGCAATGGCGCTGTGAGAGGAATGCCCGCTTTTCCTTGTAGGAGGCATGTTGTTTTTTGTTTGTTCAATGGAGTTGAGAACGGTCTTATCTTCCTTCCCCAGAACGAGACCCCTTTTACGCTAGACAAGCTTTTAAGTCATGCAAGATAGGATCTGAGCATCATAGCCCCCTGCCCTGCCAAGCCCTGTCATCCTGCGGGCAGCCATCCTGACGATGACTTGATTGCTTTCGTCATCTGCGATGGCTGGCCCCTGTTCCATCTCCTTTTTTTCCCCTCTTGCGGCTCTTTTGCCACCGTGCTATTATCGGGAAAGCATTAACAACAGAGGTAAGCGCCCATCGCCGAGCCACGCGGAGCAGATCTTTTCATGCAAAGAGATAAAGTGAACGATTACGATACCATTGCAGCCTTTTACGATATTGAACATGCGCACTTTCTAGAGGACCTGGATCTCTACCGGGACTTCGCTGAGCTGTGCGGCCCCTACGGCCCCCTGTTGGAGGTAGCCTGCGGCAGCGGTCGCCTGCTGGTACCGCTGGCACGCGAAGGCTATGAGCTAACTGGGGTCGACATCTCGGCCAATATGCTAGAACGCGCCCGCCAGCGGCTGGCCCAGGAGGGCCTCTTGTCACGGGTGACGCTGGTGCAGCAGGATATGCGGGCCTTGCATCTGGAGCAACGCTTTCGGCTGGCCTTTATCGCTCTTGGCTCCTTCGCTCACCTGACTGCGCGCAAGGATCAGCAGCAAACGCTGGCTTTGCTACGCGCCCACCTGGTGACCGGTGCCACGCTCATCCTTGATCTGAGCAACGCCGACGCTCGCGCGATGGAGAATTTAAGTGGTCAACTTCTGCACCAAGGCACCTGGTCGTGTGCCGACGGCAGTTTCTTAACACATTTCGTTTCCCCTTCTGCCTCAACTACCCGACATGTTCTTGACTTGATCCATTTTTATGATCAGTACTGTCAGGGCGAGATCGTACGACGTACGGTGACGCGTACATCTTTTTATCTTTTTGAGCGCAGTGAGCTGGAAATCATATAAACAAA
>NZ_JADGHT010000202.1 GCF_019683755.1 Thermogemmatispora sp. | reverse complement strand
TCCTCACGCTCTCCCAACATCGTCAGGCCGCTTGCCACTCCGCCTGGCGCCAGCGGAGCCGCCCCGGCCAGCGGTTCTCTGGCCCTCTACAATATTCATAGAGTACAGGAAGAGCTAATTGATGCCTTTAAGTGCCTGGATGATCTGCGTGCACAGCGCTTGCTGGCCTCGCTGCTGGCGCTCTACCCCGTCGAGCAGGTCTGCACCGAGGTAGTGACCCCGGTTCTCTGGCAGGTTGGTCATCTGTGGGAGACAGGTCGCCTTAGCGTGGCTATCGAACACTTCGCCAGCAACTTCTTTCGTGGCTTCCTGACGAACCTGCTCTACATTTCAGTCAGTGAGAATCACGGGCCGCTGGTCATCTGCGGCTGCGCACCAGGTGAGCCGCACGAGCTGGCACCCCTGATGCTGGCCCTGTTGCTGCGCCGGGCTGGTATGCGCACCATCTACCTGGGCCAGAGCATCGAGACCACCAGCCTGCTAGAGGTAGTGCGCGAGCTGCAGCCAGTCATGCTCTGCATCTCGGTGACCATGCCGGCCTACGTTGCCACCCTGATCGACCTGGCGCGTCGCCTGCAGGAGTTGCCTGAGCCGCGCCCACTTCTGGTTTTCGGCGGTCAGGCATTCCTCTATCATAGCGAGTTAGCCCACCATGTACCTGGCGGCCTTTACTTGAGCGGCTCTATGCAGCAGATCGTTCAAGAGCTGCGTCAGGTGCTCGAGGACTATCTGGCCGGCGGCTCTGAGCGCACACACACCGTTCAGAAAAAGGCAGATCCCGAGGCTCATGATCCCTCGGGCAAGACGCTACCGTCTGCCTCACCGACCCACCCGTCCTAGCGCTATCTTGACAGGCTCCCCTGGCTTCGCTTAACGTCTCTATGATGGCGGCGCGGGCTGGCGCTGGCCCTGGGCCCCTTGCCCTGATACTTAATGCGCCCTCGCTTGTCTTCACTCTGGTTGAGCGGCTGCCACCTGGGCCGGGCGGGAGTTCTGTCCGTGCTTTGCTCGCGTCTTCCCATCCTGCTGCAGACCGTACAGGCAACAGGCAATGGGTGAGATTTGACAGGCTTCAAGCGAAAGGGGATCACGATCATGGAAGCGGCTCTCTCGGATGTCCTCGTCATCGACCTCTCACGCGTTTTGGCCGGTCCCTATTGTACCATGATCCTTGGCGATCTCGGGGCCACGGTCATCAAGGTTGAGCAGCCAGGCAAAGGCGACGACACGCGTCAGTTCGGCCCTCCCTACATCGCCGGCGAGAGCGCCTACTATTTGGGACTCAACCGCAATAAGTTCAGCATCACGCTGGATTTCACACGCGAAGATGATCGCCAGCGTCTCCTTGCTTTGATTAAGAAGGCGACCGTTCTGGTGGAGAACTTCCGCCCCGGAACGCTGGCCCGCTACGGCCTGGGATATGAGGATCTGCGTGCGATTAATCCCGGTTTGATCTATTGCTCGATCAGCGGCTATGGCCAGACCGGCCCTTATGCTGAGCGCGCCGGCTACGACTTCGTGGCCCAGGCTGAATCGGGCATCATGGCGGTCACCGGCGCAGTCGATGGGGAGCCGATGCGTGTGGGAACTCCTGTCGGCGACCTGACTGCCGGGACTTTCGCCTGTATCGCTATTCTGACTGCCTTGCGCGTGCGTGACCGCACGGGTCGCGGGCAGTATATTGATATCTCCCTCTTAGAGGCAACCATTACGCTGCTGGGGAACGTGGCTTCGAATCATTTGATCTCGGGCGAAGAGGCCCAGCGCTACGGCAATGGCCATCCCAATATTGTGCCCTATCAGGCGTTTCGCACACGCGACGGCTATATCGTGATCACCTGCGGCAACGATCGCCTCTTCCGCTCTCTTTGCCGCCTGCTCGGTCGCGAGGAGCTGGCCGATGATCCACGCTTCGCGACGAATCCTCAGCGCGTCCGCCATCGTGAGGAGCTGATTCCCATTCTGCAGGAGTTGCTGCTCACCAAGGATAGTGAGAGCTGGCTGCAGGAGCTGCGCGAGGCCGGTATTCCTTGCGGAGCAATTAATAAAGTGAGCGAGGTCTTTCGCGATCCGCATCTCCAGGCCCGCGGCTTCGTCTGGGAGTGCGAGCATCCAACGGCAGGGACAATTAAGCTGGTCGGTTCTCCCCTGCGCCTCTCGGAGACCCCGGCCCGTCTCTATAAGGCCCCTCCCCTGCTCGGCGAGGATAACGAGAAGGTTTGATCCTCCCCCTGTAGCCCGCTTCGCCTGGTTAGGGGCCTCAGCGAGGCAGCCACGACAGGCAAGGAGACCATCAGGTCAGGGCTGTTCTCTCTGCACCGCTTATCCGTTCCGTGGAGGACTCCATAGAATGAGAAAGCAGCAACCTGTAAAGGCACTGAAGATGAAGGCCTGGCGAGAGGGGTGATATTTCCCCCACCCGCCATTTCCCTCCGCTTTCGTCTGGGCACACCGCTAGCTAGCCCAGGCCAGAAAGCACTAGGGGCCAGGCTGACCCTGCCTGTGTAGGGAAGTCACCGGCTTGTTCATCTGGTCCGACGACAAATGGGTCTGAGTGTTGTACCCTTAGACGGCATAGGATATACTAATCGGGAACATAATGGTGTATCTGGAGGAAGAACGTGAAATTCACTTGTAAGCAGCAAGATTTGAGCCGTGGCCTCTCCGTGGTCAGCCACGCCGTCTCAAGCCGCAGCACGTTGCCGATTCTAGCCAATGTGCTGCTGAGCGCGGAGCAGGGACGACTGAAACTAGCGGCCACTAATCTGGAGATTGGCATCAATTGCTGGGTTGAGGCACAGGTTGAGGAAGAGGGCACAACGACGGTTCCAGCCCGCCTCTTCACGGAACTGGTCAACAGTCTGCCCCAGGGGTCGGTTCAGGTAACGACACAGGCCGATACACATGTCGTCAATCTGCAGTGTCTGGGCCTGGGGATCAATACCAATGTGAAAGGGATGGACCCCTCCGAGTTCCCGCTGATTCCAACTGCTGAGGGAGGAGAGCCTCCGATTCTACTAGAGGCGCCCTTACTCAAGGAGATGATCAGCCAGGTGGCTTTCGCCGCCGCCAAGGATGAGTCGCGCCCGGTCTTTACGGGTGTGCTGGTGCAGGTCCGCAATGAGCAGGTCACCTTTGTGGCCGCCGATGCCTTCCGTCTGGCTACGCGTACAGCTCCACTGCCGGGGGCCACAGAGCCACGCGAGGATATCTTGATTCCTGCACGCACGCTGACGGAACTGGCCCGCATTTTGCCCAATGAAGGCCCTGTCGAGATGATCGTGACTCCGAATCATCGTCAGGTGCTCTTCCATACAGAGCAGATCGATCTGGTCTCTCGCTTGCTCGATGGCACCTTCCCTAACTACCGCGCCATTATTCCAGTGGAATATAAGACACGCGCTGTCTTGGAGACGAAAGCGCTGACAGAGCGTGTGAAGGCTGCCGCTCTCTTTGCTCGCAACAGTTCGAATATTACACGCCTGAAGATCTCGCCGCGCGGCTCGAATGGTTCAGCGACTGGTACGCTGACGATCGAGGCGACCGCTGAGGATTTGGGCGATACGACCAGTACTCTGAACGCCGCCGTCGATGGTGAGGAGATTCAGATTATTTTCAATGTAGACTATCTGGTCGATGTGCTGAACGTGCTAGATGCACCAGAGGTGGCTTTAGAGGTGACTTCGCCTATGCGCCCCGGCGTGCTGCGCCCAGTCGATGGGACCGATTATACGTATGTCATTATGCCAATGCATACCAATCGCAGCTGATCAGAGCGCCTGCTTGCCTCGCTCTGCCGTCCTGCGATAGACGGGCCGTTGGAATAGTGAGAGAGCATCTATCTCCCTGCCCGCTGGCGGCTCAGCTTTTGCCTGGCAGGCTGGGCCTGGGCGACTGCAGCCCGATTTCTGCGGCATCAGCCAGAGCGAGGCAGGCAGGTGAGGGCTTCCTCGCTACAAGCTTTCGCTTTCGCAGGAGCGACAATCTCGGCTGCATCGGCAAGCCGGGCGCGCATCAGCAGAGACATATGCTTGCCCACCTGCCCGCCACGCGGGGAGACTGTGGCTGTTTTTATTGGAGATAGGTAGGTGGATGGAGTTTAGATGTACCTCGTACATCTCGCGCTGACCGACTTTCGCAACTATAAACAGCTTGATCTGCCGCTGGGGCCAGGTCTTTTTCTCTTCTGCGGTGAAAACGCTCAGGGCAAGACCAATTTGCTTGAAGCTGTCTCAATGGTGGCTACGAGCACGTCTTTCCACGCCTCGGCTGATCGCGAGGTCGTCAACTGGTACGCGCCTGATCACCTGGCCCGCATCGACGCCCGGGTTCGGCGACGCGATGGCGAGTTGCATATTGAAATCGTGATCTTCGATCCAACTCCCCCCCTGCTGGGCAATGGCGAGCAGGCGCTCCGTCCTCCCCACTGGCCCGGTGGTACACAGCGCAAGCGCATTAAAATCAACGAGGTGCCGCGCCGGGCCCTTGATCTCATAGGTAGCCTGACCAATGTCCTCTTTGCGCCCGCTGATCTTCATCTGGTCGATGGCTCCCCAGATGAGCGGCGACGCTTCATTGATCGCAGTCTATGCCAGGTGCGGCCTCGCTATTGCCAGGCCCTGCAACAATATCGCAAGGTCATTATGCAGCGCGCTGCGCTGCTCAAGCGCATTCGCGACTATCACGAAGATCCACGCCTGCTTGATTACCTGGATGAGCGACTAACGCTGCTAGCCACGATGATTATGTTTGAGCGGGAGCGTATGCTGTCGGCGCTCAATGAGCTGGCGGCTCCCTTCCAGGAGCAACTAAGTGGGGGACGCGAGCAGCTCCAGATTGTCTATCGTCCCTCCTTCCAACTGCATCCACAGCGTTCGCTCACCGAAGCCCAGGACTACTATCTGAGGCAGCTTCATGCTATGCGGCAAAAAGAGATTCAGCAGGGGGTCTGTTTGCTGGGACCACATCGTGATGACCTGGAGTTTCTGGTAAACGGCATGAGTGTGATCACCTACGGCTCGCGGGGACAACAGCGTACAGTAGCCCTGGCGACCAAGTTCGCCGAGCTGGCCTATATGCGCGCCGCGACAGGCGATGAGCCGGTGCTTTTGCTAGATGATGTCTTCAGTGAGCTGGATCAACGGCGGCGCGAGCAGCTTTTACATGCCATTCTCGCTCATGAGCAAGTGCTGTTGACTACGACTGATACAGCTCATTTTCCTCCCGAGGTACTGGAGCGGGCTACTAAGTTCCAGGTAGTCAATGGCCAGCTCTACCCGTGGTAGAGAAAGCCAGCTCAGAGGGAAGGGAAAGGCCTTAGCAGCGCCAGCGCGCGAGATGCAATCAGTGTGCTGAGCCGTTGACTGTTGCCTTGCCTCTCGCTTTTTAGCTGGCCTCCATCAGTCTCTCTCGCTGTCCTTCAGTGAGCGCTCGGGCTCAGAGTCGGTAGCCACCTCGGACCGCTCGCGAGCCTCGCCGGCGGTCCATAGCTCGGGACCGGCGCTAGAAGCTGACTGCGGCCCGCTGGGGAGGCGTCCACTTGGTCCAGACGCGGGCGGATTGATGCCGAGATGCTCATAGGCCAGGCGAGTGGCCACTCGCCCACGCGGCGTACGGGCGATGAAACCGAGCTGGAGCAGGTAGGGTTCGTAGACATCTTCGATCGTCTCTGGGTCTTCACTCGTGCTGGCCGCCAGGGTATCGAGGCCGACCGGCCCCCCATCGAACTTATGGATAATCGTCAGCAAGAGATGGCGATCGGTCTGGTCCAGTCCAATATGATCGATCTCCAGGGCATCGAGGGCGGCGCGAGCAATCTCACGAGTAATCACACCATCTGCTTTCACCTGGGCATAATCGCGCACACGCCGCAATAGGCGATTCACAATACGCGGTGTACCACGTGCGCGGGTAGCGATTTCTTCGATGCCTTCCTCATCGGCGGGTACGCGCAGAATACGCGCCGAGCGGCGCAGGATCTGCTTAAGGGCCTCGACATCATAATACTCCAGGCGGTAGATGGCCCCGAAACGATCACGTAGCGGGGCTGAAAGGGCCCCTACGCGCGTTGTCGCGCCAACTACCGTGAAGGGCGGCAAAGAGATGCGCAGCGAGCGCGCTCCCGGCCCTTTACCGATCACCACGTCGATGGCGAAATCCTCCATCGCTGAATAGAGACGCTCCTCCACGGCGCGCGATAGCCGGTGAATCTCATCAATAAAGAGCACCTCGCCCTCTTGCAGCGAAGTCAGGATAGAGGCCAGATCGCCGGCATGTTCGATAGCCGGGCCCGAGGTGGTTTTCAGATTGACCCCCATCTCAGCGGCAATAATGTTACAGAGCGTGGTCTTGCCCAGGCCGGGCGGCCCGTATAAGAGGACATGGTCCACCGGCTCATTGCGACGCCGAGCCGCCTCTAGCAGGATAGCGAGATTCTCTTTAATGCGCTCCTGCCCAATATACTCAGACAAGCGTCGAGGGCGCAGACTGCTCTCAATAAGTTCTTCTTCCTGGCTCACGCGCGGCGAGACGAGCCGATCGCTCATAGCTCTCTCCTGTTGATCTTCTCTGGTCTCATCAAGGCGTAGTCGGACCTCTTCCGCTTCCATCCCAGGAGCGGCAAGCGCCTCTCTCCTTGCTCTGCTTCCCACCTGGACAAGGTCGCCTCGACCCCTCGGCCCATCGCATCATCCCAAACCCTACCCTTGCCTTGATCGGCAATCTTTGCAAATGACCTCTACCCGCTACCTATCTTTCCTTTTCTTTCCCTACATTATAGCAGCGGAAGTCTCGGAGAAGAAAGCATCACGCGGCCCCTGAGCGTCTGGCGACAGGGCCAGTCAGGAGATAAGCAGAAAGGGGCAGCGGAGCTGAGCCAGGCAGAGCAGAAGGGAGCAAGGGAGCCAAGAGCATCTGGTTATGCAAAAGTACCATTTTAGCGTGTCTCCTTGACACCGGTACGTTGCTCTCCTACAATCGATCCACGAAATACCCAGCGAGAGGATAAGGAAGGAAGAAGAGGATCGAGGATGATCAACCGCTCCAGCCGCTACGCCGTCGCTCGACTTTCCCACCCACATGTACGAGCCTGGCATCTTACCCGAGCAGCCGCTTCCGCTGCAGCTAGTGGCCACGGCGGCAATGGTGTAGCGACAGCGATAGCAGCAACAGCAGCGACGGGGGTCCTGGCCGTGCCCACACCTGGAACGACGCTTTATGTTTACCGCGACCATCGCAGCTGGGTGCGTACTCTGGACTGGTCGCCCGATGGGACATGTATTGCCTCTGCCAGCATGGACGGCACCGTGCAGGTCTGGGAGGCCAGCACGGGCAGCGAGCGCTTTACTTATACTGGCCACCGGGGCCAGGTGCTGACCCTGGCCTGGTCGCCAAATGGGGCCTATGTTGCCACTGGCGGCAACGATCGGACCATGCAGATATGGAATGCCGCCGATGGTGAGCGGCTACTCTCGCGCCGCGACCATGCACGCTATATTTTGGCTCTCGCCTGGTCGCCAGTAGGGGCCAAGCTGGCCTCCGGCAGCGAAGATGGCCTGGTCGAAATCTGGAGCCTGAAGGATGGCGACATCATCTTCACCTATGATGGGCACAGCCATAAGGTGCTGGCTCTGGCCTGGTCACCAGAGGGACGGCGGATCGCCTCCGCCTCCTGGGATGGCACCCTGCAGATCTGGGAGGCGAGCACCGGCCACCAACTCTTTGCCCCCCTGCAGCATGGTACTCCTCTGGGAGCCTTAGCCTGGTCTCCCGATGGCCAGTATGTGGCCTGCGGCGGCTTCGGCGGCCAGGTCCACCTGTGGAACGCTGCCACCGGCGAGGCTCTCTGTAGCTATCAGGCACATCCCGCTTGGGTCAATGCCCTGGCCTGGTCTCCTGACGGACGCTACCTTGCCTCCGGTGGGGACGACGGCAAGGTGCATCTCTGGGAGCTGACCGCGCGGGAGATCACTTTCACCTATAGCGGCCATAGCGATCAGGTCAATGCCCTGGCCTGGTCTCCCGATGGGAGCTGTATCGCCTCCGCCGGCGATGACCAGACAGTGCAAATCTGGTTTACTCCTTGACTGCCTGCACGATGACCAGCGGCAGTAAGCCGCGGCCTTCATCCCGTCTGGATATGACGCGCAGCCCAGCCTTAGTGAGCGTTACGAGCGTGGCCCGATTCCAGTGACAGTTACCTGCACAGCGCTTCACCAGGGGCGTGAGTAGGTCCTGCAGCCGTGCCATGCGGGGGCTGGCTGCGCGTATATGTTCTACCAGAAGGAGCAGGCCCTCGGGCTTGAGCACCCGGCGGATTTCAGCAAAACCGCGGGCCGGTTCTTCGACCGAGCAAAAGACCAGGGTGGCAACTGCGCTGTCAAAGCTTGCCGCGGGAAAAGGCAGCTCCTCCACCCGGGCCTGATGCAAGTGGATAGGCACCGCGCTTTGTACCTGGCGCCGTTGTGCATAGCGCAACATGGCCGGATCAGGTTCGATAGCCTCGACGCACTCCACCTGGCGAGGATCATAGTAGGCGAAGTTCAGCCCCGTGCCAGCCCCCACCTCCAGCACATGGCCCTGCGC
>NZ_JADGHT010000201.1 GCF_019683755.1 Thermogemmatispora sp. | reverse complement strand
TCTTCAGGAAGAGCAAAAT
Source organism: Thermogemmatispora sp. (assembly GCF_019683755.1). Taxonomy (GTDB): domain Bacteria; phylum Chloroflexota; class Ktedonobacteria; order Ktedonobacterales; family Ktedonobacteraceae; genus Thermogemmatispora. Next base: position 8,573 of record NZ_JADGHT010000201.1, on the reverse strand, counting down.
AAAGGACGAGTAACACAAAAGTACTGCCTGAAAACAAGAGCTTGGGCAGACAGCAGGTGAAAACATTACTATATTATATGATTCATCGTCTTGCACTCATCCTCTTTACTGTCATTCATTGTGGGCTTAGAGGGAGCAGAGCAGAGTGGTGGCAGTCAAAACCTTAAGGGATGGCGAGGAGAGCCGGGAGATCCTGCTCTCCTTTGCCAGAAGTATTAAGGAGCGCGACCTTGTGACCTACGAGCATTCGCGCCGTGTTGCTGTCTACGCCTATCGGCTGGCGAGTAAGCTGGGCTGGGAGCACGGTCAGGCCCGCGACCTGGCTCTGGCGGCGCTAGTCCATGATTTGGGCAAAACCTGGATCGCTAATGAAATTCTGCACAAGTCCGCGGCGCTCTCCGCTGAGGAGCGACGTAAGATGCAGCGTCATCCAGTGATTGGGGCGCGTATTCTGATTGGGTGCGATGTGGACCCCTTCTACGTTGAGACGGTCTTGTATCATCATGAGCGCTGGGATGGACAGGGCTATCCTTCGGGACTGCGCGGCGAGGCTATTCCTCTGAGCGCGCGTATTCTGACCGTGGCCGATGTCTACGATGTGCTCACCTCGCAGCGCCCTTACAAGCAGCCATATTCCTCAGAGATGGCTCGCGAGTGCATTGGCCGTGATGCAGGAACCAGCTTTGACCCGGGAGTAGTCTTGGCTTTTCTGGAGCTGCTGGATACTACACCGAATTTCCTTCTCCCCTGCCAACCAGCGGAGCTGGACCAACTGGCTGAGATTGCGCTGCTGCAATTGCCTTGATGCTTGCTTGCTAGTTCTGCTGGCTCTGCAGGAGCGAGTGTCGCCTGGTCGTCTGGTTCAATTCGCTGAAGGGCGAGAGCATCTCCTCCTGCTTCGGGGACCAGGCTGGACAGGTTGATATGCTTTTTTATTCCATAGTTGAAGGACTGGCTGGCCGGCTGTACGCCGGCCCGCTGGTCAGGGGGAGGTCAGTTTGAGCAGGGCCTGCGTTTAGCCTCGGGCAAGGACCCCCAGATCAAAGATTGGGCCATCCTGGCAGATGAGGCGAGGGCCATGCGCGGTTTCGAGAGCGCAAGCCAGACAGGTGCCAATACCACAGACCAGCGGTTGAAGTACGACCACTTGGGCAAAGCCGGGCTGGCGCAGGTCTTCGAAGCGCTGATAGAGTTGAAGCGCCGTTTCACGTGAAACGCCCAGGCAGACCGCATCTGCCCAACCAAGATAGTCCCCTAACAGCGTCAAGAGTGTTCTCTGCTGACCCGTCTTGTCGCCTGTGCCGTTCCCCCTATCCGTGTTACGGTCGCTGATCACAAGATGGTACTCCACTTCTATGGGCAGCAGCGCAGGCGGATAGCCTTCCTGAGCCTGCGCCACCTGCTGAACGAGGGTGACCTCCAGCCCCTGCTCACTGGCACGCTGGGCCAAGAGCGCTAAGGAGACGATGCCAAAGCCTTCAGCCACCAGGAGCAGCGTCTTTGCCCTGGCCGGCAAGCGCCAGCCCTGTCCCAGTGGGCCCAGAATGTTTAGCTCTTCCCCTACAGGTCGCTTTGCTAACCAGCGTGTGCCACGCCCACGTACCTGCAGCAAAATACGACAGTGCTCGCCCTCAACGCTGTGAATAAAGAAAGGGCGGCGTAGCAGCGGATCAAACGATCCCGCGTCGGCGCAGCACACCATGCAGTATTGGCCAGGACGCACAGCCTGCGCCAGAGCGGGCGCAGCTAGCTCCAACAGGTGCACATCCTGTCGCACCTGCCTATTATCCAGAAGGCTTGCCTGGTAAAGACGCATACTACCTCGCTTTTTCAGTTGACCTTGCCTGGTCGCACCTAATCTGCGGCAATGAGGCCCAGGAAGTTACGTGTACGCTCGTTCTGCGGATCATCGAAGATTTGCTCAGGTGGACCTTCTTCAACAATGGTCCCGTGATCCATAAAGATCACGTGATCAGCCACATCGCGAGCAAAACCCATTTCGTGAGTGACAACTATCATTGTCATGCCCTCCTCCGCTAATTGCCGCATGACTTTGAGGACTTCGCCTACAAGCTCAGGATCAAGGGCCGATGTTGCTTCATCAAAGAGCATCAGCTTGGGACGCATGGCCAGGGCTCGGGCAATAGCCACACGCTGCTGTTGACCACCCGAGAGCTTATGAGGGTAGGCATGAGCCTTATCCTCCAAGCCAACTTTCCGCAGCAGTTCCATCGCCTGGGCAACAGCTTCGTCGCGTGACATACCCAGCACATGGATAGGCGCCTCAATGATGTTCTCCAAGGCTGTCATATGCGCAAAGAGGTTGAAGCGTTGAAAGACAAAGCCGATCTGAGAGCGCATTTTGGCGATCTCGGCCTCCTTCGCCTTAACCAGCCGTCCCTTGATCAGGCGGTAGCCAACGAGCTGGCCATCAACGTAGATGCGACCTCCGTCGATCTTCTCAAGATGATTAATGCAGCGCAGCAGGGTTGTCTTGCCGGAGCCACTAGGACCAATAATGACTACTACCTGCCCACGCTTCACTGTCATATTGATATTTTTGAGGACAAGCAGGTCGCCAAAACGCTTCACGACCTCTTCAATGCGCACCATCTCTGGCGCTTCGCCTGTCCCAGAGGCAGAAGTAAACGGAGGTTGCGCCTGGTCACCTTCACGAAACCAATTGTCGCCCTGTAGCTGCGTCATTGAAAGGACCTCCTTTCTAGATAGAGCGTGCTAGCGCGCACCTCCATGCCCGCCGGCGATCAGCTTACCTGGCTCTACGGGAGGATTGCCAAAGCCCAAGACCCGCTGTGCCCAGCTTTTTTGGCCCTGCCACCGCCCGGGTCGTCCTCGCTTGGAGGCATACTCTGGGTCTAGCCGACGCTCAATCCAGCGCTGGAAGTAGTCCCACAAGGTAGTCAGCAGGAGATAGTAAAGGGTGGCCACGATCAGCAATTCGAAAGTCGAGAACGTTGGCGCCCCGAGAATCTCGGCAGTGCCGGTTAGCTCTTCGAGTCCAATGACCGAAGCAATCGAAGTGGTCTTGAGCATGTTGTTGAATTCGTTGCCAAGGGGAGGGATAATCACCCGTGCCGCCTGCGGCAAGATAATCCGGCGCATGGCCAGCCAATAGCGCATTCCGAGAGCACGCGCCGCCTCCATTTGCCCTGGATCAACCGAGCCGATGCCCGCACGGATAATCTCCGACATGTAGGCCGCCTCATTTAAAGAGAAGGCGATCAATATGCAGGCGATCTGGCTGAAGAGCAGGCCGGGAACGAGCTTGGGCAGCCCATCCCAAAGTAAGAGCACCTGAATGAGTAATGGACTACCGCGGAAGAACCAGACGTAGACTTGCACAGGGAAGGATAGCAACTTAAGGCGTGACATGCGCATGAGCGCTAGAAACAGGCCAAGGATCACCCCGGCAAGCTGAGCGACGACAGAGAGCCAGAGCGTAGTCCAGGCGGCCTGGAGGAAAAAAGGTGAGACTATGAATTTCCCGACGGTATCCCAATCAAACATGGCAGGGATCTCCTTGGGTCCTTGGATTGGCAAGAGGCAGCGCTGGGCGTAGAGAGAGCAGCGTCAACTTGCAGAGCAGAGGCCCTTAGCTGTCTGATCCGGCAGCAACGTTACCCTGGGTCTGACTTCTTCCTCATTGTATGATAGCCTAGTTCAGCAAAGAGAGGAGAGGGAGGCCCACCCCTCTCTTTGCTGAGAGCAGGAGCCATTGGCTCTCAAACATTAGTTTGCCATGTGTTTGCTCTATGCTGGTCATCAGCCTTTCTTCGCAGCAAATCAGTAAGCCATAGGAATGGGGCAACGAGCCGAAGAAGGCTGAGCTGAGGTATATAACATGAGCAGCTTGCTAGAGGAGAGTACGTCGCTCCACCAAAGAGATGGCGCCGCTGGTCACTCCCCACTTGTCAATGAGCTGCTTGTAGGTGCCGTCTGAGCGCATGGCGTCAAAGGCATTTTTCACAGCATTGTAAAGGGCCGTGTCGCCTTTGCGGAACATAATCCCCTCGGGGGCAGCATTGACCACCGAGCCACCCACTTCGAACTTGCCCGGGTTCTGCTTCAAATAGTAGTCGGTGACTGGTGAATCCTGATAGGTGGCCACCACACGGTGATTGGCTAGCAACTGGACAACCTCTGTTTGGTCCTTGAGTACCGTCAGGTGAATGGGAGGCTTACCAGCCTTGGTACAGTTTTCCGAGGCCGTCTGCAGATCAGTCTGCTCCACGGTCCCTGTCTGGACCCCAACGTTTTGCCCACAGAGCTGATCGACGCTCGTGATGTGTAGCGGGTTCCCCTTTTCGACAAGGAGCGACTCGCCGGCATTAAAGTAGGGGATGAAATCAAACTTCTTCTGCCGATCAGGGTTGATCGTCACAGCGGAGATCACCAGGTCAAAGCGGCGCGCCGCAAGATCATCGAAGATGGTATCGAAGCCGTCTGTCACAATGCGCGCCTGCAGCCCTAAGCGTCTGGCGATCTCTGTAATCAGATCGATGTCGAAGCCTTTGGGCTGGTTGGTGGCCGGATCAATGAACTCTTGAGGTGGATAGGTTGTATCGCTACCGACCGTCAGGACGCCCGGTGTAATCAAGCCGTACTTGTTGCTTGTAGCATTGCCCCCGCCGCTCGAGGGCGCTGAAGAGCCACCGCAGGCGGCCAGGATCAGGGCCAAGCTGAGTAGCATGCCCAGTAGAATGCTACTGCGGCTGGGCAGAAAACGCCGACCTCCTGCACTGTGGACTGGAGAGGATAGCATGGCAGACACCTCCTCGGGTTAACAGAACGACATGGGGTGCAAAGGATATGCGCAGTGTAGCATAGCTCGACTGTTATTGACAAGTTCCCGCTTTGATCGCAGACCTGGACGTCCGTCGACATAATACAAGGTAGGAGGCTATAACTGCTGTATAGCACAAAAGTCAAGGCCTGCACTGGGAAAATACACAGCTCTTGCTTGCTCAGGGCAGTGCGCTGACACTCACTGCATTGTTATATACGCCCCGCTTGGGAGGATTTTCACCCGAGGCTCATTTGTGCAACGCCAGAAGAACAAACCATTTACATTGTAGGGAGAACAGTATGAAAAACGCTGCTTCCTGGCGCTTGTTATGCTACACTAAATAAGGGGTGCTGTGAGGCACAACGCACAGGCAGAGTATGACGTTCAGCGGGGAGAGCCGCCTATCATTGAAGAGGGCCTGGAGGGTCCACGATGCCCATTACATTTGACCGCAGTATCTGTTGTGATCTCAACGAGACCATTTCGCGCGAGTGGCTCATTACGAATGGGCTGGGAGGTTACGCCGCTGGCACCGTTGCCGGCGTGCTAACACGCATGCAGCATGGTTTGCTGGTTGTCCCCATTGAGCAGCAGGCCCCTCCTCAACTGTTGCTGGCCAAGATCGATGAGGAGGCTGTTTTCGACCAACGCACCTATTATCTTGGAACGAACGAATACCGTGATGGCACGCTCAGCCCTGCTGGCTTTGTTCACCTGGAGACCTTCCGCCTGGAGGAGGGCATTCCTGTTTTCCTCTACCGCATCGGCGGTCTTGATGGGGTGATGCTAGAGAAACGGATCTGGATGATTCCAGGCCAGCACACGACCTGCATCCAGTATCGCCTTTCGCGCAGTCATGAGCAGCAGCCTTCCAGGCCAGCAAATGAGGGTCTGCGTGCAGCCAGTTCGCTCTCAGGTTCGGCCAGCCCCCCGTCTTACCAGCGTACATATCTGCGCTATCGCTCGTTAGATCAGCATGTGCTGGAGCTTACCCTTCTGCCATTCTCTGCCTATCGTCCTTTCGACTGCCCCCAGACCGGCCATAATGCCTGGCACTTTCAAGTAGAGGTGCATCACAGCAGCGAGCAGCTTACGGGAGTGGCCTCGCCCCTATGGTCTGGGGAGAGACCGCTCTTGCTGCCTCGCGGCGTGACCGGCTGCACTATTCGAGCCTATCAAGGCGCTCAGCCGTATCATTTATTTATCGTCGGTCATCCTGAAAGCCAGCCGCTTTTCATCCCCACAGGGGTATGGTACTGGCATTTTCTGCGGCGTGTTGACCGCGAGGCTGGGCGGCCTGCCGTGGATGATCTTTATTTACCTGGCGTTTTCCGCGCCCGTCTCTGGCCGGGAGAGGAAGCGACTCTCACCATCGTGGCCACAACTGAGGACCCGGCGCTCTTAACACTGACTCCCAGCTATCTGGCGCTGGCTTACCGGCGCAGCGTTGAGCAGCGCCGCGCCCTGCTCCAGCCCCAGCGCTACTTTGGCGAAGGCGGGGAAACCTCCTATCGTCTTCAGGTGCTACCGCTGACAGGTACGACAAATCCTCAACAAGAGAGTGAAGAGTTTCTACACTTGCTGGTGCAGGCAGGAGACCGCTTTATGATTCGTCAGCGGCCAGCACGCCTGACAAACATGAGTCCCGGATCTTATGCGGTCCCGCCAGGAGGCCAGGAGGCAGAGCGCTTCTCGATTCTTTCGACGTTCTATGGACTGGAGGAGTACACACGCGACGCTCTGATCGCCCTGCCCGGGCTAGCCCTGGCCACCGGGCGCTTCGAAGAGTGCCGCCGTTTGCTGCGAGGACTGGCGCGCTGCTTTAAGCAGGGTTTACTGCCAGACCGCCTGCCACGCGCAGGACAGAGCTTGAGCGAGGCAGACTATCGCAATGCAGATGCCACGCTCTGGTATCTTTATGCCCTCGATCATTATTCCCGCTTCAGTGGCGACGAAGAGCTGATCGCTGAGCTGTACCAGCGCCTGGCTGAAAGCCTACTCTGGTATCTAGAAGGAACGCTACATGGGATTCAGGTTGACCCAAGCGATGGTTTGCTGCGTAGCAACAGTCCCGACCAGGCCCTAACATGGATGAATGCTTATGTCAATGGCCGCCCGGTTACGCCACGCTCAGGCAAGCCAGTTGAGATCAATGCTCTGTGGTATCATGCCTTGGCACTGATGGAGGAGTGGTCGACGCTGGTGCGTGGGCGCGGAGGAGATACTTATTTGAGTGGTCGCTTTCAGGAGCTGCGCCGGCGCTGTGAGGAAGGCTTCCAGCGCTTCTGGTATGCAGAGGGCCACTATCTCTACGATGTGATCGATAGCCCCACAGGTCATGACTCCGGCCTGCGCCCTAACCAGCTCTTGGCCATCTCCTTGCGCCATACAGCCCTTGCGCCGGCTTACCGCCACGAGGTGCTAGAGCAGGTGACACGGCACTTATTAACCCCTTATGGTCTGCGTACCCTGGCTCCCCATGACCCGGCCTATCATGGACGGCTGGGCACTCGCAGCGAAGAACAGCAGGAGGCTCTTCACCAAGGGAGTGTCTGGACCTGGCTGATCGGCCCCTATATCGAGGCTCTTCTTAAGCTCGACGCCCCGAGAGGACTGACCCCGCTGAGCCAGGAAAAGATTACTCCTCTCGGACAAGAGTATATCTGGCGCCAGGGCTTACGCGCATTGGAGCCGTTCTTCCATGAGCTGGCCCAGAATATGCTCGGCATGGTCAGCGGCGTCTTCGACGGCGATCCTCCTCATCGTGCCGGCTATCAGGCTGCTTACGCTAGCGGTATCGCCGAGCTACTACGCATCTATAGCTATTTGGCCCAGACTGGAGCTGGACATCTGACCCCCGCTCTCTCGGTGTAAATAGAGCGTTCCACCATTTTCACATTTCCCTGCAGATAGTTTTATACACACTCCAGACAGGTTATCCACATTGCTTGTGGATAACCTGTCGATAAGGGTTTCTCGCCTTGATGACTTATCCACAGAGCAGGCAGTATTTTCCCGGTTATCCACAGGAGCTGTGGATAACTTATCCACATCGGTCACTGGACCTAACATGTCAGGACATCCTTCTCTCCACTTTTCCACCGTTTCTGTGGATAACTTTTCCACACTTTCCACACAACCAGGCGGCGTTCGAGAACTTGCCATACTGTATGCTTGCCATCTAAGATACGAAAACATCATAGCAAGCATGGAGCAAAAATCACTAATTCTAGAATCTTCCATCACAAGAGCAAGAGGCTCCTCAGCATTTATACATAGGTCAGAGGGAACACTGAATAAATAGCAGCAGTACCCCTTTTATCCACAGCTCCTGTGGATAACTTATCCACATCGGTCACTGGACCTAACATGTCAGGACATCCTTCTCTCCACTTTTCCACCGTTTCTGTGGATAACTTTTCCACACTTTCCACACAACCAGACGCTATTATCCAGACTTTTCCACTTTGCCTGTGGAAAACTTATCCACAGCCCCAGCGCGATCTTCTCTCTCTTCCACAGCCTGCTTGCCACTTATCCCCAGGTTTTCCACCGCTTTTGCACAGAGCAGGCGGCGTTTCTCAGGCGCATAATACTCATGTCAAGTAACGCACCGTGCCGCTTCCGAAGCCACTTTAGCTAACGGACTTGTTGGCATATCGGCAGGTGCTGGCCAGAGTTATCCACATTTCCACAGGCCCTATTACTACTGCTACCCATCTCCATCTTATAGAGAGATGGATAATAGTAGTAGGGAGTGTGGAAA
>NZ_JADGHT010000200.1 GCF_019683755.1 Thermogemmatispora sp. | reverse complement strand
GATATACGGTCTAAGACATCCTACTCTTCAAATCAGTCTATTATTCAATAAAGCTATAAAATTTCGATTTTACTGTATAATAAGAGTGACATGCTAGCCAGGATGCGGGAGTTTTCCAGCAATGGTAACGAACAGCGAGTCAGCGGCTGCTGTCTCCTGCTCAGCGGCGCGAGAGCGTCAGGAGACAGCGGTTAACTCTTCTGGGCGGCTTCAAGGGCGACGCCGCGCCCGACCTTCCTTGTCCCCCTTGCGCCTTTTACTGGCGAGCAGTGGAGCACTGCTCCTACTGGCAACGGCCCTTTTGGGCAAAGGTGACGCGCTATCGCAACCTCAGCAGGCCAATCAGCTGCAAGAGATGCTCCTGCCCGGCCCTTTTATCACCAATCCCCTAACCCCTGCGCAGGTCGAGGCGCTACGTCACCGTGAGAGTGCGATGAATGAACAGGCCCTGGCGCGTCTCTATCTGGCTCATATGACCCTTGATCAGAAGCTTGGTCAGCTCTTCATGGTGCAGTATTACGGGACGACCTACTCAGCCGACCTGGAGACTATGATCCATGATCTCTACGCAGGCGGCGTCATCATGTACGCGGCCCAGATGCGGACGTTCCAGCAAACGCGCACCGATATCCAGCGAATGCAGGCCCGGGCCTGGATGCCTCTTTTTATCTCGGCAGATGAGGAAGGCGGCTTTGTCGAGCGGATCAACAACATCTACGGCCACCGACCCGGTGCCCTGGAGATCTACCAGACGGGCAAAGTAAGCAATGCTGCCGCTCTTGGCCATAGCATTGCCCATGATCTGAAGGCGCTGGGGCTGAATACCGATCTGGCTCCCGATGTTGATGTACCGGTGATCAATGGCCCTGATCAATACTTGCGCACCTGGGGCTACACGCCGCAGTCTGTCATCGATTACGGTGGGGCCTATTTGCGCGCTGTTCAGGGCGACGGCGTCATCGCCTGCCTCAAGCATTTTCCAGGTCTAGGCGCCGCGCAAACCGATGCCCATACAGGTCTGCCAATCATCAAGCGCACGCGCGAGCAGATCTATAGCACCGAGCTGATCCCTTTCAAACATTTCATTCAGTCGCCGCAGCCGCTGGACCATCCTGGCATGATCATGACGACTGACCTGCTGATGCCAGCCCTCGATCCCGTCTGGCCAGCGGAGCTGTCACCGACGATTGTGACGGGCATCCTGCGCCACGAGCTAGGCTACGACGGCGTGGTCATTACTGATGCCCTCTATATGGAAGGCATCTCCAAGCAATGGAGCCTGCCACAGGCTGTGGTCCTGGCCCTGGCGGCAGGCAATGATATGATCCTGGGCGTACGCAGCTCCTACGACTTGCGCAGCGCGGTAGAGGCCATCAAGCAGGCCTTAGCCACTGGACAGCTCTCGCTGAGCGCCATCGATGCCTCCGTCACGCGCATTATCGCCTTAAAGATTCACTACCATCTCTGGCCTATTCCTCGCTTCGCGTAGGGTGCCTGCCAGAGATGGTGCTCAAGCTAGCAGGACCTTTCGGCGGCTCGCCATGTCCAATCATTCCGCCAGGCGGTCAACGCAGCTCGTTGACTGCCTCCCGGCAGCGACAGCCCCCTCTGGTCCTAGGAGCCTGTACCCTGCGTTGTCGGCCTTGGGGGACTATGCTATACTGAACTGGCACTAGCCAGTTCAGTCAGGATACTCAGCTCAGCAAAGAACAGGTCGAGCACCTTTCTCCTGCCTGCCACGCTGTACCTCCCCAGAGCGTTAGTGCGCTTTGCTGCAGGCGTGGCGCGCACCAGAGTTTATCCCAGGAGTGAGAAGACGATGGCTGAAGAGACTGCCCATCTCCAGAACCCATTTATCATTGGCGAGCGTGTCTATCTGCGTCCGCTGGAGCCTACTCAGGACAACCATTTGTATGCCACCTGGCTCAATGATGAGGAAATTCGTCGCTATTTTTCGATCTATCCAACGAGCGACGCCCGTGCCAAAGAGCGTCTGGAGCAGCTTTATAAGGATGGGAAGCATATCATCTTTGGAGTGGCTCTTAAAAGCAACAATCGTTTGATCGGCCTTGTTGGCTTAAAGGATATTAACTATATTAACCAGACAGCAGAATTCTATATTATCATTGGCGATCGCGCGGTCTGGGGCCAGGGCTATGGTACGGAAGCCACCAAGCTAATGATCCGCTATGGCTTCATGGAGCTAAATCTGAACCGTATTCAGACGCAGGACATGGAGGAGAATATCGGAGGCTGGCGCGCAGATGAAAAGGCCGGCTTTAAGTATGAGGGGACCCTGCGCCAGGCGATTCTCCGCTTCGGGAAATATCATGATGTCCGCGTCTACAGTCTGCTCAGAAGCGAGTATCTTGAAAGTCTGCAGCAGGAGAACCAGGGAAGCTGAAGTTTTTAAAGGATAGGCATAGCTATGACAGTCGTTGTGCAGGAAATCACAGATCGTGAGCAGTGGAACGCCTTTCTGACCTCCCAGCCGGGTGGGCACCTGCTGCAGTCCTACGAGTGGGGTGAGCTGAATAAGTACCTTGGCGGACGCATTTATCGGCTAGGCGCGTTGGAGGCAGGGAGACTGATCGGCGCCATGATGATTTCCGTTGCTCCGGTACCGCTCCCAGTGCGTCTACCTGGTCTGCAGCTTAACTGGCTCTATAGCTGTCGTGGCCCCACCGTCGAGGCGCCGGATTCGCCCGCTCTGCCAGCCCTGATTGCCGAGGCTCATACCATTGCCCGCCGCGAGGGAAGCGTAGTGCTCCGCCTCGAGCCGAACATCGCCGACGATGATCCGCGCCTGGAGCAATGGCAAAGCGCCTATCGCGCTCTCGGCTTCCGCATCTATCCGTACGCCGTCCACCCACGGCGTAGCTGGGTCCTGGATATCCGGCCTCCACTAGAGACTCTCTTTGCCAATTTCAAGATGACCTGGCGTCAGAATGTGCGCGTCGCCGGGCGCAAGGGAGTCACCGTACGGGAAGCCAGCAGCGATGCCGATTTCGATGCCTACTACGCCTTGCTCAAGATCACCAGCGAGCGCGACGATTTTTTTATCCACAGCAAAGACTATCATCGCGAGATCCTGCGCCAATTTGCCACGCGCGGTGACGCCGTGCTCTTTCTGGCCGAGCACGAAGGGGAGGCCTTGGCCGCCAAAATGCTCATCCGCTTTGGTGATTGGTGCTGGGACATGTTCGGGGCTACCTCCAATCATAAGCGCAATCTGAAAGCCGCTTACTTGCTCCAGTACCGCTGCATCCAGTGGGCTAAAGAGCAAGGCTGCACCCATTTTGACTTTCGCGCCATTCCAGAGGTACTGGAACCAGGAGAAGAGATGTGGGGCGTCTATGAGTACAAGCAAGGTTTCGGAGGCTATTCCCGCCTCAATATGCCAACGCAGGACTATGTCTATCGCCCCCTGATCTATCGTCTCTGGAGCAAGTTAGTGGAGATTCGGAGGGAGCGCAGGCGAGCCGAGCGACGGCGTGTTGAGCTGGAGCGCGCGGCACGCGGCAGACAGAGCGGCAAAGGTCAGTCAGCCGTGGCAAACCAGACAGACTCATCCCCAGCGCCTGCACAGGGTAGCAGTCCAAGCGGCAAAGGAGCACAGCCAGCAGAGCCAGCCTCGTCCTCCGGCGTCAGCCAGTGAGCGTCCGCAGAGCCAGCTCGCTAGCTTGTTGCCAGCAGCAGCGCTCTTCTGTTCTGCACTACGGGGGATGGGAGGAGCACCAGCGACTGCCGTGACGGCCTCTGGCGCGAGCCGTCTTCTTCAGCGAAGGCCCAGCCAGCGCAGGCGCTCTCTTCCTAACGCCTGCCACCTTCGGCAGCCTGGCCAAGGGAGAACAGGCAGGTGACGATGAAAGCAGTCATTCAGAAGTCCATGCTCAGCCTGCGCACTGTTCTGATCCGCGCTTGAATGCTCGAAGGGAAAAGCAAGAGACAAAGAGATTCCACTTGTCCTCACTGGGGGAACGTTTATGGAAGCGCGTTTTATCACCGATCGGCAGCAGTGGAATGAGTTTGTAGCTGCCTCGGTTTGCTGCAATATCACCCAATCGTATGAGTGGGGGCAGCTAGCCCCGCATCTCGGTGCCGAAGCCCTTTACACTGGCGTAGTCGATAATAATGGGCAGCTCATGGCAGCCATGCTTGTCCTTGTTTCCCGTCTCCCTGTGCTGGGCACCTACTTTTATGCACCGCGCGGGCCAGTGATTGATGACCCCAGTTCGCCCGCACTGGGCCAGCTCCTGGACTTCGTGCGTCAAGAGGCCCGGCGTCGTGGCGCCTTTATGCTCAAAGTCGAGCCAAGCGTCCCCGATGGAGATGAACGCTGGCTTGCTGCTCTGCGAGGCCACGGCTTTCGCCGCACTCCCTATGCTATGCACATTCGCCATGAGTGGGTTCTAGACATTCGTCCCGATGAACAAACATTGCTGGCCAACATGAAAGAGAAGTGGCGTTATAACATTCGCCTGGCCACGCGCAAAGGCGTCAGCGTACGACGCGGCGAAGGATCAGCCGACCTCGATACCTTTTATCGCCTGTATCGCATCACCAGTGAGCGCGATCACTTCTTCATCCATGAGAAAGCACACTATGAGGATATCATGCGCCTTTACAGCGAAGACGATCGCGCCGCTCTCTTCCTCGCAGAATATGAAGGGCAGGCCATTGCCGGCCTGATTGCGCTGCGCTTCGGGCGTTGGAGCTGGTACATGTACGGAGCCTCCTCCAACGAGCACCGTAATCGCATGCCTAATCACCTACTGCAATGGACAGCCATCCGCTGGGCCAAAGCACATGGCTGCTGGTATTATAACTTTCGCGGCATCCCTGATATCCTCGAGGAGGGTCAAGAGCTATGGGGGGTCTACGTCTTCAAGCAAGGCTTCGGCGGTTATCCTTTGCGCTTCCTAGAGACCCATGATCTCGCCTACAAGCCCCTCGTCTATCAGGCCTATCGTCGCCTGCTAGACGTAAAGCGCTGGCGCGATCAGCAGCAGCGGAGCCGCCTACAGCGTCGGAGCACCCCCTCGTCTACCGCTGGCAAGCAAGCAGCGCAGGAGCAGCGAGAGGCCAGCAGCCGGGAGACAGAGACGACGCTCTCCGGCGCTTTCCAACGGGACTAGAGGACTCTACACAGGGGTCAGCCTGATTACAGACCAGAATAGAAGAACAGGACAAGAAGAAAAAACGGGGATCGGCTTTTCAATTTGGTTCTGCTTGCTTGCCGATCCCCAGCCTAGAGCGATCATCTCTTCTGACAACAGAGCAGATCGGCCTCAACGAGCGGGCCAATCTTGTCAGTGCTTGCCTGTGGTTCTGTCCTGCCAGTGCTTCACCACGACCCGAGAGAGAAGAGACTGGCTCCGGCCAGGCTACTGCTACTGACCCGAGCGCAGTGCCTGCAAAGCAGCCAGGCGTTCACGAGCAATCGTGCTATCGGGCTTCACACGGGCCAAGTTCTTATACACGCGGCTAGCCTGTTCATACTCGCCAACCGACTGATACGTCTGACCGAGCATATCGTAAGCCTCATAATTATGGCGGTCGATGGCGATCAACTGCTGCAAGGCAGCCACGGCCTCTTTGACCTGGTGGGTCTCGAAGTAGTAGCGAGCTACCACCGTTTGATACTCGGTAGCTTCACGTGTGCGCCCGATGCGCCAGCAGAAAGCGACCACCTCGCGCAGCAGGCCCATATCGTTGGGGGCCAGATCGACAGCGCGGCGGTAGCAGGTAAGAGCCTCCTCATTATTGCCCATCTCGGCATAGATATCGGCGATACGGCGCATAGCCTCTGAAGCTTCGCCCCGCTGATTACGCCGTTCATAGATATCGGCCAGCAGGCGTAGCTCTGCGATGCCCTCCTCAAGCTGACCGCGATTAATATAGATCTCAGCTAGCTCGGCATGGGCGCGCGGGTCCTGGGGAGCTAGACGCACCATCTCATTGAGCACATTGAGAGCATTGTCGCCCTGACGCTTACTGAGATAGTAGCGAGCCAGCTCAGCATACTCCTGGAGGGCGCTGTCGATATCACCCTGACGCGCGGAGATCTCCGCCAGAGCCGAGGCCACCTCATCCTGATAGGTTGTCATCTGCTTAATGCGACGGAGCACAGCCTGCATCTGCTCCTCTTTACCGGCGCGGCGATAGGCCTTTGCCAGCAAGAGCGAAATCTCAACTTCTGGGGCCTGATGCTCCTCATCATCCTCGCGGGGGCGAGCAGCCCAGATAGTTGGGTCCATTGCCGCCGGCGAGCGGCGCACCAATTGCAGAGCCTGCTCTAGCTGTTGGATGGCCTCTTCAGGCTTGCCCTGAGAGAGCAGGCAGTGAGCCATGCTCACGCGGGCCAGCACCTCCACCGCACTATCGCGCGCCGCCTGCTGATAGGCCGCTACAGCGCGATCGAAGTAACCAGCCTGCTGATGGATCTGGCCGAGAGAGAAATGAAGGTCGGCGTTATTCGGCTGCAGCTCGAGCGCCTGCGTATACTCGCGTGCGACCACCTCATAGTGACGCTGACCCTGACCCCGCAACTGCCAACGGATACGCGTCAACAGCTCTAGAGCCGAAGCGCGACCGGCAGGAGCAGCCCCCGTAATCATCAAGAGGTGCCAGCGTACCAGGGCCACAATATTGCGTGGGTCAACCTGCAACACACGCTGATACTCAGCAGCGGCCTGCTGAGAGCGACCGAGCTTCTGCAGAGCCAGAGCGTAATTCAAACGCGTCGGCACACTGGTTGGACTTTCTTGCAGCGCCTGCTCCAGCTCGCTGAGAGCGCGATCCATATAGCCCAGGCGCAGATAAGCCTCAGCGGCCTGGGTGCGCTCGCGCAGAAGATCCTCCTTGTTGCCATGAGAGGAGAGGAGATTAATGAGGCGCATGCGATACGTCAGATTATTTGGCTCCAGCTGCAGAATGCGCCGGTAGGTAGCAATCGCATCATCGATGCGCCCATTGGCGATATAGGTATCGACCAGGATGGCGTACTTAGTGATGGCCTGCTCGATGCGGCCCTGACGCACATAGATTTCACAGAGGACCTGGTGAACATCCAGGTACTGGGGAGCGATCTCGATGACCTTCAAGCACTCATCGATAGCCGAATTCAACAAGCCATGCTCGATGTAGCGCTGGATATCCTGCATCGAGCGCACCACTTGCATGCGGACGCCCTCGGGCAGGGAAGCCGTACTTGCAAGCACAGCGCCGGCCACCTGCTGCAGGGACTCATCACGGGTGGTATTGCCAGCAATCTTGCTCAGCAGCTCCTCGACATTATCCTTAGCGCTCGTCGACGCAGGAGGTGGGGGAGCTGCCGGGCTGAGCTGCTCCAACGTCAGAGGAGCGGACGCTGAAGCGGCAGCAGTGGGCGGAGCCGCTGGCGAGGCAGGCATCTGGCTCTGGACAGGAACAGCCTGTGAAGCCGGGACCGGGGCTGGCGCAGGAGCCGGCGGTTGCAGCTCCACCTGCCGCGTGGGACTATCGGTCAGCCAGGAAGCCGACGAGACAGGTGCCGGGGCTGGCGGATTGGGAGCCGTGGGCGACTGTGGCGGAGCTGCCGGAGCCGCTGGCTGTGGCGGTGGGGCAGCCGGAGGCGAAACCGGGGCTGGCGCAGCTCCAGCAGGAGCCGGCTGCGCAGGATTCGTCGCTGGCTGCGAAGGTGCAGGCTCATTGAGAATACCCGTCAGCCAGTCGGGCAATTCGCCAGCAGCAGCAGAAACGGCTGATGACGCCGGAGCTGGGGCAGGCCCAGCAGGAGCGGCAGGAGGCTGAGGAGGCGCCGAGGCGACCCCAGGAGTTGAGAACATCATGGTTGCCGCATCCTGGATGGACGGGGTTGCTGGCTGCTCAGGTGACAGGCCAGGAGCAGCCTGCAACGCTTGCTGTTGCAAAGAAGGCGGCGGCGTATTGGGTTGAGCAGGAGGAGGCGCACTCTGCATCTGCTTCAAAAGCAGCTCCACCTGAGCGACCTTATCATTCCAGCCACGACTGCGCAGGAAGCCAAGCAGGGCGTTATAGATAGTCAGGGCCTGCTCCTGCTCACCGAGCAGGCGATGAGCCTCTGCCGCTTCCTGACAGAGCTGCACTAGCTGGTCAGCCTCCTCGATCGTCAGGGCATCGAGATTGACGCGATCGACAGCTTCATCGAAATGAACAGTGGCCGTGCGCAGATCACCACGTGCGCGATAACATTGCCCCAGAGCATAATAGCAAGAAAGCGCATATTCAGGGTCGTTGAGCAGCATCTGGAACTGACGGATGGCGTCATCCCAGCGCTTTTGCTCCTGATAGAGCCAACCGAGAAAGTAGCGCGCATCGGGACGATCAAAACCACTTTCGAGGATCTGCTCACAGAGATCAATGGCATCGTTATAGCGACCCTGGGCCTGGAAAGCCTGCGCCTGACGCAAAATGCCCGTAACCTGGCTTGCCGTGATGCGTCTCTGCGGAGCTGCTCCTCCGCCAGCGGGGCCAGCAGGGGCAAGAGCCTGCCCCGGATTCCCCATGCCGCCGAAATTGCCCGCGCTACCCATGTTACCCATGATGCCAGTATTACCTCCGCTTATGTTGCCCGGCGCGGCA
>NZ_JADGHT010000199.1 GCF_019683755.1 Thermogemmatispora sp. | reverse complement strand
ACCCCTAAAGCGATGAGCTTGCTGTGCCTGGCTGTGGTAAGCCAGCCCTTCTTGACTATCCTCATCCCGACCTGTCCCGGCTCGCTTACCCGGCGCTTAAAGCAGGACAAAAATGAAAGAAGAGATTATTGTGGTAGAATCTAGGCTGAAAGATAAAATGAGCAGAAAATCATCGGTGCCAAGCGCTGTCTCTAGGCGTCCTCTACTTAGTCTGGTCTTGCTGCTTCTCCTGATTGCAGCAATGTTGGCCTTAACAGCCTGTGCTGGACATGCTGCCAGCTCGCAGCATCAGGTCGTTCCTGCCAGCTCGCAGAGTCAGTCTACGCCGGTGAGCAATCAGGATAGCACGCCACCGACAGGCGAGGGTAGCCCTGCACAGCAAGTGCAGTCGATTGACCAGCAGGTTCAGGGAACGCTGCCGGCGCTGGATCAGGCCCAGAATGACGCTAATAACAGCGACCAAGGCCAGGATAACGCTCCCCTGCCCTAGAAAGCCAGGAGCGGTCTTGATCATTGCTACCTAACCGATCAATTACCATGCGCGGAGAGACTCAGAAGATGAAAGCGAAACTCTTCAGGATAGTGAGGCCTGCCAGTAAACTGACTGTGGTAACGCTGATTGGTGTCACGCTGGCAGGTTTGTTGGCCTTCTTGGCTCTACCGGCCATTGCCCAAGCTGCACCTAGCTCCGGCACTAAGTGCGCCCGCGACGATGTTCAGTGTGTCATCAACGTCGGTAACCAACTGATCACGGCGCGCTTGAACGCCTTGAATACTCTCAGTAGCCGCGTAACGCAGCAACAGCAAGC
Organism: Thermogemmatispora sp.; assembly: GCF_019683755.1. Classification (GTDB taxonomy): domain Bacteria; phylum Chloroflexota; class Ktedonobacteria; order Ktedonobacterales; family Ktedonobacteraceae; genus Thermogemmatispora. The sequence goes on along the minus strand of NZ_JADGHT010000199.1, from coordinate 7,796 downwards.
CGGTCATATCACTGCTGATGCGGCCAGTGCCCTGCAGGCTGACATTGCCACCAATCAAAATGGCCTGAAGTCGCTACAGAGTAAGCTGGACGCAGAGACCTCAGCTCAGGCTGCTCGTCAGGATGTGAAAAACATCTTCTGGCAGTTCCGCATCTATGCGGTCGTGCTGCCGCGCGATTATCAGCAGCTCCACTTTGATATCGAAGAGAAACTAGCGAGCAAGATGGCAGCGGCTAAGGCCACTATTGAGAAGGCGATTGCTTCTGCGCCTGCCAGTAAACAGGCCCAGTTGCAAAGTCTCTACACTGACTTTAAGGCTCAGCTTGTGACAGCCGAGGCCCAGTTTGATACGGTGCAGAGTACCCTCCCCACGCTGACCCCGGAGAACTATAATCAGGAGCGCACAGCCTACGCCAGCAACCTGGCAAAGGTACGCAGCGCCGAGAAAACAGCCCATACAGCCTTGCACCAAGCAGCCAGCGATCTACACCAGATCGCCCAGTTATTGAAGGACTAGCTGACTCACTACCCAACCTGCTGGTAACTGAGCGTGGGAACAGGGTCATAACCGCCACAAGGCGAAGAGGCCAGCCTCTTCGCCTTGTTAGCTTTGCTGTAGAGAAGCGTTGCGGTGGGGAAGGGCAACAGGAGGCGAGGCAGCTTGCGCCCGAGGCTAGCGCTCACGCTGGCGGTAGCCGTTACGTAAGCGGTCGTAGGCGATGCGCAGGCCCTCCAGGGGAAGGAACTGGTTAACATACTGGATCTCGGGGATCAGCGGAGCCATGAAATTGGCCAGGCCGCCGTGAGCGATGATCTTCACTTCGTCCTGATCGCGCACCTCGGGGATCTCAGCGCGCAGGCGGCGGATCAATCCCTGAACCAGGCCCACATGACCGTAGATGATGCCCGATTGCATGTTCTCGGTCGTGTTCTTGCCCAGAGCCGAGCGTGGAGGAGTCAGCTCGACGCGGAAAAGGCGCGCCGCGGCACTGCTGAGAGCCTCGGCAGAGATCATCAGCCCTGGGGCAATCGCTCCGCCAAGAAAGTCGCCCTGAGCTGAGATCACGTCAAAGGTGGCAGCCGTGCTGAAGGAAATGACAATAGCAGGACCACCATATAGCTCATGGGCGGCGATGGCGGTGACAATACGGTCAGAGCCTACTTCCCACGGGTTGTCGACTAACAGACGCAGGCCCAGGTCCAGCGTATGATCGACAATGATGGCTTCCTGATGAAAATAGCGCTGAACCATCTCCTGAAAGACCGGCGTCAGCGGGGGCACAACACATGAGAAAATAACGGCATGGACGTCGCTGAAAGAGTGACCGCTGTGATGCATGAGGGTGCCCAACAACATGGCGTACTCATCAGCGGTGCGCTGACGCACGGTGGAAACGGCCCAGTGATGCTTGAGGGTCTCACTGTTATAGAGGCCAAATTTAATGTTAGTGTTGCTAATATCGATAGCCAGCAGCATAGGGAACTCCTGTTGGTGGCCAGAGAGGATAGCTTAGAAAAAAACAAAAGAACTACTCAGATACGATTCGCGGGCGAAGAGAGTGAGTAACTCGCGCGCGAACCCGGCTCAGGCGATCTGCTGTACTCTGGCGGCGTATTGCTTCAGCAAGGCCGCGATCAGGAAGGGGTCGCCATAGGCCGTATCGGTAGTGACAACGACCTCGGTGTTCGTGCGGGTGTCAATAAAAGCCAGTGAGGTGGGGGCGCGGGAACTCATAGCCTTGCGCCGCTCCTCGGGCGACTGGGTCATGCCACGTCCAAAGAGAAAACCCACCATGTTCTCGCTTGCGCTGCCAAGTTGCGAAAGCTGACTGGTCGTAGGTGGTGTGCGGTCAGGCCTGGCACGTCCTCTGGCTGTCACATAACGAACGTTGATCAGGGGAACATGTACCACCCTATCCCCAGCTTGCTGGACAAAGTCCTCGGGAGTGATCACAATGAGATAGTCTTGTGCTCTGATGAGACGGTGTACATCGTTGATCAGGCACCAGATGCTACCCAGACCGATAAAAAGTAGGATGCCAAGAATAATAGTGCTGGCAATCGCTCCGAAAACACTGTGGTAGTTTTCGGGCACCATAATGGGGAAGATAACCGCGAATAGAATGAGTCCCAGAGCTGCCCTGAAGAGCCAGCCAATGATTGAGAGGATCACTCTGCCGCGCTGTAATGGCAGGATAATCCAGCCATCTGGCTTTTCTTCGCCCGCTCTGGCGCGAGTCAATATTTCGGCTGCTTCCATGACCAGGAACCTCCCGTAGGTGTGGGGCGTGTCCGCTCCCTTGCCGCTGCGCTGCGCCTGGCCATTTTGCCCGCTGCGCGCACCAGCCAGGACTAGCCGCCTGCCTGTCTCCCTCAATTATAGCAAATCCAGGCCGCTGCGCAGAAAGTTTTTGCTCGGTCACGTAGCCGCCAGTGGTTCAGTCAGCCTCCCTAGAGCTTAGTCCCTCCCACTCTACCCTCCAAGATTGCTCTCTCCTTCCTCCTACATACCTGCAACGTCGCATCTCGACCCCGTGAGATTTGGCCATCGCTGGCGAGCATGATATAATGCTTGAGAAGCTGTGGCTTTCCCCTTCTGCTTTCTGCCTGTCGCCGGGCGGCTTGAGACCCTGAGAACGATGGCCAGTAGACAGACAGGTCGATCAGCAAGAGAAGGCGAAGGGGAGGAATAAGTCGCGGGGAGAGAGGCGCCATCTATGGAGCAAGAGAGCCGCGCGTTGGCTACACTGGCAGCTCGCTACCTGCGCCAGTGCTACCACGACCATAGACCGTCGGAGGCCGAGACGGTGCCTCTGGATGAGCTGATTGCCTGGCTGGGGCTGGAGATTGCCACGTTTCATCCTGCTGATCAGCCCCCAGGAACCTACGGCTACCTGGAGCCGGGTGATAATCTGATCTGGATCTGCCGCACTTTACCTGAGCCGCAGTGGCGTTTTACCCTCGCGCATGAACTTGGCCATGTGATCCTCCATCGTCCTTTAACTGCGGCCATGCGTCTCCTATTGCCGGGGCTTGAAGAGATGTTGAAACCTCTCAAGCTCGGGATGGCGACACTTGTCAGAGAAGAGCCTGATCAAGCGAGCCTGTGCAACGAAGCCGATATACGCGAAGAAGTAGGAGCCATCTCTGACGGCGACAGCATCGAAGAACTCTTGGGGCCTGGCCAGTCCTATAGTCCCCGCAGTCAACGCGAGCTGACGGCGAACCTCTTCGCTGCTGAACTGCTGATGCCCCTGGAAGAGGTGCGCGCGCTCTATGTGGAACAACGGCAGCCGCCGCTTGTGCTGGCGAAGCGTTTCGGGGTCTCACTGGCTGCCATTCTCAACCGTCTGGCCGGCCTGCTCAAAGAATATCCTCTTGTCATGGAACAACGGGAACAGCCGAGGCAGGCGGCGGCGAGTGTGAGTCGACATTACGATGAGTTCCAGCAAGCAGCCATCACAGCGACCACCCCGGCTCTGGTGATCGCCGGTCCTGGCAGCGGCAAAACCAGCACGCTTATCGGGCGCGCTGAGTATCTCATCTGCTCCTGCGGCGTTGCACCGCGCTCTATTCTGGCCTTAACCTTTTCGCGCAAGGCCGCTGAGGAAATGCAGGAGCGTCTAGCGCATGCCCTGCGTGCGCGCCTAGGACAGGGCGTTGATCACAGAGAGCTACCGACGGTCAGCACGTTTCATGCTTTCTGTGCCGAGTTACTACGCCAGTATAGCGAGTTGGTGAGTCTCCGTCCTGACTTTGCCTTAATTGACGATGCCGAAGGCTACTTTTTGCTACGTAATTTGGCGCCTCGCCTTCCTCTCTACTATTATCATCATCTGACACAGCCTACGCTCTATTTCCCTGATATTCTGAAAGCAATCTCGCGCGCCAAGGACGAGCTGGTAACTCCTGAACGTTACCGCCAATTAGCGGAGCAGATGCGAGAGCAGGCCCAGACAGTCGAAGAGCGTGAGCGTGCAGAGCGGGCCCTTGAAGTGGCGGCGATCTACCAACTCTATCAGGAGGAGCTGGAGCGGCGTGGCGACGTCGACTTTGGCGGCCTGATTATGCTGACAGTGCAGCTTCTCGCCAGCCACAATGATATTCTGCTGCAGCTCCAGCAGCGCTACCAACACATCCTTGTTGATGAATTTCAAGATATCAACCGAGCCAGTGGGGTGCTATTACGTCTGTTAGCGGGCGAGGCGCGCCGCGTCTGGGTAGTGGGTGATGCAAACCAGGCTATCTACGGCTTCCGTGGCGCCTCTCCCGCCAACATCACGCGCTTCCAGGAGGACTATCCCGGGGCCCTGATACTCTCGCTGAGCCGCAATTATCGCTCGCGTCCCGATATCGTTGCACTGGCCGAAGCTTTTCGCCTCCAGCATCTGGAAGCTGGGCAGACAGATGGGGAGGCAGCCCTCCGGCGCAACGAAGCCACACGTTCCTCACCGCCCGAGCCGTATGTGACGCTGGCGGTGGCCGAGAATGAAACTGACGAACTAGCCGGCCTGATTGCTGATCTCCAGGAGCGTGCTCGCCAGGGATACCGCTACCGTGACCTCGTCGTGCTCTGTCGGACACGTGCTCAGGCCCGACGCATCTCGCAGGCCCTAGCAATAGCGGGCCTACCAGTCATCGAGAGCGGCGGCACGCTGGAGCAGGAGCACATCAAGGATGCTCTGGCTCCAGTGCTCTTGCTGGCTGGGCCGGATGGCATGGGCTTACTGCGCGCGGCCCGTTGGCCGGAGCACCCTCTCAGTCAGGCTGATATCGAGGCTCTGCTACGGGTAGCGCGCGAACAACAGCTTGCCCCTGGCCTGCTCCTGCTGCGCGGCGAGATCCCCGAGACCATCAGCCCTGCCGGGCGACGCTCGTTACACTTGCTCAGTGAACTGCTCCAACGTTTGAGCGCAGCCTCTGATATCTGGTCGCTGCTCGCTCAGTATCTGCTGGTCGAGACAGATCAAGTGCGTCGCCTTCTCGACCGCAACGACGCTCAGGCGAAGGCGGTACTGGCTGACTACGCTCTACTGCTCCAGCTAGCGCGACGCTACGACTTACAGCAGCAGCGCCAACAGCAGGAAACTTCTCCAGCGACGGATGGCCAGCCTACCGACCAAACAGGCACTCCCCAGGCCGGCCTGATCTATGAACGCGCGCGCGGCTTCTTAGAGTATTTGCGCGTGCTATCGATGCTACGCCAGGACAGCAGCGCGCGCCAGCAAAGCCTTGAGCTGAGCCAGGGAGATGAAGCGGACGTTGTGCGTGTCATGACAGTTCATGCTAGCAAAGGCTTGGAATTTCCTGTGATCTATTTGCCCGGACTGAACCAGCAGCGCTTTCCCGCCGCACGTCGCTATAACCCGGCCCCACCACCTGAGGGTATGCTCTCATTTGAGGGCGATGAAGGAAGCCTGCATGAAGTGGGCGAAGCCTGCCTCTTCTATGTCGGCATTACGCGCGCGCGCGATCATCTCGTGCTAAGTTATAGCCGTCGTCCAGGCAGGCGAGCAGCAAAGCCATCGACTTTTTTGGAGCCAGTGCTGACCAGCCTGCCGCCCGAGCGCCTGGTAAGAACAGAATGGCGCCAGCAAAGTGGGCCAGGCACTAGCGACCAAGCAAAGCCTGAGCCTCTGCCTCCTGCCCTGCCCCATGAGGAGTTTATCCGGGCTATGCAGCCGGAGATTCTCAGCGTCTCCGCCCTGGAATGCTATCAGCAGTGCCCTCGCAAGTATCTCTATAGCTATATCTATCGCTTTCAGCCTTTGCAAGAGAGCTACGCTCTCTTTGTTCAGGCCATACGCAAAACGCTAGAAACCCTCTACGATTGGATCGAGGAAGGGCGCCAGGCTACTTCCCCAGAAGAGGCATCAGACACCCTGCCGACCTGCGAAGCTGTCTGTGAACTCTATAGTCGGCACTGGCGGGAACTTGGCGGCCAGGAGTCGCCTTTTGCCTCGCTCTACGAACGGCACGGACGCGAAGTGGCCGAGCAGCTTCATCGCAAGCTGCGTGATAGCGTTGAAACTCAACATTGGCTACTTGGGCGCGGCTTCACTATAGAGATTGCCGGACAGACGATTCGAGTCGATGTCGATCGGGTCGAGGTGCCACGGCGGCCGAACCAGCCTGTACGCTTTGTGCGCACGCGCTTTGGTCGGCGCAAGCAGGAGCCTGAACCTGATATACGCGAACTACTTTATATGCGCGCTTATCGCGAGCATTATCCCGGACAAGAGGCCGAGCTACAGAGCGACAACCTGACCACAGGTGAGGTCAGTGCGGTGAAACTCGGGCAGCGACGCGAGCAGAATCTGTACACCAGACTGGTTGAGAGCATCGAACGCCTCAAACAGCATGATTACCCTGCCGCCCCCGCTGACCCAGGGCGCTGCCCGACCTGCCCCTTCTTTCTCATTTGCCCCGCCTGAGGTTGACGCGGTACTCTCTTCTCAGCCACCGTCCCCTAACCCGCTCACAAAGCCTGCGGTCCCAGCTGAATCAGCCGACCGAGAAGAACGACCTGCCTCCTCCTCGTGGCACCCAGTATGGTATAATGGCCGCCAGTGAGATGGGCCGTAGGCGCTCGTTCTTGCTACGACAACGGCTCTCTCTGACATAAGTAGCTTTTGAAAAAAAAGAGACGCTTATCAAGGGAAGGCGATCTTAAGTCGTCTCTCAAGAGAGAAGTGGTCGTTACAATAGATACAGGGCGTGCTACTTCATGCCCGCACACGAGGCATCGGCATGTTCATTGGCAAGATTGTCAAATCCGACTCGCATATCAATTACGTCTGTCAGATCTATGGACCGCGCGAGGTCGAGGTTGAGCCGGCGCCTGAAGACTACGCCTTCGGACGCTTCGTACGCATTGCTGTGCGTGCACGCCAAGGCGATGATCCAGAGGCGGAGCTGCATCGCGTGCTGGGTATGAGCACGGAACCACGAACCTACGCCGTCGGCGTCATCTACGATACCATCTTGCTCAATCCGACCTTCGGCTCGCTGGGACCACGCCTCTCCAATGAAACACAGGTTGAACTCTTCTCGCCCGACTATATTGCCGAGCGCGCCGTGTTGATCTATGTCATGGTGCTCGGCATGATGCAGGAACGAACGACGCCCGAGGGGCGAACGGAAGTGCTCGCGATTAAGCATGGCGTGCCCTTGCTCTCGCTGGAGCTGGGAAGCGAGATCGAGACAATGGACGATGAACAGGTGCGGGCGTTCCACTTCTTCAGCGATCCCGATAGGCCAGATGAGCCGCCCTATCTCCATATGGGCTATCTGCCCCACATCATCGCCCAACGCAATAGCTTGCTGCCAATGGTCACGCTTTGTATCATTGATCAATTAGAGCGCCTATTTCCTCAAAATCTCTCTCTGCTTTCAATTGTCAAGCGAAACTTTGCCTGGCGTCTCAAGGTTGAAACCACTGGCTAGACCGGGATGAGCGCGCAGAGAGCGAGGGGGCGCGGCGAGCGGAACGGACTGGACCGGATCAGGTCGGCCAGGCCGGCTCTTCCCCTCAGCTCTGGCTGCCTGGCTCGTGTAAGAGCCAAGATCGGACAGCCGGACACGGCAGGCCTGGAAAGAAGCTGATCTGCCAGGCAGTGCAGTTCAGAATAGCAGTTCTCTCACGTGAGATGGAGTGAAAGCGGCTATGGTAAGCGATTCTGCCAATGTGCCTCCTGTTTCGCGAGGGCGCACGGGTCGCAAGCCTGTGGGCATTACCAAGGGACCGGGCGAGTCAGCCCATGAGTATACCTTTGTCTCGCGCGACGATGAGCAGG
>NZ_JADGHT010000198.1 GCF_019683755.1 Thermogemmatispora sp. | reverse complement strand
GGTTCAGCGAGGATCTGAATCCAGCGTTGAGCACCGCTGCTGTGGTCAATAGCCATAACCAGCGTGTTGATAAAGGGGATGCTCATGTCTCTTCCAGCGATCCCCGCGAGCTTGACCTTGGATTAAAAGCCAATCTGCCCCCAGATGTCTATGTCGTGGTCTGGCGGAGCGTTTCTAACGTCGATGGGCATGTTCTGCGCGGCTCGTTCTTGTTCACGGTCGTTGAACCCAATGGTACGGTTCCCCAGTTGAATGCCAACGCACCGCCCCCTGGTCAGGACCTGCTCGGCGGTGGCAACACTAGCAGCCTTTATACGGGGCAGATCGATGCCGTCGGCCTTTTTAATTTGATTGCTGTGACCTTGAGCGAGCTGGGGGCCATTTTCTGGGTCGGAGCTCAGCTATGGCGCTTCTTTGTCTTGGAGGCAGTTCCTGCCGGCACGAACGGCGAGAATGCTGAGGCTGGAGCCATTGTAGAAGCCATGCCTCTGCGCTTTACTCGCCGCTTTTCTGTGCCCACTTTGCTCGTGCTCCTGCTGGCGAATTTGGGTGTGCTTGTTGGTCAGGCTCTCTTTTTGAGCAATGGCCAATGGAGCAGTGCTCTGGCTCCTTCACTCCTGCTGAGCATGATCAGGGGCAGCCGCTTTGGTACCTTCTGGTTAGCACGTGAGCTTGTAATCATGCTGGCGCTAGCGCTGGCCCTCTACCAGCTTCTGGCTCGTCAGCGCTCTGCTGTCAGGGAAGGCGTTAGCGCCTGGCTTAATCTTCTTCTCGGCCTGGCCCTCTTTGGCGCTATGACGCTCTCCAGCCACGCCGCCGCCGTGAGCAGCAATGTCTTTCTCTTCTCTGTCTTGATTGATTGGCTGCACCTACTCGGCTCGGCCTTCTGGATTGGGGGCATGTTCTACATCGCCACCTGCTATCTGCCCCTATTAGAGCGGCAGACAGCACCCATCCGGGCCCAATCGCTGACAACAGTGCTGCCTTATTATTCTCCTTGGGCCATCGCTGGTGTGGTCTTGCTGACCATCACCGGACCTTTCAGCGCTGCATTTCATTTGACCGAGCCAGCGGAACTGATTACGACAGCCTACGGGCGGGCCTTGCTGATCAAGATCGTGCTGGTGGCCGCTTTGCTCCTTACCAGCGCGTTTCATGTGCTCTTCCTGCGCCCACGCCTGAAGAAGGAATACCGCAAATATACCTATTGCCTTGAGCGCCTAGAGCAGGGCCTGGTCAGCCCAGCAACATTGCCACTAGCCACGGCAGCAGAGTCACCCGCAGATGAAGACCTGCAGAAGCGCTGGACACGTCAGCTTAAGCTTCGCGAGAAGCGTTTGACCAGGCTCACTAGTCGTCTGACAACGGTGCTGCGCTGGGAGCCAGTGCTTGGCGTGGGAGTCTTGGTCTGCGTCGGACTGATGAATATCTTCGCCGGTACCTTAACCCCTATTACAGCAAGCACCCAACCCGCTCCTACCGCTAGTTCGACCCCCGCTCCGAAGCCCTTAACGACGAGTGCGACGACCAGCGATGGACGCTTTACGGTGACCTTGACCATCTCTCCCAACCGCTTCGGCACTAATACTTTTACTGTTAAGGTCAGCGACCGCCAGACACAGCGCCCAATGACACAGATAGGGGTGGCGCTCTATCTAAATATGCTCGACATGGATATGGGGACCGAGGTGCTGAATTTGCAACCTACCGCCGATGGGAGCTTTAGCGCTCATGGCGATCTCACTATGAGCGGCGACTGGCTGGCACGCATCCAAATCCGCACGCCGGATAACAAGCTGCACGAGACGCAGATTAAGTTCTTCACTCCATTCTAGTGAGGGAACAAATGAGGATGGCTGCAGCATTGGTTGGCTGGTACGGGGATTGCTTCCGACGGCAGAGGGAAGTCGCTGGGAGCGACTCATGGCAGCGCCTCGGGGGAAAAGCTTGGCTCCTGTCATTAGCAGTGCTGCTGTTGACGCTGCTGTCAGGAGGTCTGTCAGCTTGTACCCTGCCAGGGGGAAACGGAAGAGCTTCGACGCTCTCAACGCCTACGCCGGCTGCGGCAAGCAACGGCTTCGGCAACGCAGCCAACCACGTACATTCCTTGCTGGCTTTGTCTCCGCATATTCTGCTGCTGGCCACTCATTACGGCCTCTTTCGCTCCGACGATGGGGGCCAGCACTGGCAGGAGGTCGCAGGTGGCCGCGGGCAAATCATGGAGGATCTCATGACTTACTCGCTGACGGTTAGTCCGCTTGACTCGCAGCGTCTCTATGTGTTGACCTACCCGAGTGTGAGCAACGCTCGTGGTACACCGGGCCTCTATATGAGCCAGGATCAGGGACGTACCTGGAAACTGGTGACACGCAGCGCTAGTTTGACCAGCACGACCATTTTCCTGGCCGCCGCTGGTAATGCTAGCCCTGACGAGGTATACATCTATCTTTCAGAGCGTCAGGCGCATGGCCTGCTCGTCAGCCATGACGGGGGAAGTCATTTTCGCGAGACAGGAACGCTGCCTTTCAGCGTGATCAGTGGCCTTTTACCCCTCCCTGGGCAGCCAGGTCATCTATTGGTCTATAGCAGTGCAGGCATGGCCTTCAGTAGCGATGGAGGACTCCATTGGCGCTTGATCACTGGTATCAATGGCGGCATCTTTGATGCCACTACCGCTGGCCCCAACGAGCCAATTTACGCCAGTGGCGATGCCGGCATGTATGTCTCGCGCGACGGTGGCCGCACCTTTACGCGTAGCATAAACACACATTCTTTCTTTCTTCTCACTTCCCTGGCCGCGGCCCCCAGCAATCCATACATTCTCTACGGGAAAACCGCCACCAGTATCTACCGCAGCACTGATGGCGGACAGAGCTGGACGGGCCTGCCAGCGATCCGCGGCAACCTGAGCGAATTGGCTGTTGATCCGCTCAATCCCTTTCAGCTCTATCTCTCACTCTCTTACCCGACAGCAGTCTATGTACTCACTGGCCAGGGGAACGGAGCACATTGGCGGTCGCTGACCCCAGCTAGTGTCTCATGAGGTTCGCAGCTATCCACCTAGTCAGCCAGCGAGGAAGATTGAGTCTTCATCGGCTCTTGCTAGCATCAAAAGGCCAAGACACAAGTAAGGGAACAAGCACTATGCAGATGTTTTTCCTTGGACGAGGATCGGTCTTTTGGCTATCCCTGCCACTGTCGCTGCTACTGGTCCTGAGCCTCGTCTTGTACGCAGGGTTAGGTGACCTGCCGCCGGCTAGAGCCGATGGCGGGGCACCTAATCTGGCCTATGTGGTAGGAGGAGGCAATGGCATCGGCGTGATTGACATTGTCAAGCAAGAAGTTCAGCCATCGCTTCGTCTGGCGGGTGATCCCCGCATGGCCTATCTCAGCCTGGACGGGCGCTTTCTATATGTGGCCCAGCCTGGATCAGGCACAGTCAGCATGCTCGCGGCCAGGACAGGGCAGGTGCTTTGTTCGGCCCACCTGCCCGGCGCCCCTTCCTTCGTCGCTTTCGATCCAGGCGCCAACCTGCTCTACGCTGCCGGCCCAGCGAGTCCTCTCATTAGCGTACTCGACCCAGCGAATTGTGCTGTGCAAAGAACAATTCAGGCAGCGAGCAACGTCGCCGGTCTGGCGGTGGCCGTGGTTGGCGCCGGCATTTCAGGCGGCCAGGGCAATCAACTGTGGGTCTCAGAGAGCCAGGCACTGGCTGTCTATAACTCCTCTGGTCAGCGCCTTGCCACGGTTCCTGTCCCTCAAGGACCGCTCTCGATCACGATCCCTCTCGGCTCTATCGCCTATGTCAGCACACGCCAGCATACGATCATTGCGGTCAACCTGGGAACACGTGAAATCTACCCTACGCTGTTCCACGGCGGGGACTTCGGGACTATGGATTACGATGCCATCACAGGCGATATTTACGTGCCAGATAAGACGAGCCGGCATCTCTACGTGTTAGCCCCAATTGTTCCGGGTAGTCCTCCCCCAGCGGAGCCAGACCATAGCTTCACGCTCAGTGCTGCTCCCCAGGCGGTAGCCATCACAAGCGATGGCCAGTTTGGCTTTGTAGCCCTGGCCAATGGCGACGTCACCATGCTCGATATCCCAGCGCGCCAGATCGTCCAAACTTTCCATGTGGGTGGTTCTCCCCGCTTTATTATTACTGGCCTCTATCCTCCGGCCCTGGGCACGACTGCTGCAACAACGCAGTCCAGTAACCGCTTGATGACGGTGGCCTTCTACATCTTGCTCGCTCTCGTGATCGCCGGACCTGTCTTCTTCTTCTGGCTGCGCCAGCGTCAGAGTCGCCGCCAGAAGCCGAAGAACCTAGCTCCATATGACAAAGGGTGATTAGACAGGTAAGGGAAAAAGGACTGCGCCCCCCGTTAAAGGACGGAGGTGCGCAGTTCGATTTAGTCGAGCAAATGGCCAGTTTCCAGCGAGCTGCTTGCCCTGCTTCTCCGCGCTGAGCATTAATCACGCGCTACGATCTCCAGGATCTCCGGACCGCGGCGCAACAGAGCTGGAGCAGCCACAAAGCGCGTAAGGAGCAGATAAAAGGTGAAGCCGTAGAGCAAGGAGGCTGGGGCCATCGCAATCCAGAGCCAGGTTACGCCGAACCATAACGGGAGAAGCATGGCTAGAATGACTGGCACCAGTGAGAGAAATGTGACGACTAGCATCAGCAGTTGAAAGATACCTCGCGTACAGCCAGCACCGCTGTAGCTGGAGGACGAAGCAAAGAGAGAGCCGCGCCGTTGAATCACGGGCTGCGGGAAGAAGACAGAGGTAAGATTACCCCAGCCGAATACAATGCCTATACCAGCTACTCCTGTCACCAGCGAGGGAAGCAAGAAAGACCAGAGCTTGAGCCACAACCCCTCAAAGATGAGCATCACCAGCAAGACTGTCAGGCCAGGGACAAGCGCCGCCAGATTCTTGCCGAAGAAGATGCGCTCTGGTTTAACGGGATAGAGGAACAGGACCGTCAGCGGCTTACGCTCTAAGCCTAATGCATTGAGAGAAAGTACAGCTATGCTAAGAAAAACGAAAATGAGAGGATAAATGAGGAAGAACCAGTTGTAGTCTTCTGGACGAGCTGATTGATTCCCAATGAAAGGGGCAATAAGAGCTACAACGACAGCAACTAATGGCATTATCAATTGCCCCAGGAGCTGCGGATCACGCCGGAAGTAGCGTAGATCTTTGGCAGCGATAGCCAACGTCTGGGAAGACAGGAAACGCCTAAACCAGGGGCGGCTGTCCCGGGCGAGAGGCGGGGTGGTCGCGGCTTCGAGAGCAAGGGCAGGCGGGGCTGCTGTGACTGTGATGGCAGATGAGACAGCAGCCGGCAGCGAGCTGGCAGCAGCAGGCGCTGCCCTGCGCAGTGTCTGCCGGGCCTGAGTCTGTCCCCCTACTTCAGGTTGCGTCAGGGTATGCTCCAGTACCCGCTGCCAGAGATAGAGGATCAGCAAGGTCAGCAGCAGGGTCAACAACAGCCAGCCCACGCTAGCCAGCCAATGGCCCTGAAGTCCAGCCTCGATAGCATGGGCAACCCAACCTGGCGGCAACCAAGCCAGGTAGGGAGAGTACTGACGCTGCGCTAAACCTCTACTGAAGCTTTCGATAAAGACACCACGCAGCAAGAACTGCTCTGTGATATAGAAGATAGCAAAGGCTAGAATCACTGCAATGTAGATTAAGTCGCGAAAGCGACGGTTCTGAAGCATGCCGGCAAGCAGAGCGATCACAAGCTGGCTACAGCTCACCACGAACCCTAAGAAGATGAGCATGGCCACGATGTTCAACAGCAGCAAGCCCGGCGAGAAGGTGAAGCCCACCACCAGCGCTATCAACCAGAGCATTAGCCCGAGAGTGAGCACATCTACGAGCTGAGCGATCAGGAGACCGGCCATCATTTCGCCACGGGTCAGAGGGAACAGGAGCAGCTTTGAGACATCTAGTCCCTCATTCTGACCATACTGGAAAACAGGCAGCAAGATCCAGAGGAGCGTGATAGCCGGCAGTGCCACATAGAGCAGCTCCACATTGCTAGGGGGACGGATCAGGCGAGAGGCCACTACAAGGCCAAAAGCACTGCTGCCGCAGCAAGCCATCAGAAAAAAGATGGTAACCACAAAGGCAATGGCACTTTGAGCATTGCGAGTGAGGCCGCGGATGAGCAGCCTCCAACGTAGCCAAAGGAGCCAACGCAGTTTCCGCGGATTGAGTTTCAGGTTTTCCAAGGTGGCAGATATTCTGCTGGGAACGGAGAACGAGTCAGATGGCATGACGGCCTCCTCTTTACTCAAGCCAGCTCAGATTGTGCTCTTCGTTGCGCACACCGATCACATTCAAGAAAATGTCCTCCAGAGTAGCATCACGCGGCATATCGCCGGTGCCACTGGCTCGGGCGCGCAACTCCTGAAGGGTACCTTCTGCCACGAGCACCCCTTGATTGATGATCCCCACCCGAGAGCAGAGCCGCTCGACCAGCTCCATAATATGGGAAGAAAAGAAGATGGTTGTTCCACGTCTTGTCAAATCGTGCAGAATATCACGGATGACCCTTGAGCTAACGGGATCGATTCCCTCAAATGGCTCATCCAGGAAAAGCACCTGCGGATTATGGATCAAGGCTGCTGCCAGGGCGATTTTCTTCCGCATGCCGACCGAGTAGTCGACAATGAGCTTATCGGCGTCGGCCTCCAATGCTAATACCCGCAGCAGTTCATACGAGCGACGCTCGATCTCCTCGTTGGACAACTCATACATATGGCCGGTAAAGATCAAAAATTCGCGCCCGGTTAAGCGCTCATAGAGATTGAGCTGCTCTGGCAAGACCCCCATTAGACGGCGAGCCTGCAACGGCTCTTGCCAGACATCGACGCCAGCCACCCAGACCTGACCCGCTGTTGGGCGTAGCAACCCAACCATCATTTTGATGGTGGTCGATTTACCGGCCCCATTGGGGCCAAGAAAACCAAAGAATTCGCCACGCCTCACCATCAGATTGAGATGATTGACCGCTACTTTCTGACCAAAGACACGCACAAGATCACGGGCCACAATGGCCACATCCTGCTGTGGCCCCGCTGCTCCCGGGCTAAATGGATTGGCGATGGCATCCTGCTGAGGCTCAGAACGCATTCTCTTCCCTCCAAAGTTATAGCTAATTGCTATAATGTATAACACGCAAGGGTACCCTTTGTCAAGGACAGCCACAATAGCAAGCTAGAGAGGAGCCTCTTGCTCTAGAAAGACGCAGGCAGAACAGTCAGTTCCAACGACACAGCAGCTATAAGCGAGCGGGGAGAGCACAGAGATAGAAAAGCATGCCCGCTGCAGGCTTGCCAAAGAGGGACTTTCCCAGACAGGATCTGGCAGCAGGCAGAGAATGACAAAGGCCACTCCCTTTGAAGAGGAGCAGCCTGGCTCCTGGCGAAGGAGAAGCTAGAACACAGGCAGCCAACAGCAAGACACACCTTCTGCTCGTGACTTTACTGGCAATCGATCGAAAGCAACGAGCGACTCACCGGCGAGCAGATGACAGTGAGCGAGGGCCACAGCGGGCCTCGCCTAAAAAGCTCTCTTGGTTTCAGCTTCGTTGGCTCAAGTCATCCATTCCTCAGGTGTCTTGATACGCACGCCCCCATCGCTACGCATCTTCATCAAACGGGCATCTTGCTCCATGCGAGCACGTAACTGCGCCATAGACACCCGATGCCAGTAGGCCGCCGGGAAAAGGCCAATCCCTAGAGCGAGGGCAGCAGCAATCTCGGCGCGATTGAAGCTTAGGCCGGGTGGTAAATGGAAAGGGATCGAGGTTAAGACGCCCAGGTGGAAAAGGAGCACTACACAGAAGACAGCTAGCTCTATCAGGCCAGCTCCGATATAGGACAGAACTTCTGTCTTCTTCCGCTTACGAAAGATAATCACCAGTGCGAGATTGAGCACGAACAGGAAAGCCGTGATAATCAGTGTCAGCCAGACAAAGATCGTTCTCAAAATACAGCCTCCAGCCACAGGCCCAAGAGTGGGCATTTTCAACCAAAGGAAAACTATGACCGTTCCCCGTTACTAGAAAACGATCAGCTCAAGGCGTCGTCACGAGCAGATTGGAAAAAGCCACCTCCGTTCCTTTCAGGTTCACGAGCAACCCAAGCGAACCAGAGGGAATCGAGCCGTCCTGAGCCGTTCCCACCTTCTTGCCATTCACGTAGAAGGTAAAGTTCTTACCGCTTGCCACAATCTTGATCGTATTCACAGCCTTTGAGCCGTGTCCCTGATGATACTCTTTGCCAAAGCTCTTCGACCAGATCTTTGTCCAGCGATCATCTTCGGCGGCAGCACTATTAAACTTCCAGAATTGATATTCACCATCACTTGTGTTACGCACCTCAAAAGCATAGAATTGCGTTGTCACCTTTCCACCCTTGGATTGCTGGTTGTAACGGATAATCATACCAAACTGGTTATTGATTGAACCATCGTCCCCTTTGATTTCCTGCATCGTTAGAGTATAGGCCAGGGAAGTGCTCAGCAATGGCCCCGGAGCATCAGGCAAGATCGCCACCGCCATGTTATTATCATAATTGATAATGAA
>NZ_JADGHT010000011.1 GCF_019683755.1 Thermogemmatispora sp. | reverse complement strand
TGCTAGCACGGGCACTGGCTCATGAGCCGGAGCAACGTTATCCCTCTGTCTGGGCCTTTGCCAGGGCCTGTGAGCGGGCTTTGCTGGGAGATTAAAGCGGTGACACCGGGCTGAGGCGCTGGGCGCAGCCTGTTCCCTGGCGGCTGACCAGCGCTTGACTGCCGCGGAGCGGATCAGCTTGGGCCGGAGCCGAGAGGCCGAGCGCATCCGGCGAAAGAAGAGCAAGGACGTTGGAAGCGCTCTGTAGTTTAGCTATGAATATGAGCGAATAGGTCGTTCTCGCCTGGCAAGTCGGGACCAACGCGCGTGGCGGCAAGCTGGTAGCACTCGTAACCTCGCCAGCGCCGCTGGATTTCTGGAGGAATGCGGGCCATAATGCCAACTGTCCCGAGCTGCGTCCGATGGCAGGCCCAGGCACGGTCTTTGAGATCGAGCACCGAGGACACATCAAGGAAGACGCTGATCTGTTCATCAGGAATGCCAAGCTGATCAAGGTCGCTACCACGCAGGGCGGTCCCTTCAAGGGAAAGATCTTGCTCCTTGAGCCATTCGGCAAGGACACGAATGCCGCTGCGCGGAAAGCCGGTGTAGTAGAGCTTAGAAACGGCATGGGCCGGCCCTAGCTCGGGATACTGCGCCTCATCGGCTGCGGCGTAGAAGGCGCCTGTGGTGTAGCGGTAGATGGCGATGTGGTCAGGATGGCCGTATCCTCCCGTTTCGTCGAAGGTCACCATGACTTGCGGGCGGAAAGCGCGAATAATGGCGACCAGCTTGCCAATGACGTCAGCAGGTGGGGCCTGGATGAGAGCGCGCGGGTCGTTGTTGTCTGGTGTGCCCGCCATACCAGAGTCGCGATAGTCGAGAAACCAGAGGTGCCCTATGCCCAGCACGTCGGCGGCAGCGCGCAGCTCTTGTTCGCGCACCTGGCCAAGGTTCTCTGGGGTGGCGAGGACAGGATCAGCAATTTCTCCTACTTCCCCCCGCGTGGCACAGACCAGCCCAGTCTCAACCCCTGCCTGACCGTAAAGGATAAAGGCACCGCTCATGCTCCCTTCATCGTCGGGATGGGCAAAGACGCCCAGCAGTCGCCGTGTTGCCATGTCTTTCTATCCCCTTTGTACGAGCTAGCTGCGTGGAACCTGCTGCTACTCTACCATCACCCGCCGCTGGCTGTCAATTGTAAGCGTAGAGCCGCTGCCTGGTCGGCTGCAGTGCTTTTCTCCTATCCCTAAAGGTTAGAGGAGGAGATTGCAATAATACTCTATCTTTTCGGAGAAAAATATGGTACACTGAACGGGGTGAGAACCGGCAGCCATCTAGCTGCCTGGCTCGGCAGCGGCAAGGAGGCCGGGGCCATGCGGTAGCGAGCTGCTGCCTGTCTGCCTGCTAGCACGCTGAGCGGTTGGCTGCGCAGGCAAACTCTGCTGCCTGGGGAGGCCAGAGCGGAGACCTGTCTGCTTTCCCACAGCGAGCTGACTTTGTGCAAGGAGAGAAAGTGATGACGCGAACAGTGCTTGATAAAGAGCTACAGGAGCTAGATCAGCAGATCAATCAGCTTGGCGCGATGGTTGATGAGGCGCTCAAGAACGCGCTCGACGCTTTGCGCACCGGCGACCAGGCGCGCTCAGGCATGGTGATAGAGGCAGATGCGCGTGTCGATAGCCTGCGTGCAGCGATCGAGGAGCACACGATCCGTTTGCTCACGCTTCAGCAGCCATTAGCGGGTATGGATCTGCGCTATCTGACAGCGGCCTTGTCGATCGCCAGTGACCTGGAGCGCATTGGCGATGGTGCGGCGGGCATTGCGACGATTATTCTACGCATGATGCCGCTGCGTACAGAAGCCGCCTCGCAGGTGGAGGTCGATAGTCACCTAGCGGATGGCGATCCTGGGGTGAAGCCGGCAGCAGCTCAGGCGGCAGGGCGGCAGGCGTCTCACCGTGTGAGCGAGGCCTCAATTATGCAGGGCATCCTTGATCTGGGTCAGGAGGCGCGCCGTGTCTTGCAGGGCACAATGCAGGCCTTTGCGCAGCGCGATGCGGCGGCTGCCCGCCATCTCTGGCAGGAGGATGATGTGGTTGATGTGCGCTATCATTTGGTACGCCATGATCTGATGGCCATGCTGGCGGGTGCGCAGGCCATTCCCGCCCTTCAGAGCGATCCACGCATCTTGCAACGTGCCACCTACCTGCTTTGGATCGCTCATAAGCTGGAGCGCGTCGCTGATCATTGCACGAATATCTGTGAGCGCATTGTCTTTATCGTTGAGGGAGAGGCGGCCATCGCTGAGCGCCAGCCGGAGTAATCGGGCTGTCTGGCTCACCGGTGCTGCTGGTTGCCGGTCAGGCTGGTGTGGCCAGATAAGCAGTCTCGCAAGCGGGCTGGCCCGTAGAACCTGCGCATTGCACGTTTGTGGCGACTATGCTACACTGGAACTCATCCATCGATGCATTCGCTCACCCTTCAGGGTATTGACCTACCCGCTGCTCGGGCGCCGCGCCTGGTTCGCCTGGTCTCCGGCTCGCGTGAAGGGCTGATCGGCCACTGCAGCGGTGGGAGAGGGAAGTGCTTCGTGAGGGTGGGTACACAATTTGGCGAGAGAGACAAGCCATGCTGGATGAGGTTTTAGAGCATAATCGCCGCTTTGTTGAGGAGCATCAACTGACAGCGCTCAGTCATTTGCCTCGCCGGCGGACGGCGGTGGTCACCTGTATGGATTGTCGCCTAGTGGGCTTGCTAGAGCAGGCGCTCGGGCTGGAGCGTGGCGATGTGGTTGAGCTGCGCACCGCAGGGGCGACGGTGGCTGCCCCCGGGCGCGAGGGGGATGGGGTCAACAGTGATTTGATCCGCTCGCTGGCGGGGGCCATCTATTTACTTGGCGTACGCGAGGTGCTGGTGATCGGCCATACTAACTGTGGTCTCGCCCATGTTGATCCAGTGGCGCTGACCGCCTCGATGCAAGCGCTGGGGGTTGAGCCGCAGCGCCTGATTGAGCGCTATAGTCTAAGCGATCAGGCGGGCCTGGTGCGCTGGTTGGGGGCCTTTTCCGATGTTGAGGGGAATGTCCGCGAGGTCGTGCAGTTCATTCGTAACAGTCCCTTCTTGCCCAAACTCCCGGTGCATGGCCTGGTGATTGATGTGGTCAGCGGCAAGCTGGAACTGGTTGACCGCGACAGGCGTCCGGGGCTGGCCGGCTAAGGTTGGAGCTAGCCCGTGGGGCACTGAGAAAGGCAGGGCGCTGGCGTGGCCGTAGTAGCTGAGCTGATGAGGCTGCGCCCCTCCACATCCCGTTATAGTTCCACAACCTATGCGTTGGGCTTGGCGGCGCGGAAAGGAAGGGGCCGAAGCTGGGCTGATCTGCGGCTGCGGCCTACTTGAGTGGTTGGCAACTGCGGTCTGTACGTCAGCGCGAAAATCTGCTATAGTGGGAGACACCTCCAGGTTGATAGTCAGGTAACGTTTCTAGCTTTTGTGACCAGGATGGCAGAAGCGTTGAAAGACAGAGATGCTTCGCCGGAACCAGGCGTGCAGGAAAAAGTTCAGCCGGGTTATCTTGGCCCGACGCCTCCACTCGGTCGCCCGCCGGCTAAAGGGCGGCGGCTCTATGTAGAGCGACCGGAGCAATTGCGTGATGCTGTCGAGATCTTACGCACGGCCCGCATTATTGGAGTCGATGCCGAGTTCGTCCAGGGTCGCTCTCGGCTCCTGGGCGAGAATGGTCCTTCCCACCGCCTGGCCCTGCTGCAGTTAGCGATCGATGGCCAGTGTTTTGTGATTGATGCCTGGCGTCTTGCCGATCTCTCTCCTTTGGCGGCGGTCACGGAAAACCCTGAGATCAGTATTCTGCTACATGGGGCGGGGGCTGATCTGCATGTGATGGCCGAACGCGGCCTGAATGTAGCCCACTACTTTGATCTGGAGGCGGCAAGCCGCTCGATTTTCGGCCAGAACGAGTCATCGCTAGCGGCCATGTTGCAGCGGGCCTTTGGCATTCATCTCGATAAGAGTCTACAGCGTACCGATTGGGCGCGGCGTCCCCTTCCACCGGCGATGGTGGCCTATGCGGCACGAGATGCCGAGATGACCCTAGCTCTCTACTACTGGTTGGATGAGCACTATCATGATATTCTAGTGCTACATGAGTATGTTGGTGGGCTGGAGCCGGTCGCTGAGTGGATTGAGCCATTCCTGCGCGGCTCGTCTTCGCTGCCCGCCGAGCTAGCGGTAGCCGAGGCGCGTGAGAAGGGGCTGTTGAGCGAGGAGCAGATCTATGCCGATTGTCGTGCTGCCCTGGCCAGCCTGCGCCATCCAATGCGTCGAAGCCGGCTCTTGCGGCTGATCGCCGATCTCTCGCTGACCGGGCTGGCGCCCGAGATCGAAGCCTTGCTTAAGGCACCGACCTCCGATGAGCGCGCCGCTGCCGCGCGAGCTTTGGGCCGCTTGGGGCACCAGAGCAGCCGCGAGGCGATCCGTGCTCTCTTGCAGGACCCCGTCTACGATGTGCGCAAGGCCGCGCAGTCTGCCCTGCGTACCCTCAGTTCTTCTCCACGTCCGCTGACAGCACAGCCGACCCGTCTCACCGATGGCGCCCGCAGTTGGACGATCGGCGAGAGCGACGATGCTGCCAACGACACCGATTGGAAAGCCCGCCTCCGCTCACTTATGGATGAGTGAGTGGGTGGCGCTCGCCTCGGTAGCTAGCGCTATTGTTGTCGGTTTCGATCAGCCTGACCTCGTAGAGCAGGCCTGGCGGGAGCGCTGTCTCAAGGCGTTCCCAGAATTTGATGACCAGGTTTTCGGTTGTGGGAATGCTCTCACGTAGCCAGGGTACATCGTAGTTGAGGTGGCGGTGGTCAACCTGGTCGATGATGGCGCGATGCATAATCTCGCGCAGCTCGGTCAGGTTCATGAGCATCCCAGTGCGCGGGTCTGGTTCGCCGCGCAGAGTGACCTCCAGGGTGTAGTTGTGCCCGTGCCCGTTGGGATTGGCGCATTTACCGTAGAGTTCCCAGTTTTCGCGTTCGCTGAGGGCCTCGCTCCAGAGTCGATGCGAGGCGCTGAAGCTGGCGCGACGTGTTAAGTAGACTGTTGCCATAGTCCCGTCTGTCCTCCCGTCTTGTCCCCTCAATTGCTGACTCCTGTCTATCGGATCTGAGACGGCCAGCGACGGCCATCTCTGTCTGTCGACTCTGGCCCGGTCGGGGGCTGCCTCTCTTTCCCGCTGGCCTGGCGGGCCGGACCTGCTTCCCTAGCTTCTCCTGGAGCCGTCCGGCCTGGACTGCTCGAGCCGGGCCAACGGCCTCGCTGGCTTCCTGCTCGCTACGGCTAGGCGTTGCTGTAGATTTCCAGGTTGGTGCCACTGAGCATACGCCCGCTGTCGTCGGCCAGGAAGAGCAGGATCTCTGCCATATCGTCCGCGCTCATGCCAGGCTTGAGGTGGGGCGCTGCCTGGCGTAGCATGTCGGTGTCGACTGCTCCCGGGCTGACGGCGCAGACGCGGATATTGTAGGCTTTTCCTTCCAGAGCCAGGATCTCGGTCAGGCTGGCGATGCCAGCTTTGGAGACGTTGTAAGCGCTCAGACCCGGAAATTTTTCCACGCCTTTGACGCCCGAGAGCGACGAGATGTTGATGATGACGCCCTGCCCCTGCTCGGCCATGAGGCGAAAGGCGGCTCGACAGCACAAGAAGGTTCCGCGCAGATTGACCGCCAGGACCCGATCCCAGGTGGCGGTGTCCATTTCGCGAAAGGGGCGCACGGCAACGATGCCAGCGCTGTTGATGAGGATGTCGACGCGCCCATAGTGGGCGCGAGCCTGTTGAAAGAGCTGCTCGACGTCCTCCTCGCGGGCGACATCGCCGACGATGGTGAGGGCGCTGCCTCCCTGACGCTCGACGCGCGCGCGCGTTTCGTCGAGATGCTCCGGTGTACGGCTGAACAGAACGAGGCGGGCCCCTTCGCGCGCAAAGCGCTCAGCGGTGGCGCGCCCAATGCCACGGCCTGCTCCGGTGATGACAGCGACTCGATCTTTGATGCTCATGTTCGGAATTATAGCAAAGGCAGCGAGGCTTTTTCATGCTCTCTGGTTTGACTCGCTGCTCCTCCTCAACCGGAAACGAACCACGAGAGAGGGCGATGGGCTGGCTCTCTGATGCTGCCATCGAACCAGGAAGGGGATTTGACAGCAAGCAGGCTCGTGGCGCACAATGCTCCTGATGAGGATGAGCACCCTGAGCAGGAGGCGGCTGCGGCTGTTTGGCTCCAACTGGTTGAGGCAGGAGAGCGCGAGCTGGGCCTGAGATGGGTGATCAGGGCATAGCTGACCGCCGCCCTTTGGCTGGCTGGCTGGAACTCGCTCATCTCTCATTGTGGATGGAGGAAAAGGTGGCGAAGACGATGCGACTGGCACTGATTGCTCCTTGGGTGGTGAGACCGCCCATCATTGGGGGACTGCAGATCCGCTTTTATCAGCTACAGTGTCTGCTGGCGCGCCTGGCTGGGGCGCAGGGGCTGGCCATCTGGGACTTGCGCGACGGGGGCCCGGTCTCATTGGAGCGAGCGCCGCTCTCTGACCCACAGCGCCCCGAGCTGGCGGCCTTTGTGCCACCGCGGGGCGTCCGCGCTCTGGGGCTGCGCCTCTGTCATCTATGGCCTGGCTATGTGGCTTCGTCGCTGGCAAACCAGCGACGGCGCCTGCTGGACTGGCTGAGGCAGGAGCAGATCTCTCATGTTGTTCTGGTGCATCCTTACGCCAGCGAGCTGGCGCCGGCTCTCAAGCGGCGTGGCCTGCGTGTCTTTATTGATTGCCATAATGTTGAAAGCGAGCTGGCGCTACAACTGGCAGAGCTAGCCGGCTCGCCGCGCGAGGCAGAGGAGGCGCGTCTGCGCCATCTGGTCTTTCGGAGGCGCGAGCGTCGCTGTTTTCCCGCCGCCGATGAGGTCTGGCTCCCATCAGAGGAAGATGTTTGCCGTCAGCGTCAGGTCTGTGGCCCCTCCGCTGCAGTGCACTGGCGCGTCATCCCCAACGCCTTAGACCTGCGTCAGTATGAGCCGCCGCGGGCGTCGACGTCTGGCGAATTGGCAGCAGAAGAGAGCTTTGATATCGTCTATCCGGCGGAGTTTGGCTATGGCCCCAATGTTGAAGCGGCAGCCCTCCTGAGTGGGCGCATCCTGCCCGCTGTGCGTCGCCGCTGCCCACAGGCGCGGCTGGTACTGGTAGGACGTGATCGCTATGGGCTAGTGAGCTGCTTACGCCGTGAGCCGGAGGTGGTTGTCACTGATACCGTGCCTGACGTACGCCCGTATCTGGCCCGCGCGGCGGTTGTGCCGGTGCCCTTGCGGCATGGCTCAGGTACCCGCTATAAGATCCTGGAAGCCCTGGCACTCGAGCGCGCTGTGGTTACGACGCCGCGGGGAGCGGAGGGTCTGGCGCTGCGCGATGGGGAGCATGCCCTGATCCGCGAGCTGGAAGATTTTGAGGAGGCCATTGTGACCCTACTACGTGATCAGCGCCTGGCGCACCAGCTTGGACGCAATGGGCGCCGCCTCGTCGAGGAGCGCTATTCCTGGGAGGCGCTTGAACCCCAGCTACGGGCGGCGCTCGCGGCTCATAATGGGCTGGGGCAGCAGGGGCAAAGCGGTGCTTGTTGAAATGACTTGGTATTTGTTATAATGCACCAAGTGTACGCTCCCAGCATCAGGCAGAGACCGAGGCTCTGATTGGCCTGGCGTGGCCGGAAGTGATGACAGGTGGCGTGGCGGCTAGTCCCATTCGAGGGGGAAGTATGACGACGAATACCAGACTCTTGCAGGGGTCGCTGAGAGATTTCGGGTTGGTTGAAATTCTGCAGATGATGGAGCTGGGGTCGGCGACGGGTGCCTTGCACTTGAAGCACGAGCAGGGGCGAGTCGGTATTCTCTATTTCAGCGATGGCAAGATCGCCAACTGCTCTGAGCTTGATCCATGCGCGTTGACCCTGGGCGATGTGCTCCAACAATTGGGGATGGCCACCTTCCAGCAGGTGGAGTTTGCCTTCACCCAGCAGTTGCAGGACGCTTTCGGGCGCCGCATCGGCGAGCGCCTGATCGCCATGCGCGTCATTACTGAGCAGCAGCTCTATGAGGCGCTGCGCACAAAGGCTCTCTGGACAGCGCGTGAGCTGGCGCTCTGGCGCGAAGGGACCTATGAGTTCATTACAAGCCCCAAAAAGCAGGCCTTTCTGCCGTATGGGGAGCAGTCGCTTGATCTGGAGATTGTGCGGGTGACAATGGAGATGGTGCGCTATGCCGATGAGTGGGAGCAGCTTAAGCCTTATTTGCCCAATGGCATGCGCACGATGTTAAAGTTAGTGCCAACGATCCCCTACCCATTGAGCTTTAACGGGCGCGTGGTTGAGATCCTGCAGCGGGTGGCGCTCCATCGTTGGGTACGCAAGATTGCCACTGGTCTGCGCCGTCCTGAGTTGGAAGTAGCGCGCGACCTGGCGACTCTGGTGCAGCAGCGGCTGATTGTCCCCCTGCCTGAGGAGCCGCATCCCCCCTCGCGTGATGCGCGCACCGTGCGCTTACCCGGCCCCGCCGAGCGGATGCGCATGGAGAGCTTTGAGCTGCTCAATCTGATTAGCCGCATGGAGCAGGATTGGTATAAGCGCAAGAGTCCCGTGGAGCAGTTGCCGGCCCTGGTGCAGTATATTAACTGGACAATGGAGGCGCTGGCTGAAACGTGTCGCGCTAATGGCACGGAGCTAGATCCCAATACGCTGGAGGCGCTGCTGACTCGCGAGAAGCTGCGCTATATGGGGAACTATAAGTTCATTATCCACAATAATCGCATCGATGTGGAGAATTTCACAGCGCTTTGCCATGAGGTGCTCCACGCCGATTTACAGCGCTCCAAGGAGTTTTATGAAGAGGCGCTCTCGGTGCTCTCGCGCATCTTGCGCGTAATCTTTGAGACAATTAATTCGCGCGTTGCTTCTCTCTATGAACGCCTGGAAAATCAGGAGGTCTGGGAAGCGTTCTTCTCGCTCTTCGAACCGCCACAGAATTGAAACGCGCCTTGAGCTAGGGAAAGTCAGGGAGAGGCGAAGACGAGGAGCAGGCTCCCTGCATCAATGATGGTGAGGCACTAGACTCACAGGCTAACCAGGCAGGAGCCGGATGGGTCTGATTCGGGTCCAGATCGCGCCATTCATCTCCCCGTTCAGCCGTCCGGCTCCTGCCCACAGTTGCCCTTATTCTGGTTGGCCAGGGACGCTACTCGTAGACAACGGCGACGGTCTTGACCTCGGTGTAATCGGCGACGGCATGCGGCCCCAGTTCGCGGTGGCCGTTGCCGCTGGCTTTCATGCCCCCAAAGGGCATGTGGATCTCTGAGCGCGTGGTTGGCGCGTTGACATAGATCAGCCCGGACTGAATGTCGCGCATGGCGCGGAAAGTGTAGTGCGTGCTGCGCGTGAAGATGGCCGTTGAGAGGCCATAGATGGTGCTGTTGGCGACGCGAACGGCTTCTTCATAGGAGTCGACCGGGATGATCGAGACGAAAGGACCAAAAATCTCCTCGCGAGCGATGCGCATCTCCGGCTGGACATCGCCGAAGATAGTCGGCTGGTAAAAGGCTCCATCGCTGCATTCCCCTTCGCGCAGCGGGCTGCCACCATACAAGAGCTTTGCCCCTTCACGCTTGCCCAGCTCCGTGTACTCCTGCACCGCCTGGACGCGTCCCATATTGACAAGCGGCCCCATATCGACGTCCTCGCGCAGACCGTCGCCGATGCGCAGCCTGGCGGCGGCCTCGATCAGGCGCTCGGTGAATTCAGAAAGGACGGGGCGCTGTACAATGACGCGGCTGGTGGCCGTACAGCGCTGGCCGGTCGTGCCAAAGGCTCCCAGCGCGACGCTGGCAACAGCGCGCGGCAGATCGGCGTCTTCCAGGATGATGACAGCGTTCTTGCCGCCCAGCTCCAGCGCGCAGCGACGCAGGTCGCGCCCGCATAGCTCGGCTACGCGCTTGCCAACTTCAGTCGAGCCGGTGAGAGAGATCATATTGACGTCGGGATGGCTGGCCAGGGCCTCGCCGAGGGTGCCACCGGGACCGGTGACAACGTTGAAAACGCCGTCTGGTAGCCCGGCCTCCTGCAGTACTTCAGCGAGCTTGAGAGCGAGCAGAGGGGTGTCGCTGGCCGGCTTCAGAACAACGGCGTTGCCGGCTTGCAGGGCGGGAAAGGCCTTCCAGGCAGGAATAGCCAGGGGGAAGTTCCAGGGAGTGATGAGGCCGACGACGCCTAACGGCTGGCGAACGGTGAGATAGAGCTTGCCGCGCTGGACGGAGGGCACGGTCTCGCCTTCGGCCCGCCAGCCATCGCTGGCGATGTAGCGGGCGACGTCGATGGCTGTCTGCACTTCTCCCCGCGCTTCGCTCAGGATCTTGCCCATTTCACGCGTCATGAGGACGGCTAGCTCTTCCTGGCGCGCCTCCAGAATCTGGGCCGCCCGCATGAGTATCGCGGCGCGCTGCGGTGCAGGGGTGGCTGCCCAGTCGGGTTGAGCCTGGCGCGCGGCTCGCACGGCCTCATCAAGGTCGGCGACGCTCGATTGTTGATAGTACCCGATGATCTCGGAAAGGTGGGCCGGGTTGGTGCTGGGAAAGGTGGCGCCGCTTGCCGCAGGCCGCCACTGGCCGCCGATGAAGTTATAGAAGACCGGCGGCTCGCTACGCGCCGGCGCACTGGTCTGTACTTGTGGCTGTGTCATAGAAAGGTCACTCCTCACTGAGAGTATCGTCACTGCAGGCTGTGAAAACAGCTCGGGATCGGCCTCGATCAGCGGCTGCTGGCGGCTCAGGGATGGTGCTTGCGCTGCCTTCCCGCCCGCCGGTCGGCGCCGGCAGACCTGCCCGCCAGAGGCTGCAAGCTTGTCTGCTGAGCGGGCTGGCCTGGCCGCTGGCAGCCGATCCTCATTATAGCATACCAGTCAGGAGACACCTGGAGAGGGCGATCAAGTGGCGCGCTTGCTGACAGCCGCTGGCGCTGACTGACCTGAGCGGCCTGTCGCTACCTTGCTTGGACCTTGACCAGGGTTGTGCGTCTGACCTAGATTCTCTACGTATAAATGGTCTGCTTAGTTCGCGGAGAAGAGCAACGGATTCGCCGCCAGCAGCTCCCTCTGGGCGCTCCGGGTCAGCGCGGCGGTTGCTCTTCCGCGACGTGAAAGACAAGAAAGGGAAACACGCTCATGAGCGCATCAGAAACTGCGGAGCAGCGCAAAAAGGTACAAGTCGGTGACCTGGCGCCCGACTTCACCCTGCCCGATCAGACAGGTCGTCCGGTCAGCCTCCACGACTTCATCGGCAAAGCTGTGATTGTCCTCTACTTCTATCCCAAGGACAATACGCCCGGCTGCACGGCTGAGGCGGTCTGTTTCCGCGATAGCTATGTGGTCTTCAAGCAGGCGGGGGCCGAAGTGATCGGCGTTAGCTCGGATTCGAGCGAGTCGCATCAGCAGTTTGCCAACCAGCATCGGCTGCCCTTTATTCTGCTGAGCGACCAAGGGGCTGCCGTGCGCAAGCGCTACGGTGTACCGACGACGCTTGGTCTTCTGCCGGGGCGTGTGACTTATATTATCGATAAACGCGGCGTTGTACGTCACATCTTCTCATCTCAATTCAACCCTGAGAAGCATGTTGAGGAGGCGCTGACCATTGTCAGGGCCTTACAAAACGAGGAAGGGACGGCGGCCCCTTCAGAGGCTGCGGCTGAGGGGCCTCGCCAAGAGGCCTGATCGCTCTCATCTGGCTGCTTAGACCGCAGCCCGTGGAGCGACCATCGCGCGCCCGAAGAGGGTTGGCGAGCTAAAGCCTGTGCGGCCCTGCCCCTTCTCTCGGCTGTCGGCTCTCGACGGCGGAAGCGGCAGCCAGGGGAAGGGACAGGGCCGCGCGCTGTTGGCTGCGACAGGCGCAGCCTCTAGCGACCGACTACCATCTAGAACATGACCTACAGAGCAGACTGAGATGGCCTGGTTCAGGCCGTCTCAATCGTGGGGCCGCCACTACTTGGCTCAGCCTGTGGTTGCTGGGCGGCAGGAGCCGGCTCGCTGTAGTCGCCTTCCTGGGCGGGGCGCTTGAAGACGTAGTAGGCCGAGGTCGAGGTCAGGGGCTGGATGCCCACCAGTTCCCAGCCCTCGCGTCCCAGGCTGCTCAGATAGCGACGTACGAAAGCGCTGCGTCGCTCGTTACCGATCAGGGTCTCCAGGCCTTCGCAAGAGATGCGTCCGCGGGTATCAATATAAGCGACCTTGTAGGCCCACTGCTGTGCCATAGCGCTTGCTCCTTTCAAGATGCTGGCCTCAGCCTCTCTGGCTGAGGGCGGCCTCGATAGGCCGGTACGGGCGAGGCGAGACGGACGACGGACAAAGCGCCCTGCCAGAATCAGTCAAAGAAAACCGGCAGCGCCTCGCTGACCTGACCTGATTGATGATCCCGGCACCTGGTGGGGCAGGCGCCAGACCCGTGGTGGCCTGCCATCCGTACCTGCTGAAGCCACATCCGGTGGCCTCCCTGGCGCCGGACAGGCCAGCCTGACGCCTCGCACGCTCTTGCCAGGTCCTGTGGCCTCTCCGCCAGACGCCGGAGCCTGCCGGGTTCCACAATGCAACAGGCTCCGGGCGAGGCAGGAGGACAGGCTCCCACGGGTCTCTCTGCCCAGGAAACAGTATAGTCGTTGGCTCGCTGCCGCGCACCGTCAGAAGGCAGGGGACCAGGGCCGGGAAAATCGCCAGGGAAGGACCCTGGTCAAATGACCAGGGGCAGTGGCGCAGAGCGGCTGAGGGAGGAGTAAGCAGGGAGAGAAGAGCAGGCGTGGCCTTGGGACCGGGTCGGAGAGGGCTGCCCGCGGCACGCTGCTGCGGGGTGCCATCGGCGGGCAAGTGGCCGGACGACAAGACTAGGACGAGAGGGGGAGATCAAATGAGAAGGTGGTCCCTTGCTCCTCGGCGCCAGGACGCTCCAGGCGCAGAGTACCGCCGTGAGCCTCAACGATGCTCTTCGTAATATAGAGGCCTAGGCCCGACCCCTGGCGGCTGCGTGCCGTCTGCAGCCGTACGTAGGGACGGAAGATGCTGTTGATCTCCGCCGCGGGGATCACACGCCCCACGTTGTGGACACTCACGCGTACGAGATGCTCCTCGGGCTGGCTGACGCGGACCGTAATGGTCGTGTGCTCGTCGGAGTACTTGATGGCATTGTCCAGTAGATTGCCAATGGCCTGCTGAAGACGCTCGCCATCCCAGCGACCGACAAGTGGCCTCTCAGGAGCCTCGACCTCGAGGCGATGATAAGGGGCCAGGGGGCGGAACTGTTCCACTAGCTCGCGAATCAGGGCGACAATGTCACACTCGCCTAGCAGCAGCTTGAACTGACCGGTTGACAGATAAGAAGCATCAAGCAGATCATTCACCAGGCGCTTGAGACGCTGGGCCTGGCTGATAATAATCGCTGTGCCACGCTCGATGGTCTCGCGGCGGCAGTTGGGGCGAGCAATCATTTGGGCATAGTTGATGATAGGAGCGAGTGGGCCACGCAGCTCATGAGCAATCATGGCGGTAAACTGCTCTTTACGGGCTAGCTCCTCTTGCAGGAGCATATTGGCACGAGTCAACTCATCTACCTGTTGCTGCAGCGCCCTGACAACCTCTTCCTGCGACTGCTTGCGGTGAGCTCGCATGCGTGTGGCCTCCCTACTCGCTCGGTGGCTAATACATCGTTAAGTATACACTTAATCCACGTGGCCAGCGGTTGAGGCGGAAGCCGCTGGGAATTTTGGGGGAGAGAAAGGTAAAGGAAGCGGGCTTCCGCTCTTGGGAAGGCGGCGCGCCGCTGTCAAGAGGGGCAGGCAAGCGCCTGCGCTTGCTGCCTCTCGACAGCCGCCACGCTCATTAAATTGCTCATTCTGCCGGAATCAGGCCTAATTCGCGCAGCTCTTCCTGTGCCCCCTCGCTCAATTGAGTGAGGTCGAGGCTGGGATCGGCATGGGCGATCAGGTGGCGCAGCCGCTCAATGATTTCCTGGCGTGTGTAGAAGTCGGTCGCCAGCCACAGTTCGCCAACCGTGATTTCGATTTGCCGGCGCTGCAGAGCGGCCAAAGCCGATTCGGCCATGCGTTATAGGCTCCCTTCTTCAGGGTTCGCTTGTGCTCGCTGATGATACTCTTGCTGGCTCGGACGCCAAGCTCAGCCTGCCTTGTCGCCTGTTGCCAGTCAGGGAGGCACACCTGGCCCTGATCATCGCTGCCTGGCTACTGGTCTGCCTGGCCACCGCGAGGGCGATGGCTGGACGAGGGCTTGTGCTAGCCGGCTGGCTGGCTGGCTGGCTTAGGAGCTACTGCTGCTGCTGGAAGCCACGGGAGCTTTCCCGCTGCCCTCAGTGGTGGCTGCGGAGCTGCTGCTCTCGCTGGACTTGCTGCTCTCGCTCTGGGATGAGCTGCTACCGTTGGCACTGGAGCCGTTATAGTCCGTCTTATAGAAGCCGTGCCCTTTGAAGACGATCCCCGTTGGGAAGAGCACGCGATGAATTTCGCCGCCACACTGTGGGCAAACCGTTAAAGGATCGTCAGTGATTTTCTGCCAGATCTCGAAACGATGCTCACATGCCCGGCACGCATATTCATACGTGGGCATAGGGTGCTGTCACCTCCGCGCCAGAACATGGCTCAACACTAGAGAACGGAAGGAGGTCAAATCATGACTTCCTTCCCTTCATAAGAAACAGGAGGGAAAGCGTAGCCGCTTTCCTCCTTGCCTGACAAGAGAGCGTCTGCACAATTTACGAGATGCTCTACATTAAATAGTAATCGCCGATCTCCTCGTTGTCAATCGAAGGCGGGGAGTGCTAGCGCTCGCCGTGGGTTGCCAGCAGGAGCGGCTGCCACGGCTTGCTTTCGGCTGTTCTGCCCGGCAGGCTGGGCTGGCTGGGACGTGCCCGGCGGCAGGCCAGGCCCAGCCTGCCGACTAGGATTTGCCGATGTATTCTTTGACCTTTTCGGCAGCGGCGCGCGTCATGCCCTCGACGGCGGCTAGCTCTTCGATGCTGGCCTGGCTGATGGCCTGCAGTGAGCCGAAGTGCTTGAGCAGGGCCTGCTTGCGTCTGGGGCCGATGCCCGGGATCTCGTCGAGCTGTGATTTGAATGTGCGCTGGCTGCGTAGCTTGCGATGGTAGGTGATGCCAAAGCGGTGGGCCTCGTCGCGGATGCGCTGCAGTAGGTAGAGGCCCTGGGAGGTGCGCGGTAGACGCAGCGGTTCGGCGCTGCCTGGCAGGTAGATCTCTTCGGCGGTCGGCAGGCGGCTGTGTGAGCCTTCTTCTTTTGCCAGTCCGATGACAGGAACTTCGACGTGCAGCTCTTCGAGGACCTGCAGGGCGGCATTGAGCTGGGCTTTACCGCCGTCGATGACGATGAGGTCCGGTAGAGGCCAGTCGTGGCTGAAGGCGGCGGCTTGCGCGGCAGCGTTCTCGATGCTGTTCTCTGCCTCGTCCGCCTCTTTGGCGGAGGAGGGCGCTCCCGTGCCCGGCTCGCGACGGAAGCGGCGGCGCAGGATCTCTTGATGGCTGGCGGGGTCATTGGCGCCTTCGACGCTCTTGATGCGAAAGCGCCGGTACTCTGCTGGCTTGGGGCGCCCGGCTTCAAAGACGATCATGGCTCCAACGGCGCTGCTGCCCTGGATGTTGGAGACGTCGTAGCATTCGATGCGGTAGGGCGGCGCCGCCAGGTTCAGGGCGGCCTGCAGCTCTTCAAGGGCAAGCTGGGTCTTCTGGCTGTCGCTGAGCCATTTGATGCGCTGCTGCTCGAGCACTTCCTGGGCGTTCTGTTTGACCAGCTCGATGAGGCTGCGCTTGTCTCCGCGCCGCGGAATGCTCAGGCTGACAGCTTTGCCGCGCCGGCTTTTGAGCCAGGCCAGCAGCATATCGCGGTCATCTGGCTCGACTTCCAGGACGATTTCGGCGGGAATGTGGGGCGCGCTCTCGTAAAACTGCTGCAGGAAGGAACTCATGATTTCCCCCGGGCTGCTGTCGCGGGTGCCTTGCAGGATGAAGTATTCGCGCCCGATGAGTTTGCCAGCGCGGAAAAAGAAGACCTGGGCGCAGGTTTCGTCTTCGGCGCTGGCCAGGGCGATGACGTCCTGGTCTTCTTGCCCTTCGGTGTTGATGATGCGCTGCTTCTCTAGTATGTGCTCGACGGCGCGGATGCGGTCGCGCAGGCGGGCGGCTTCCTCAAAGTTGAGGGCCTCAGCGGCCTCGTGCATGCGGGCCTCGAGCTGCTTGACGACTTCCTCATGTTTGCCTTCGAGGAAAAGAATGACCTGGGCGATGATGGCGTCGTAGTCTTCGCGCGTGGCGTAGCCGACGCACGGAGCCAGGCAGCGATGAATGTAGTATTGCGTGCAGGGCCGGCTCAGGTACTTGGGCTTCCAGCCAGGTGGCGTCGGACCATTGCGCGGCGGGGCCCAGGCGCTGCCGTCGTAGCGGCAGGTGCGGAAGGGGAAGAGTTTGTTGAGCAGGTCAAGGGTGGCGTCGACGGCGGCTGAGCTGGTGTATGGTCCAAAGTAGCGGTTGCCGTCACGCTGGTAGTTGCGCACGCGATAGACGCGCGGAAAGTCTTCGCTGAGGGCTACTTTGATGTAGGGATAGTTTTTGTCATCCCGCAGCAGAACATTGTATTTCGGGCGATATTGCTTGATGTAGTTGCTTTCGAGTACCAGGGCTTCGATCTCGTTTTCGACGACGACGTATTCGATGTCGTCGACGCGCGCGACCATGCTGCGATTCTTGGGGCTGAGGTCGGCGGATTCCTGAAAGTAGGAACGGACGCGCTGATGGAGTGAGACGGCTTTGCCGACATAGATGATTTGCCCCTGGGCGTCTTTCATGAGGTAGATGCCCGGCTTGTGGGGCAGGCTGTTGAGGACACTGCGGATTTTGTCGTTCATACTGGCGTCTTCGCTCGTTGGTCTGGCTGATTTGCTGGCTGTGGCCTCTGGCTGGCTCTGCCTGAGTTGCTTACTTGCTGGTGGCAGCACGGAGGCAGGGCAGGCACCGGAACCGCTGCGGGCTGCCGCCGCATTTCATTATATCATGGCAGGGGTGGGCTGGTGCCTGGCCGGGAAAGGTGGGCTGTGGCCAGTGCGCCTGTGGGTGCTGGGTGGGGCAGGGACGCGAGACGGAGGAGAGGCGTGGTGGCGCTGCAGGCCGCGGGAGTCGCCTTGATGGCGGGTCTGGCTCTATCGAGAAGCGGGGCCTGTCCGGGAGGCTGGCTTGTGAGGCAGCGGCGGGTCGAGGCGAGAGTGGGAGGAGGCGGGGCAGCACGGTCGGCATTGGCCTGGCGAGGTGCAGCGCATTGGAGCTGTATGGAGTTGCGGCTTGGCTTGTGGTGGGCTGAACCGCTTACGGGCCTTCAGTCGACGGCTCCGGCCAGGAAGCGGTCGACGGCGGCAAAGGCCTCGCCTAGAGCCGGCCCAAGCTCGGGTGCTAACCTGAGCAAGCCCCCGATCAGTGGAAAGAGTCGCAGCGCCTGCACGCGCGTGCCAACGCGCAGCCACTCCCGCTGGACCAAACGCAGTAGCTCCTCATGCGCGCCAGCCTCGTCCAAGGCCTGCCCCAGCGCCAGCAAGGCCTGCGCCTGTTCCTCCTCGGTAGGGATCGCTGCGCTGAGAGCCTGAGCCTCTGCCCAGAGCTGGCGTGCTTGCTCACGCTCACCAGCCTGCGCCAGCGCTCGCCCCAGGACCGCTAAGGCCTGCGCCCGCTCCTGATCCACGGCAATGCTCTTACTGATGCGCCGCGCGGCTTCCCACTTGCCCGCCTCGGCTAGCGCGGTGACCAACCTGGTCGCCAGCTTGCTGGCCCGCCAGCCATGCGGAAAGCGCTTCAAGAGGCGCTCCGCCTCGTCCCACTCGCGGGCAGTAATCAGGGTCTTGGTCAGATCAGCCAGGGCCTCAGCCTGTACCCATTCGCCCGTCAGGCCGGCGATACACTGCTCGCTTTGCTGCCAGTACTGCCGCGCTCGCTCAGGCTCGCCCGCGGCGGCGACGGCTCCCCCCAGGGAGGCCAGCAGCTCAGCCCGCTGCGGCGCCTCCAGGCCCTCGATGAGCTGCTCAGCCTGGCGCCAGCACTCCTCAGCCCGCGCCTGCTGCTCTGGCTCTGCTCGCTGGGCGTAGGCCTGCCCCAGGATCAGCAGGGCCTCGACCCGCTGAGGGGCCAGCTCAATGGCCCGAGAGAGCCGCTCGGCCTCATCAAGGTTCCCGGCCCTGGTCAGCTCGCGGACCAGCAGCACTTGAGCATCGGCCCGCTCCCAGCCCCCGGGCACGCGCTCGACAATGCGTTCGGCCTCGGCCCATTCACCAGCCCGAGCCAGCTCGCGCGCCAGAGCCTGGTAGCCGTCGGATTGCTCCCAACTGCTGTCTTCTGCGGCGATCAGGGTTTCGGCTTCCTGCCAGAGGCGCCGGGCCCGCTCTCTGGTCCCCGCCTGCGCCTCCAGCCGTCCAAGATAGGCCAGCACCTCGCCCCGCTCTTGGCCCTCCACCAGGCTGCGGACGCAGCGCTCCGCCTCATCCCACCAGGCCGCCGGTGATTCGAAGGCTGTGACGAGCGTGATAGCGGCCCGGCGCTGCTCGCGTGTCCTGGCCTGCTTCCGCACCAGCTTGACCACCTGCCACCAGAGCTGCTCAGCCTCGGCCTGCTGTCCCGTCTGGCTGAGGCCCCGGCCCAGGGCGATAAGGACCTCAGCGTGTTGCTGCCAGTCGCCAATCGTACTGGCGATGCGGACGGCCTCCTGCCAGCGCTCAAGCTGAACCAGGCTTCTTGTCAGCAGGGCCAGGGCGTCGCGCCGTTCTTCGCCGTCCGGCAGCGCGCGCGTGATCGCCTCCGCCTGCCGCCAGTAGCGCTGCGCCTCTGCCGACAGACCCGCTCGCGCCGCTGTCTGCCCAAGCAGGACACAAGCCGCCTGCTGCTCGTCAGCGCGCTCTAGCCGCCTAAGCTCGGCTTCTGCCTGCTGCCAGAGGCACCGCGCTGCGCTCGCCTGACCACGCTCGGCATGCGCCTGGCCAAGCGCGGCCAGGGCCTGCAAACGCTCGCGCGGGCGCGTGATGCTGCTGCTCAGGGCCTCGGCCTCCTGCCAGCGCCCGGCAGCGATCAGGGCCTGAACCAGGCTCAGACGGGCCTCGGCCTCCTGGCCCTGGTCGTTGATCTGCTGGCAGAGGGCTTCTGCTTCCTGCCAGCGGGCGGCGCTGACCAGCGCGCGCACCAGTACTAGCTGTGCTTCACCCCGCTGCCACCGGTCGGGAATGCTCTCACAGAGGCGCTTGGCCTCGCTCCAGCGCTGAGCACTGGCCAGAGCTTGCACCAGTCTGACTAAGGCGCTGGCCTGCTCCCAGGGAAAGGCTATGGTCATGGCCAGCCGCTCGGCCTGCTGCCATAAGGATTGCGCTCGCTCTTGCTCGCCAGCCTGGGCCAGTGCGCGCCCTAGCTCGGCCAGGGCGGCGACGCGTGCTCCAGCAGCCTCTTCGGGGATGGTGACCAGCGCCTGATCGGCGTCGCTCCAGCGCTGGGACCGTGCCAGGGCGGTGACCAGGGCCTGACGCGCTTCGTTCTGCAGGGTCTCGGCGGGCATGACTTCGATGATCTCCTCGATCTCGTCGCTCTGTCCGGCTTCGGCCAGCCCTTGGGCGATCTCTAAGAGGGTCTCTGCGCATGGCTCGGCCAGGGGAATGCGCCGTGCCACGTCGATGGCTGTCCGCCAGAGCTGGAGGGCCGATTCTCGCCAGCCGGCCCTGTAGAGATCCTCCGCCAGCTCGCTCAGTAAGGGGGCCAGACGATCCGGCTCGTAGCTATGGCGCGCCACATCGCAGGCGCGCCAGTAGAGCGGCCCATAGTCTTCCTCCGGCGCTCCCTGCTCCTGGAGCTGGCGCGCGATGGCTACCAGGGCCTCTAGCCGACGCCCGGGATCGCTGATGAGATCGCTCAGCCCAAGCGCCTCATGCTGCCGCCCAAGCTGAACGAGCAGGGCGAAGGCTTGCGGCGGATAGCGCTCAGCCTGACTGCTCAGGCTGCAGCGCAAAAAGGTGTAGCGCCACAGGCGGGGAAGCTGGGCCAGGCCCTCGCTGAAGCTCCAGCCCTCCCAGGCCGCGGCCTGGCGTCCCAGGTCAAGATCGTCAGCGTAGGCGCGGGTGCTCGGATCAAGCTCGTGAATCTTGCGCTGGCCATAGCGACCGGCGTCGAGTAGAGCAAAGAGACGCTCCCAGGCCCGCCCGTAGAAGAGGTGGGCCGCCAGGTGCTGCCGGGCGTAGCTCCGACGCCGGTCCTCGTCAGGATCGTGACGCGCCTCTTGCCAGATCAGCTCACTGCCGCCACGCTCACACCAGTCGGCCAGTATGCGATGCCAATGCGCCTCTTCGGCGACCGTGAAGAGGTACGGCTTGCCCGGCTGTTGGGGGTCCTGACGCAGATAGTCGCGTAGCTTGGAGTGGAAGAGGCTGTAGTGCCCATTGCTGTCGCTGACGAGCAGGCCACCGAGCTGCCGCAAGGCGTCGCGCACCTGATAGGTTGGGAGGGGAGCCAAAATATCGCTCAGGTGAGATGGTCCCAGTGGCTCGCGCGCGACGAGCAGCAGACCCAGCAAGGGGTAGATGGTGCGCTCCCAATGGGGATCTTGCTTGAGACGCTCGATGCTCAGGGTAAAGAGGTTGGCGGGATTGCTGGAGAGACGCGCGCTCAAGGCTTGCGGGGTCAGGGCTGGGTCGCTCGCCAGCTCGCGGGCAGCCAGGTCGAGGTAGAGCGTGTTCTGCTCTGTCAGGGCATAGAGGCGGTCGCCTTCGACGCGCGTGAGCTGCAGGCCGCGCGCCCGCAGAAGCTGCTCAAAGTCGGCCCGGCTGAGAGGGGGCAGACTGTACTCACGCTCAGGTCCGCGCTGGTGAAGGGCCTCCAGCGTGTCATCGGGCCGGCTGCCGAGAACGAAGACGCAGCCCGGCGGGGGTCTCAGGGGGAGAAAGCTCAGGTCGCGCTTGCCGAAGGGCGAGCGCGGAAGTTGGTCAAGGCCGTCGATGCAGATCAGTACAGGCTTCCCGGCCTCGCCCAGCTCGTTGAGCAGGTTCCAGAAGGCTGTGGTGAGGGTGGCGCGACTGGTCCCGGCCAACAGTAAGGGCGTCGGGTCAAGAGATTCGGCGAGAATCAGGCGCGCCAGCAGGTCGCGCAGCAAGGCTACGACGTGATCGCTCGGCGGGTCCAGCGGCAGGAAGTGATGGGGCACA
The DNA here is from genome assembly GCF_019683755.1 of Thermogemmatispora sp. Taxonomy (GTDB): domain Bacteria; phylum Chloroflexota; class Ktedonobacteria; order Ktedonobacterales; family Ktedonobacteraceae; genus Thermogemmatispora. The sequence goes on along the minus strand of NZ_JADGHT010000011.1, from coordinate 11,351 downwards.
CGCTCCGGTCCCTCTTCCTGGACCAGACGGGCAATGAGGCTGCTTTTGCCCTGGCCAGCCTGCCCGCTGATGATCAGGTAGCCGCCGCCCGGCTGTAGTTCGGCGATGTGCCGGCGGATGGCGGCTAGCTCGGCGCTGCGGCCAACAAATCCCCGGACACGGCTGGCGATAAAGGGACGATGGTCGACGAGCATGGCGCGCACGGCCCGCGCTTGCTCGGGCGCAAGCTGACCGGCCCTGGTAGAACCCTCGCGCCAACGCTGCGCGCTCAGGAGGCGGCGTAGTTCCTCCTCAATGCGATGGAGTCCTTCGTCGCGCGGTCGCCAGAGGCTGAGGGCTTTGGGCGGCTGGCCCGGCGGCAAGGCTTCTAGCTCACCAAGTGGGGTATGCTCCCAGCTCACGGGACGCACAATGATGGGGACAACTGTGACCTCACGCTCGCGCCGCCGCGCCAGGGCTATCTCCATTTCTTGCAGACACTGGTCGTCGGTGAGAAAGTCGGGGCTGATCAGGAGCAGAATGAGATTGGCGCTCTCAAGGGCGGCACGTCTGGCCTGCTGATAGTCGCTGCCAGCCAGTACCTTTCCTGGCCCGCTGATGTGCGGGGCCTCCAGGCCCGCGGCCCGCGCGGCCAGCCTTACCCGTCTCTCGATATGCTCGCTCCAGTTGCGTTCCGCGCTGGCATGGCTGATGTAGACGCGCAGGCCCCAATTGGCTCGGCTCTCGGCTTGCATGCTGCTCCTCCTGCCTCCTCAGCCTGATCCCAGCTTATGAACCTGGCCAGGCGATCCGGCTGCGCTCTGCGCTGCCTGGTGACGGGCCTGGCCAGCGCTCTCAGCTCTCGGGCGGCACGGGCAACCCATGACTCAGCAACCAGTCGCGTAACCAGGGGATCTTGGAGACGTTCCAACGACAGACCGGAAGGCAGGCAAAGGCTTGGGCCGACAGCCCGGTGCTCTCGAGATAGGCGTCCAGCTTCTCGGGGCTGGTGATCTCTGGCAGGTCCCAGGTGCGCTTTGTCCAGTCGGCGTTATCTGGGTAGGCGTCGGGACAAAATAGCTGACTCGGCTCCGCTTCCATGATGGCGCGCTTCCTTTCTGCCAGCGGCTGACCCACGCCTGTGGGCTTTCCCCAGAGACGAGGCAGCTCGCTGCTCTTGTCTTACAAAGCTGCCCGCTTCTTCTGCGAGTATACCATAAAATACAGCTCGCGTCATCCATAATACTGGTCCCTTGTATATGGTAGAGCATACAAAGAAAGCAGTCAGTACTTTGCTGCGGAGGATGCTGCTTTTTCACAAAAGTCTTCCCTAAAGGCGACGCTTGCGCTATACTGTCGGAAATAGCTTGCATCTGAGGAGAGAACCGTGCTTCGGCTGCGCTTGAAAGAGGTCGCACGTGAGAAGGGACTGTCAATGAACCAGCTATCACATTGTGCTGGAGTCAGCTATAACATCATTAAGGCCATTTATCGCAATCCTTATCGGCCCACCAATACCGCCACCGTCAACCGCCTGGCGCGAGCCTTGGGGGTGCCAACGACCGCCCTCATGGAGGATGTTTCAGAGGAAGACATGGCGCGCGAGCAGCTCGCCCTGGCGGCAGAACTGGCCATACCGCGCCGGCCCGGGCGCCAGCCTCGCCAGCAGAGCCGGTCCCCGGCGTAAACAGAGGGGTCCACGCCCAGCGCCTCAACTCAATCAGCCAGGCTCTTAACTTGAAGGGGAGCGGCGACGCGCCGCTCTGCCAAAGGCGGGCCAGCGCAGGCAGGCCCTCATAGGATAGAGGAGGTCAGCCAGCCAGCACGGACAGCACAAGGCGAGGGCGGCAAACGCACAGGCGCTGTCGTTGACTGTCTCAGCCGCCAGCTTGCTCTTACCTGGCCATCGGGGCGAGGGAAACAACAGCGAAGGCCGCAGCCCTGACCGGGCCTGGCCAAAGGATGACGTGCGTGGTCCACCCGCGCCGGCTCGAGTCGACGCGCCCACTCACGCCATCCCGCGGAAGCTCTGCCACCGCTACCTTGCGTCAGACAGTTGCAGGCGGAGAGCAGAGAAGAGGGGCCTTCTCGCTCTTTGGCAGGCAGGCCAACAGGTAGGGGATGCAGGTCGCCAGCGCAAGAACAGGGATAGAGAGAGAGAAGGGTTGCCAGAAGGCCCCTCTTCAGTAGCCGAGCTTCAGGAGCTGCTCTCACCTCCTTTCCGGGTCGACTGCATGGGCGGCAAAATCAGGCTCAAATAGCCACGCAGTTGCTCACAGCTCGCCAGGACCTGATCGCGCTCCTGCGTGGCGGCGATCTTGCCTCGTACCAGCCGCGTAAAGGCGGCAATGGCCTCGGTGATCAGCCGCAACTCTTCCCAGCTCAGCATGATGACCTGCCCGCTGAGAATCTGCTCGATCTTGAGCAGCGCAAGCTGGATCTGATTGATGCGACGCTCATCTACCGCTGGCCGCGCCTGATCAGCCTGACCGCTCTGGAGATAGCGCCCGTGGAAGAGCAGGATGTACTTGATGGCTTTGAGGTCATCGGCCCCAATTCCCATCATCACCCGCTTCTCCCCCCGTTGCCCCTCCTTCATCATGCACTTCCTTTCTGTTGCGGCAAGATGACACTTTCTTCCAATCCCTTGCTTGTGCTTGGGATTAGCCTTAACCCATCCAAATTATATCTTCAAAGTATCAATTTGTAAATATATCCTTTCAAGGAGATACCAAGAAGTGGAATTACCTGTGTAGCGACTGGCTGGTATGCTAAGAAAAAAACAGGTGGAGGAACCAGCTTGCTGCGCCTGCGCGTTAAAGAAGTTGCCTTAGCAAAGAGAATGTCAATGCATAGACTTTCTCTGCAAGCACAGCTCAGCTATCACGTCATTCGCGAGATCTTTGTTGATCCCTACAAACCGGTCTCCTCGGACACAATCAATCGCATCGCTGAAGCGCTGGGCGTGCCCGTCACCGAGATCATCGAAGATGTCCCGCGGGAGCAGGCTGAAAAGGAGCGACAGCGCCTCAAAAGGAAATCGTCCGAGTATGAGACTGAGCCTGATTGAACGCTTGACGATAGATGAGCAATGATGGACATCCGGTCAACCAATTGCCCCAAGGCTGGCGCAGTGAGAGAGAATAAGCCAAAAGACGTGCGCTCGCGTGCAAACACTCTGACAATGGTGTATACTCTTCATAACAGTAGAAAAGAAGCGCTTGCTTGCTTAGCCATCGCTGGTGGCGGCTGGCGTGTGGCCTGGCGACCTCAACGGTGGGCAGGCGCCGACGGTCCACTACTGTTAGAAAGCGTGAAGCGGCCAGACACAGAGGTGGATGAGGGGGCCAGCCGCGGAGGAGCGCCTCATTCACCGCGTGCTATGCTCTGCATGGCTGGAAAGTTGAGAGGAATGCATGTTACGTCTGCGAGTCAAAGAAGTAGCTCAAGAGAAAAATATATCAATGCATCGTCTTTCTATGTTAGCGGAAATTAGCTATTACATTATTCGTGGTATTTGCGCCAATCCCTATAGAACGATCTCCACCTATACCCTCAATCGCATCGCCGAAGCGCTGGACGTACCCGTCACGGCCCTCATCGAAGACGTATCGCGGGAGCAAATGCAAGAAGAACTGCAGCAGCTCAAGCGCAAGGCAGCCAGAGGCAAGCGTCCCCCTCATTAGGAGCGCGCGAGCGAAAGAGCAACACCAGCGCAACGCCCACCAGGCGGCGAGAGCTGGCCTCTCCAGAACCCTCGCCGCAACAGGAGGGCAGAAGCGCAAGCGAGCGACATCGCGTGCAAACACCCTGGCGAATAGTGTATACTCTTCACAAGAGAAGAAAAGGGGCGTCTGCTTGCTGGATCGTCGTCCAGCGCAATGCTGATGCTGTCTGGGGTGACTGAGCGGAGCGCAGGCCAGCGAGAGGCGCAGCGCTGGGTGACAGAAGAGGCGAGCGGGCGCCAGAGAGAGACAACAGGACAAGCCAGCCCAAGCGGAGCGCGCCATCCTGGCCCGTCCCTCACGCCGCCACCTGGCCGGCGAGCGAAGCGATCCACTCCGAGGCGTGCTCTACAGAGCTGGAGAAAGGAGCAGCCTCGCATGACTACCGACGGCGAAAGGCTGGCCCTGGAACAAGCGATCGCTCAGCGCCAGCGCGAACTAGAGCACCACCGCCGCAGCGGTGATCGCTGGCACCAGGCGACCACCCTCCATGAACTGGGAGGACTCTACCAACAGCTAGGGCAGCCCGGGCAAGCGCTCACTTCATACGAGCAGGCCCTGACCATCTTCCAGCAGCTTGGTGACTCCCAGGGAGAAGTTGCCACCCTTCACAACCTTGGCGTCCTCCTCAGAGACGAGGACCCCGAGCGCGCGCGAGCCGCTTACGAGCAAGCCCTGACCATCCTGCGCCACCACAACGACCGACGAGGGCAGGCCTTCACCCTCCACAACCTTGGCCAGCTTTACGAAAGTCTTGGGCGTGACGAACAGGCAAAGGCCGCCTACCAGGAAGCCATTGCGATCCTGCAGGCCCTGGGCGAACCCAGCAACGAGGCCGTCCCCTTCATCAACCTGGGGCGGCTGGCCGAGCGACGCGGGCGCTACGACGAGGCCCGCCAGCACTACCAGCAAGCGCGCCAACTCCTGCAGCAAGCCGGTGCCCTCCAGCGCGAACTGATAGTCATCAAAGACCTGGGGCGGCTGGCCGAGCGTCAGGAGCACTACAAAGAAGCCCGGCGCCTCTACGAAGAAGCCTGCGTCCTCTGCCGGAGACTTGGCTACCGTGAAGGCGAAGTCGGCTTTCTCCTCAGCCTGGCTGGGGTCTACCACCAAAGCGGGCAGCTCCTGCAGGCGCGAGCCACCTACGAGCAGGCCCTGACCCTGCAAGCCGGGAGCCAGAGTGACCCTCTCGGCCTCTTCGCCATCCACATCGACCTTGGCGGCCTCCTCTTTCAGCTTGCCCTCACCGGGAGCGCCCGCCACCACTACGAGCAGGCCCTGACCCTGGCCAGGAGCAACGACCTGCCCCCCTCCTGCGAATACATGAGCTGGAACGCCCTCGGGCAGTTCTTCCATTACCTGGGCCAGCCTGTTCAGGCCATCGACCGCTATCGACGGGCCTTCCTTGGCCGCGCCCGCAGCGGCGACACCACCGGCCTCATCCTCACCCTGCGCTCCATCAGCGACCTCTACGGCCACTTCGGCCAGCTAGAGAGCGCCCTGGCCCACCTCCTCGAGGCGCGCACCATCGCCGAAGAACAGGGAGACAGCACCACCTGCGCCAGCATCGACGACGAGATCGCTTCCATCCGCGACCAACTTGGTCCCGAAGCCTTGGCCTTTATCCGCCAGATCAGCGAATCTGAGCGCAGCCTCCTGATCGAGGCCACCATCGCCGGCATCATCCCCCCCGAGCCTAGCCAGCAAGAGCGGCTCATCCTGCCCCCCGAGCAGCTCAGCCCACTGATCGAGCGCATCAGCCTGGCCCTGGCGGACCAGAGTCCGCCCCAAGAGAGGCAGGCCCTGCAGAGCGAACTAGAGCACCTGCGGGCCCAGGCCCAGGCCCAGAGCGCGCCTGACGAGGCCGAACAGCGCGCCCGCGCCGCGGCAGCCGACTTCTACGCCGCCCTCCTGGCCCTCCTAGAGGGAGAGCCTGCCGAGCTGCCCCCCGAGCATCCCTATGCCCTGCCGCTCTTCCTTATCCAGAAGGGCCAAACCGCCTGGAGGGCCTTCCAGATAGCAAGCAATCAGCAAGATTAGCCATTTTGGGCTAACTCTCGTGTTCACTTCATGTGCTTCATCTCACTACTTGACCAATAGGTATATCCATCCAGAAAAATTTGTTGTATACTTAAGACAGAAATAGCTACCAAGCAAGTAGCTACGCACCAAGTATATCTCAAGCGTGTAGCTGCTCACAGTAGCGCGGCAGACGGCAGCAGAGCCTGCAGCAGCAGCCGGGGAGGGCCGATTGAAGCGGCGCCGAGACTGAGTGCAGGCAGCACAATCGCCAGGGAGCCGGGAGCAGCTTCTGAGAGCAGCGCCTGGAGCAGGCGCCTGCTGCATAGACGCATCTGGGCCTATCCCCGCGCGAGCCTGACGCCTGGCGCTGACCGAGCGAGAAGAGCGGGAGCAGCCTGGCAGCGAGCAGCGGGCACGTGAAGGAGGCCGGGTCAAACGACCCCTAGTCTGAGATCATCAGAGGAGCGGCCAGCAATGGCGTTCGAGCAAGAGAATGAAGAGCCGGGTCAGATGACCCGTAGTGAAGCAATTGCGCACTATCAGCAGCAGCTAGAGTGGCAGCGCGCGCAAGGGGACCGGGATGGTGAGATGGCTAGCCTCTTCAGGCTCGGCCTCCTTTTCCAGCGAGAGCATGACCTTGAACAGGCTTGCAACTACTATCAGCAAGCGCTGGCCCTCAGCCGCGAGCGTGGCCTCCCCATCGAAGAAGCCAACGCGCTCTGTAGCCTGGGAACGCTCTATCAACAGCGTGGCCAGCGAGAGCAAGCCTTACAGGCCTATCGCCAGGCTTTAAATATCCAGCGCGAAAACGGCTTCCTCCCGGGCGAAGGTACCACCCTTGGGCGGCTGGCCACCCTCTACCACGAGCTGCACCACGATCAGCAGGCCCTGATCTGCTATCGTGAAGCCCTGGCCATTCATCGGGAAGTAGGCAATCGTCGCTGTCAAGGCACCACGCTCAACAACCTGGGCACCTTCTATCAAGAGCACGGCCAGATCCAGCGGGCCTTACAGTGTTTTCAGGAGGCGCTACTCATCCAACACGAGATCGACGATCGACGCGGCCAGGGAGCTACGCTGAGCAAACTGGCCTGCCTCTCCTTCTCGCTTGGGCAGATCCAGCGTGCCCATGCCTACTATCAGGAGGCGCTGCTCCTGCTCCGTCGCGAGAACGACCGTCCCCTCTTAGCCCTCACGCTCGGCGGCCTGGGCCAGCTCTATCAGACCTGTCTGCAGCCCAGAGAGGCCCTGCGCTGCTATCGTGAGGCCCTTAGCCTCGCGCGCCAGATCCACGACCAGGAGCGCGAAGCCATCATCTTGAGCAACCTGGCGATTTTCTTTGCCTTCTTCAATCAGACGCGCCTGGCGCTGGCCTGCTTTCTACGCATACGCGAGCTGAGCGACTGGCAAGCGCCGCCTGGTCAGCGTGAAGAAGTGGAGGCCTCGATTGCCCTGCTCCATGAGCACCTCCAGGAAGAAGGCATCAACGAGCAACTGGAAGAGTTAGCGCCGCGAGCCGCCGACTTAATCGCCGAAGCGCTGGAGCGACCGCTCACCCAGGCCATGCGTGCCATGAGCAGAGGCGCACTGACACTAGAGATGCTGGCCTTCATCAGCGAAGCGGTCGTCGACGTCTGCACAGCCCATCCCGAGGCCAGTCTAGCGGTGCGAGTGATCCTGCAGCGCGCGCGAGAAGTCCTGCGGGCCCAGCTTGCCAATGGTCTCGCGGGCGTAGGTACCGGCCATCAAGAACTAGAATTTTTTGAGGCCCTGCAGGGCCTGCTGGATGGTCACAGCGTCTCGCTCCCACTGCGGCATCGCTACCAGACGCTGCTAGAGACCCTGAAGCGGGGGATCGATCTCTACTTTAGCGATCCTGATCACCAGCGCCAGGAGCACGCGCCGGGGAGAGGCCAGCCCTAGGCTGAGCCGCCTGAATAGCGGTCGGGCAACCGAGCAGACGTTCGTAGTTGCTGCCTGGCCGCTACAGGCCTGCAGAAGACGAGACTGACATAGTTCAGCGGAAGCGAGAAGCCAGAGCCGCTCTATTTACAACAATCCTGACAAATGTTATCATAGACGAAAATACGTTACACATTCCAAATCAAGAAACAGCGCATCAATGATAAGCTGGGATCTATCATCTGGTGCTACGGTATCGTCAGAGAGCGAGTGAGGGGAGAGGCGCTCAGCCTTGTTCCTCTCTGTAACAAGGGGGATTCATGCAAGAGCCACAGCAAGCCTCAGAGAGGGAAGCCAAGCAAGGCCCATCGCCGGGCTGGGTGGCGGGGCAAATGTCGCCTGTCCAGACAGGAACTGCGGGCGGGCCAGCTCCGCTGGCCCTGCCGGGAGGTGTAAGGAATCGGCGCGGCCTCGTTCTCCGTACCAGCCTCCTCATGGCGCTGGCCTTCTTATTGATCATGGCCCTTCTCCAAGTCTGCACCATGACGTCCGCGGGGAATGTGCTCTATCAGCTATCCCGTGCCATTGCCTCTGGCCTTCTTAGCTCCTCCACTGGGAGCGATACAGTCCTCTCCAGCTTCGTCTATAGCCTGATCTTCAGTCTGGTTCAAACCCTGCTGGCCTCCTGCGTCTATCTCGGCTTCGGCATCTTCCTGGGGCGTCGCACTGGCAACATGAGCGTGGTCATGAGCACCGCTGTCCTGGCGACCCTCTGGTATGTCCTCTTGGACGTCCTGTCACCTTTCATCTCCGCCATTCTCTACTATCAAATGCATGATTTTCCTTTAAATGACCTTGGTAACTATTTTTCTTCGCCTGACTTCATTCAGCCATATATCATTTTCACCATCTTTGATGCATTTATGATCTGTATTTGGGGACTGGGGGCGGCTGCTTTGGGTGGAGAGCTTACCCTCCCAAAGCCGGCGCCAGTGCGACTAGATCCCTACATGCTGCAAGGACCCTTGCCGGTACAGATCCCCCCGCCCATACCAGGGATGAAACCGCCGCAAGGGACAACGCCGAATCAAGAGCCGCCGGCCCCGTCGGGGGGTGCCTGCTAGACCGAGAGCGCCAGAAAGGCGGGCCGCGAGCAGAAAGCGATTCGCACCGTCGGCTGCTTGCGGGCTAGCCTAAGCTCAACCGCACTAGACAAACCAGAGCGCAGCAGGTATACTTTCCATAGGAGCCAACGCAGCAACCGTGCCGCCGGCCAGGCTCCCCGTGGCTGGTGGTCCAATCTGTCGAGGCGAAAAGGACGCCTGTTCAATGGATGCTGAGCGCGCCTCCCAGGCGGAGCCAGAGCCTCCAGGCCTGGGAAGAGAGGAAGCTGTCCCGAGCGAGCCAGAGCCGCCGGGGCCAGAGAGACAGGCGTCAAGGGCAGACGGCCATGCTCGAGAGCATAGCGGCCTCTGGTCGGGGGCTGATCCCAGCCTGCGCAACGCCCTCATCATCCTCACCGTCGTCTGGTATATCATCCTGCTACTCCCCTTCAACCAGAGTCTATTTCTCCTCGGCACCCCGCTGGCCAATTTCCTCATGGCTCATTTCCAATTAGGAGACATCTTCTCCTTCCTGCTGGCCTACACCTGTTGGGCCTGCCTGATCCAAAGCGGCTGTGCCATCCTCTGCTACCTCGCCTGTGGCTGGCCACCCCTGGAACTGGAAAGAGAAGCGCCAGCCCGTCCCCCGAGTCCTCATGGCCTGGTTCCGGCCCTCCTGGCCACCATCTGCTACCTGCTGGCCGATGCCATCCTCTTCTTACCCTTCTTTGACCTCTACCTCTTTATCTACAGCGGCTTCAACATCGCAGAGGTGATCTCTGTCTCCTTCAATACTGGCCTGCTCTTTGCGGTCAGCCTGCTGCTTGTGAGCGGCCTCTTCCTCAACGGCCTACTGGCCTTCACCCTGGGCCTGGGAGCCTACTGGCTGACCAATCGCCTGGGGCGCAGCCGCTTCAAAAGCAGGTTGCGGAGAGAGGAGAACGATCGCCGATGAGCGCGAGCGACGAGCACACCCAACTGCCCCGGCCAGGAGCGGGACCCTGGCCCGCCACAGCGCCGGCTCTCCAAAGAGAAAGTGGAGCTGATAGCCCCACACAGAGCCTCCTGACCAGACACCAGGCGCGGCCTTGTTGGCTACTGACCGGGCTGCTGGCCCTGGCGCTACTCATGCCCAGCCTGCTCATGCTTCCAGGACCCTGGTGGTACCTCTTCGTCCTCTACCTCTTCATTGCCTTCTTCCCGCTCAATCTCGCCTATGCCCTGCTGGCCCTCCTACCCCTGGCCCTCGTCGAAGGGAGCAGACTGCTCATCTACCTGGCCGCCGGCTACCTGCTCACGCGCCAAGGCTGGTGGGCGGCAGAGCCGGAGACGCTCCTGCGCCGAGCCAGCGGCACCTACCTCTGCCTCCACAGCCTACTGCCCTTCATCATCCTGGGCGCCCTTTCCCCGGGCCTCCTCACAGCAAAAGAAAGCATCGAAGGAGGCGGACAAGCGCTGCTAGCCCTGCTCCTGATCAGCCTGATCTGCCAGCTCTTCGACTCCCTGGTGAGAGCGATGGTGGCCCGCACCCTGGGGACCAGAGCCTTTGCCTATGGCCGGCGGCTGGCCATACAAGCGGCAGAGCGTCAAAAGACAGCCCCAGGCCCGCGAGCAAGCGCGAGCGAGGGGGAGCCTTGCACGCCCTAGCGAGGCCCTGCCTGAGAGCAGAGGCCACTACCAGCCCTGCTCACGATAGATCTTCAGCGTCTGCTGATCGCCCGGCACATAGCTCACCATAGAATAGCTGCTCATCCCCGTAAAGACCGTCGTCGCCGTGCGCAGAGTCAGGCGACCCAGCTCGCTATGCTGCACCTGGAAAACAAAGGAAGGAGCCGGCTTCCCGCTGGGATAGGCCGCCGCAGCAATCCGCTTAAACTCCGGCAACTCGCGCAGACGGCGCCACAGCTCCTTATACTCGGGCAAATGCGTCATCGTATGCGTATTGTACAGAAAATCGCTGACCAGGCGGCGAGCCAAATCCTCCCAGCCGTGGAAGCGGCGGCGCATATGCGGATCAAAGACGAACTCCAACAAATGCAGTCTAGGATGATGCTCGGCCAGATGGGGATCGATCTCAAAGAGGCGAAGAGAAGCGTTATTCCAAGAATGCAGGAACCAGAGGCGATCGAGAGAATGGGCCGGGTACGACGTACTCTGCACCAACAGACTGGCCAGCTCGCCCAGCTCCAGCAGAGCGCTGCTCAAATGATCCGGCTCCACATGCTGGCCGGTCAAGCGCGTATACGCCTCATAGAACCGCTGGCACTCCTCGCCCTGCAACTCCAGGGCGCGGGCAATATTGCGCACCACATGCGGAGACGGATTAGCGCGCATGCCGACCTCCAAATGATAAATATAGGTCCGTGAAAGGCGGCTCGCCTGAGCAAGCTGACCCTGAGAAAGGCCATGCTTCTGGCGCAGCTCAGTCAAGAGGCGAGCGAACTCCGAACGCTCAGCGGCCTCAGTGCTCCGACTCATCGCTGAACCATCCTTGTGCGCTTTTATGTGTTAGCTACATGCTCATTATGGCGCAAAATTTGTTAGCTGGCAACGTACCCATCATCGGAAGAGCAACATATAATACTAGTAACAAGTGGGGACTGTATGCTCGGAAGGGTGG
>NZ_JADGHT010000197.1 GCF_019683755.1 Thermogemmatispora sp. | reverse complement strand
CAGTTGAGCGATCTCGGCTGCGCTGCCGGCGTCGCTTTGAGCTTCGCGTCCGTCGTAGAGGCCCATCATGCCTTCGATAATAGCCAGGTCGGCGTCGCGACAGGCCGCCGCAAAGATCGTCTGAAGGCGCTCCGAGGGCATCAGCCAGGTATCGAGATTGTAGCAGGGGCGTCCCGCAGCTCGTGCCAGATGCGAGGCATCCAAATAATCGGGGCCAACCTTAAAGGGCTGCACGCGCCAGCCCCGCGCCCGCAGCTCGGCGATCAGTAGATAGCTCATCAGCGTCTTCCCAACGCCGCTAGCGGTGCCAGCGATCAGCAAGCGTGGCAGATCAAGCGACATGGGCGAGGCCTCCCTCTCTTCGATGTGTGATGTGCTGCTCACTAGTACCCTACCCCCTGGCACCAATGAACCCGCTGGCCTTCAGCATATCACAGCTCGCCGCCGCCAGACAGAGATGCCTGTTGCTGGTGAAGCAGCCTCTCGGCTGCCTCTATCTATGCATGTATATGTATTGTTCAACTTATCCTACAATGTAGGAAAATATACCGATACCTGTCACCTTTGTGGCGCCCGACGCGTTGTCCCACTATGTGAGAACGATGTCTACGATCTCTCTGCTGTTGGAAGTGATGCGCCAGTTTTCCCCTTGGCGGTGGTTACGGGCCGGTGGTAGCTGGCTGCGGCGTCTCCCGTATGCTCTGCCAACGCTCATGGAGAACGATCTACGCGGCAATGCGATTCCCATGCTCGATGGTGTACGCGCGCTGGCCTGCCTGGCCGTGCTGGTGTTCCATGTCAACTGGACGACCTATCATCAGCATCTCTGGCAGCCGCTGCACCAGCCGCTGGTCAGTTCGTTCCTGCTTGTGGGCAGCACAGGAGTAACGCTCTTCTTCATTCTGTCGGGCTTTCTTCTCTTCCTGCCCTATGTGGGGGCACTGTTGAGCGAAGAGCGACCCTGGCCCTCGGTGCGCCGCTTCTACCTGCGGCGTGCCTTGCGGATCTGGCCAGCTTACTATGTGTCGCTCTTCATCTTGATCACGCTCTGGCAGCCACAGTATTGGCAGCCAGCCCACTGGCGCGAGCTCTTGCTTTTCGTGACCTTCTTTATGGATTCGACGCCGGAGACCTTTCGCAAGATCAATGGTCCATATTGGACCCTGGCGATTGAATGGCAGTTTTACTTGCTCCTGCCCTTATTATCACTGGGTATCTTTCTGCTATTGCGGCGCCTGCCGCAGCGCCGGCGTTTCCCACTGATCTGTGCGGTGCTGGTCCTGGTCATCGCCTATGCCTTGCTCGTGCGTCATTGGGGAGACTATTACGTCGATCACCCGGTGGCCAGCCTGCCCCTGGTGCCGCGGGCGGTCCTGAATGTAATGCTCTTCTTTGTCTATGGCATGGCAGGCAAGTTTCTGGAGGACTTTGCCATCGGCATGCTGATTGCAACTTGCTACACGTATGGGTGCCTGGTCAAGCCTACCAGTGGCTTGATCGGAGGCCTGCGGCGCGGGAGCTTGGCTCTCTGGACCCTCGGACTGGCCTTGTTCGGGGCCATGGCGCTCTGGCACTTGAACCATGATGTCGGGGCTTTTCCGTGGCTAGGTGGCCTTCTGCCACTCTACGATACTCTGAGCGAATTCGGCTTCGCTCTGGCTTATGGTTCTTGCCTGACAGGCCTGCTCTTTGGGCCATCTCTGTTGCGCTCCTTTTTCTCCTGGCGCTATCTGCGCTGGATTGGTCTGGTTTCGTATAGTCTTTACATCTGGCATCTCCCGCTCATCGCCTACTTTAGCACTCATATTCAGCCGTGGCTGAGCGGGCTGAACCACTGGCTGATCTACGGCTGCTACTGGCTCTGGGTAGGGGTAACGGTGCTGCCACTGGCCTTCCTGTCCTATCTGCTGGTAGAGCGTCCTTTTCTCAAGCTTGGCCAGCGCCTGCTTCAGGGAGGAGGCCGCGGCGGGGCCCCTTCGCTTCCAGAGCGGCAACGGGAGCCGCTAGCCTCGCGGGCGCCCTAGAGAGAGACGGCGGTAGAAGCGACAAAGGTCTGCTGGCTGGTCTCGCTACCGTCCACGACTGATCAACCGATCGCTGAACTCGATCCTGGACACGGCTCAGGCGTGACAGCCGAGATAGCGCGTGAGTCTCTCCAGGGCCGGGTGGCGCATCGGTTGGCCCGCTCCTCTTGGCTGCTGCCATTCCCGAGAGCGTGATTGGCCAGATCGGCTGGCAGGTGCTAGGATGAGCAGGCGCCTGCCAGCTCGATTTACGTTGACACCACTGGAAAGGCAAGTTTATAATACTTTACACAACCCATATGATTTGTTGTGGCGAAGTAGTCTGCTTCGCTGTGGAAGCAGCGGCTGCCCGACACGTCGGACGTTGAGCTCCGCCTACTGCTCAAGCGAAGCATACGTCCTCAAAAGGAGCTTCTATGCCTACCACCGAAGGTCTTGAAGATGTCGTTGCCGCTCATACCCGTATCTGTGATCTTGATGGTCAGCGCGGCAAACTGACATATTACGGTGTTGACGTTCACGATCTGGCTGCACATTCCTCGTTCGAAGAAACCGCTTACCTGCTCTGGTATGGGACGCTGCCGACCCGCGCACAGCTCGAGGCGCTCAGCGCGGAGCTACGGGCAAACCGTGCACTGCCAGGACGGCTGGTCGATCTAATGCGCTTGCTCCCTCCCTCGACGCCTCCGATGGATGTTCTCCGCACTGCCGTTTCCGCGCTCTCTACCACCGATCCCGATCTCAGCAATCGTTCCCAGCAAGCCAATCTACAGCGGGCTGTGCGCCTGACGGCGCTGCTGCCTTCGATCGTGGCTGGCTGGGACCACATTCGCAATGGGAGAGAGCCGATCGCACCGTTGGCGGATGGCAGCCATGCGGAGAATTTCCTCTACATGCTCAAAGGGGAGCGGCCCGATCCCTATGAGGCTCATGTCCTTGATGTAGCTCTTATCCTGCACGCCGATCACGAGCTGAATGCCTCGACCTTCTCCGCCCGCGTGGCGGCCAGTACTCTCGCTGATATGTATGCGGCAATTACGGCGGCTATCGGGACGCTCTCGGGTCCACTGCATGGTGGGGCCAATGAGCAGGTGATGCGCATGTTCCAGCGCATCGGCGATGTCAGCCATGCTCAGGAGTACATCCGCGGCATGCTGGAGCGCAAGGAGCGTATCATGGGCTTCGGCCACCGCGTCTATCGCACCGAGGACCCGCGCGGCAAGCATATGGATGCCTTTGCTGTGGAGCTAAGCCAGCGTAAAGGCGATATGCGCTGGGTGGAGATGTCGCGCGCCATTGAGTCCTATGTCAAGGAACAGAAGGGACTCCATGCCAACGTCGATTTCTACTCGGCCACAGTTTACTATCTGCTGGGCATTCCAGTCGATCTAGATACACCGGTCTTCGCCTGCAGCCGCGTGGTTGGCTGGACAGCCCACGTGATGGAGCAGTACGCTAACAACCGTTTGATCCGCCCGCGCGGCGAGTATGTCGGCCCCAAGGATGTCCCTTACGTGCCAATTGAGCAGCGCGAGCAGGCCCAGGTCAGCCACTAGCCCCAGACGTACCCCTGTTCGCTGACCATCCTGCCAGGAGCCGCGAGGACAGTGATGCTATTCGGCGGCGGAAGGAAGAACGGGAGCAATCGCTACAAGATTGCTCCCTTTTCTTTTTGACTGAGGGCCAGCATCAGCAAGCTAGTGCTTGCCGTTTGCCACGGGCCTCTCCACTCAGCTCTGCTGCGCCCACGTGGCCCTTGACAACTTCTTTGATCTGAAACTATACTGGTTACAGATAGGCCAGGGCAGGAGGGATGGTCACACGAAAGACACACGGCTAGCCGTTGCGATCCATATCCTGACGTTGCTCGCTCAGCAGACGGAGGAGGACCCTTTGACCTCCGAGCGCATCGCTGGTAGCGTTAATACTAACCCGGTCTTTATTCGTCGTATCCTGGGCTTGCTCAGCCGGGCCGGGCTGGTGGCCTCGCAGCCAGGCGTGGGTGGCGGCTGGCGCTTACGGCGCGATGCGGCCTGTATCAGTCTACTGGATGTCTATGAGGCCGTGGGAGCTGGTCCTCTGCTGGCTCTTCACCATAGCATGCCAAATCCCGATTGCCCAATCGGGCGCAACATTCAGCGTACTCTGCTGACCTACTTTGGCGAGGCCGAGGCTGCCTTTAAGCAAGTACTGGCGCGCCAGACCATTGCCCAGGTCCTGGCCACAGCTCAGGAGGAAGGACGATCATCGCCATCTCAGTGATACTGCTTTTTTTAGGCCCCTATTCATAACTATAATGGTTACAAATAGGGCGCCTGGCACCGGGCGGCCTAATGAACGGGGTCCTGGCCTAGCGTTTCTTATCCGAGCCTACGGCAGTGGCGCATGAGAAGAGAGAAGGATGGCACCATCTACAAATCGCTTGAAAGAAAAGAAAGGAGCATAGAGGAATGAAACTCGTTGTCTTTGGAGCGACTGGCAATATTGGCCAGCGCATTATCCAAGAGGCACTGAACCGCGGTCACGAGGTCAAGGGCGTAGCGCGGCATCCCGAGCGACTGACCCTGAGTCATCCGCGTCTGAGTCTTGAGGCGGGCAACGTGCTTGATCCTGCCGCTGTGGCCCGGCTGGTCAGTGGTTATGATGCAGTGATCAGCGCTGTCGGACCATCACGCGCAGAAGCCGAGGACCCACGCATGGTAGTGCAGGCGGCTCAGGCCCTGATTGAAGGACTGAAGCGGGCGGGGGTCAAGCGCCTGGTAGTGGTTGGCGGCGCTGGGAGCCTGGAAGTAGCGCCTGGTGTGCGCCTGATGGACACCCCCGATTTCCCGCCCGCGTGGCGTCCCATTGCCTCCGCTGCGGCAGAGGCGCTAGAGATCTATCGCCAGCAGGGGGCTGATCTAGACTGGACCTATTTCAGTCCAGCAGCCTTCATTGAACCGGGCCAGCGCACGGGACGCTATCGCCTGGGAACCGATCAGCTCGTGACCAATGACAAGGGCGAGAGCCGCATTTCGATGGAAGATTACGCGGTGGCCCTCCTCGATGAAATAGAGCAGCCGCGCTTTGTACGCCAGCGCTTTACCGTGGCCTACTAGCTGCTCTGGAAGAGAGACCGCACCGAGGGAACTCCCGAACAGGAGGCGGCTCAAGACGGCGTGCGCTGGGCGTCGGCTCCGCTGCGGGGTAGGAGCGGCTTCAGCGCACGCTGCATCTCCTGGTAAGTCTGATAGCGGGCGGCTGGCTCCTCCTGGAGGGCACGAGCGAGAAGCGCCTCCAGGGCCGGAGAAACCTCGGGATTGAGCTGGCGCACCGGCGGATAGGCTGGATAGTGCGGCGGCGCCTGGTTGGTAAGGACATGGTGCATGCTTGCCGCCAGCATATAGATGCAGGTGCGCCGGTCGTAGCGCCTATCCTTGATAGGCAGATAGGGAGAAAGAGCCAGCTTGCGCGTCGTGCGGTGCTGGGTGCGCGCGCCTGGCGTACTCTCAAGCGGCGGGGGTGGAAGCTGGAAGCCGGTGAGCATGGCCCGCCCGCGCTGGCGCTCAATAATGATGTTAGCGGGCGAGATATCGAAGTGGTAGAGAGGGGGCTGCTGCTGCTCCAGGGCAACCAAAATATTGAGCACGCTATGGAGCCAGACCACCACCTCGCTCTCAGGAAGAGGACGCAGCAGCTTCTGCAGGCGCTCCTCCAGGCTTTCGCCGTCGATGTAGGTCAAGACCAGATAATAGTGACGGCCCTCGGCGAAGCGCTCGCGCACCTGCGGCACGAGTGGATGGCGCAGGCGAGCCAGCGCCTCGCTAGCGCGGTCATAATGGGCCAGTTCCTGAGCACGCCGCGCCAGAGGAAAGTCGGTGCACTCCCAGCGCTTGAGCACCACCTCGGCACCATTTGCCTGGTGATCAATGGCCACCATCGTCGTGACGCGCGTCTCGTCGCGACTCCTGAGCACGCGCTTGATGTCGTAGCGTCCCTGGCGAATGCTGATCCCAAGCAGAGGGCTATGGCGGACAAGGGTGGGAGGAATAGTCAGGCGTCCACAGGCTGAGCAACAGCGCTGGCCAAAGCGCACCGGCACATGGCAGTAGGGACAGGTGCGATCGTCGTAGTCGGCGCCGCAGTTGCTGCAGCGCTGAGCGCCACTGCGGTTCTGGAAGCCGCAACGCTCGCAGACATAGCGTTGGAGAGCGATCGTCACAGCCTCGGCATAGGCGCTGGCGAATTGCTGCGTATCGCGATAGCGCTGATGATAGTCCTTGGCCAGGGCACGCAGGAGAACGGCGGCCACCTCGGCGGGCAGGCGGGGATTCCACTGCTGAGGTGGCGGTGGAGGCTCATGGAGATGAGCCCGCCACATCTCTTCCAGGCGACTGAAGGAGAAGGGCAGGCGTCCGGTCAGTAACTCGTAGCAGCAAATAGCCAGGGCGTACTGATCGCTCTCGCGGCGGGGGTTTCCTTGCCACTGCTCGGGAGCCATATAGGCCGCGGTGCCCGTCACCTCGCCAAGCGAAGCGTGGGTCTGCATACCCAGGTAGAAGGTTGTGCCGAAGTCCGAGAGCAAGAGCTGCCCGTTACGTCCGATCAGCAGATTGCCCGGCTTGACGTCCTGATGAATGACGCCGTTCTGGTGGACATAATAGAGGGCCTGGGCGGCCTGCTGAACGTAGGGGAGCAGCTCCTCAGCAAAGGCAGGCCGCCGGCTCCCGTCAGCTTTGCGGAAGAGATCATAGATGGTTTGCGGCGCATACTCCATTACCAGATAGGGGCGCTCGTCTTCCAATTGGCCAAAGCTGTAGACGGGGAGAATGTTGGGATGTTGCAAGGTCGCAATGCGCCGCGCTTCGTCAAAGAAGCTGCCAAGGGCCTTGTCGTTGAGCTGATCAAAGCGCAGAACCTTGAGTGCCAGGGTGCGGCTGAGCGGCTCCGCCTCGCGGACCTGGTAGACGTGACCATAGCTACCCGAGCCAATAAAAGCTGTGACCTGGTAATTGCCGATGCGCGCCCCCTCGATGAGAAACTCGCAACGCCGACAGGAGACAGCGCTCTCAGGGTTGTCATGTCCTCCGCGCGGATTGAGACAGCGAGCCACCATGCTTCCTTTTGCCCGGGCCGAGCTGAGTGTGATGGTAGTCCAAATAGCATCATGTGAACAGCCCTGGCTCTGTGCCTCGCGACAGCAGGGCCGGTCGTCAGGGCAGAGCCGTGAAGGCAAAGCAGCAGTGCCTCTGAGCCATATGGCCCTGCTCTCTGGCCTGGCACTCCGCTGGGCTGCCTATTCGCCCCTTCACTATATATCTACGCTCCCGCCCTCTGCAAGTTGTGCCACCTGGCAAGGAGAGGAGCGCACGGACAAGACCTCCAGGAGAGATGGCCCGCTCTCAACCTCTGGAGCCGGGCCAAGCGAGGTAGTTAAACTGGCCTGAGAGAGGCAGCCAGCATGGTAAACATGGGGAAGCGAACAGCACACTGGCGCTCAGAGTGTTACCTTAGAGCAGTACGCTGGCCATCTCCTTATTCGCTGGCTTATAGATGGAGAAGAATCCTTATCCCTCGTGCAGCAGAAAGTCAACACCTCCCTGGTCCTCACCCTCACTGGTGCCTTCGGCTCGGCGGGCAGCAGGTCACAGACCTTGCTTGAGTAGCTCATCGATATAGCGCGTGGCCTCTTTCAGCCCAAGGCCTGTCTCCTCACGATAGGCTCTGACGGCCTCAAGGCGATTGCCCTGAGCAACATATTCAGCCACTCGCGGCGAGAGACCGGAGGCGATCAATTGCTCCCGCAGACGAGCACACTCCTCGGGGGAGCGCGCGGGAACCGATCGCCGCCCAATGCTGATCAGAATCAAGCCGATCAGGAGCCCGATGGCAATCAGCACGATACCGACCCAGAGAATCATAGCTATTGCCTCCTTTGCCTCTTACTTAGGGACTGACCAACAGCGAACGGTCCCTGACTGAATTGCCAGCAGGCCGTCGCGTTCATCGCTGCTATTGTCGACTGCTGTGACCTTCTCAAGAGGATAACGCGAACATTTGGAAGCTCTTCCTCGAATATCAAGCTTACGATAGATATGGGCGATATGCGTTTTAACGGTCGTCTGGGAAATGCCAAGCTGCGCCGCGATCTCCTTATTGGAGCAACCCGCCGCGAGCAGAGAAAGGATCTCGCGCTCGCGAGCTGTGAGCTGACTGAGTTCCGCATGGAGTCTGTGCGAGGGGAAGACGTCGCTGAAGAGCAGAGGCGCAACTGAGGGGTCGATCAGGAAATGGCCTGGGGGGAGCTGGATGGCACTGCGCCAGAGATTAGCTGGGGCGCTGGCAAGCAGATAGCCGAGGGCACCTTGTTCGTAGGCCCAGTGGAGCTGGTCAAAGCGAACGTCATTGGCCAGCACGATGTACTGACCTCGAGGGGGCGCTGCCAGCTTGGGCAGAATCTCCTGGTTGATAATCCAGAAATCTGCGGGCGACCTCTGCGGGCTCTGCTCTTGAATAAGAGAGACAGAGTCGTCGGCGCTGGAGATAGCGATATGATGCTCATCTCCTAAGATGCTGGTAATCTTCTGACAGTGCGAAATATTAGGATCTATAATGATCACTCT
>NZ_JADGHT010000196.1 GCF_019683755.1 Thermogemmatispora sp. | reverse complement strand
TTACCATGCAGAAGGGAGCTGAAGCCAAAGCCAAAGAGTTGGGTGTGACTCTGCTGGTTGACGGCCCCGCACAGTCAACTGCCGCCCGTACCAGCAGGCGGCTTGCCCGTAGCCTTGTCGGCCCGGGCTTCGGGGCTGGTTGACAGCAGCCCACTGTCCCGCAGGACAGTACAGCGTGTACGGATATTGCGCGCGGCGTTGATATCGGCGTGCTCCTGGGAGCCGCACTGCGGACAGGTGAAGACATGCCGACGCCGGTTCCCCCGTTGCCCACAGCGAGAACAGATCTGGCTGGTGTAGGCCGGGTTCACCTCCACCACCTGCAGCCCTCGCTCCTGTGCTCGCTGCTCGACCCAGCGCCGGATCAGCCCCCGCTGCCACAGCGCGAGCCGGCGCCGCAACGCTCGTCCCCGGATCTGCTCTTTCCGCGGCGATGGTACCTGGAGCCGTTCGAAGACCAGCACCGCCGGCGGTGGCGCCCACTCCACCAGGCGCTTTGCTACCGTCTGCGCGAAGGTTTGGGTGCGGTACCGTTGCCGGCGGCCAAGCCGTTTCAGCACCCGTCGGACACTGCGCGTGTCCCGGTGCTGTGCCTTGTGGGCCGCCAGCTTCCGCTGCAGTCTCGCCCGCGTCTTCGCCGTGCGCCGATTGCGCACCTTCACCGCTTTCCCACTCACGAACAGCACCCGCTCCTGGCCATCCACCGCCACCAGTGCATTCGTCTCGTTCAGATCGATCCCCACGACGGCCTCGGTCTCTGGGCGGGCCGTCGGAGGATCAGGTACCTCCAGCGTGATCGTCAGCCGCCCCAGCAGCCGCCCATCGCGTTCCAGCACGGTGAGGCTATCGATCCTCTTCGCTTGTGCCAGCCGTGGCTCAAAGGCCTCCGGCACGCGGACGGGGAGGTGCTTGCGTCCGGCGACGGTCCAGATGGAGAGGGTGCCATCGGGGCGCAGGCTGGCATCGCGTCCCCGCGAGCCGATCAGAAACAACGCTCGTCGGCGCCGGAACTGGAACGGGCGTTGTGGCGGGCGACGGTTACTCTGGGCGCTCTGGTAGGCGGCGGCCACCAGTCGGATGGCGGTGCAGGTCATCTGCGCGTTGAGCTGGCCCTTGACCTCGTGATAGCAGGCCCGATGCAGGGCCACGGCGGAGAGCGGCTGGCCCTCGTTGAAGCAGGGGGCCGAGAGCTGCTGCTGGACCCGCTGGAAGACGGCCAGCGTCTCCCGCAGGTCCTCATCGGCTGGCAGCAGTAGCGGGATGGTTCGCTGCACCTGGGCCATGATACCAGACTCCTCCTCTTCGCTAGTGAAGCCGGAGACGCCGCCTGCCTGCTCCCAGGACCCAGGGCCGTCGTGCGGTACCGGACCCTGGGAGCAGGCCATCCCGTCTCATGGACTAGTGAGCCACCTGGCTGCTGCCCGGGCGTGGACAGGTGCAGGTGCCGCACCGGCGACAGCCCCCGCACGCCTCAGCAGGCTGGTGGCAATGCGGACAATTGCCGTAGAGGGGCAAGGTTGAGGGAATGCGGGCCGAGATGAGTCCGGCCAGGAACCCTGCCGACCAGGCCGCCCATGCCCGCCAGCTTCCGCGCCCAGGAGGCTCGTCCCAGCGGCCTTCCTTGAAGAGATCCATCACGAGTTCGGTGAGTTCGCGATCGGTCAGTTCCCAAACCTTGGCCATGCCCTCCTCATCTAGGGCCTCCTCGAAGTAGCACCTGGCTCCGCGGTGATAGCCGGCGACGAAGTCGGGATCACGGACCTCGATGTAGGGGACATGCACGAGCTCCGGGGGTTCCCCTTCGGTCAAGCTGACGCGCAGCGCGCAGCGTGGGGAAGGGACGGGGGAGACCGCCGCCGTCTCCTGCTGTCGGGCCGACGTCGCCGCGGCAGGCGGATCAGCGGGGGACTCGTGCGGGAACCCCGCGCGGTCGGGGAACAGGACAGCGTTCAGGGGGTGCTGTGGATCAGGGGACCCCGTGGAACCAGACAGCTCGGCCATGATGAGTCATACTCCTTTCCTCTGGCAACAACACAGGGACAGGACATCAATCCTCTCTGGGCCTGCTGGGACGCGCGGGGTCTTGCCAAGGCAACACGACCCCGGCAGCCAGCAAGCGACCAACGATGTACCATCGGACAAAACAGACAGGGGAGACCGCTGATCGCGCTTGACAGCCGGGGTCAGACGTGGCATACTACATCCAGACCTCGCTGTCCATATACCCTATAGATTGGTCGCCCTTCCCAATCCAACCAATCTATAGGATGAGCAATCAGCAGGTCAGCGGCTCGGGACATCATCCCGAGCCATTTGATGCTAGTTGATTCTTATTTTTATCCCGACCTCATCAATCGTTACCTTCCTGCCAAGGCCTTCACTCAAAGCATCAACGATCGCTTGTGCTGTATGGAGATAGGCAGGCGATCCTCGCTCAATCCGCCGAACAGTCTGGGCATTGACTCCCGCCCTCCTTGCCAACTCCTCTGCAGACCAATGAAGGGACACACGATAATCCTTCAAGCTCATTGCCTGACCATACCTCCTGATGTCAATTAGGATAACACTGATTAGTGCTAATGTAAATAGCCTGTAAGTACTAGCCATCACACGCTAAAGAACGCATCCTGATTATACCAAACCTGTAACCGCTCGGGTCAACCGGGCAGGAAAGCGTTGTTTGGCTACCTCTCAACCTTATTCAAGGCCTTTACCTCCCTCGTCAAGCAAGCCCTGAGCCACAGTAAGGCGTCCAGACTGCCACCCTGCAAACCCCTATCGTCAACGCCTACGTAGCGCGCAAAGTCGATGCCATCCTCATTGCCCCCTGCGATAAGCAAGCCATGATTGCCCCGCTGCAGCAGGCCAGCAATGCGGGCATCAAGGTGATCACCGTCGACACCTATATTGGTGATGGTGACTATGTGCATGGGCCAGTGACCTTCCCGCTCTCGTACATCGGCTCGGATAACGTTCAGGGCGGCAAGATCGCCGGCGAGGCCCTCATCAAAGCCATCGGTGGACATGGCAAGGTCTATATTCAGAATACGGTGCCGGGTACCAGCACCACTGATCAGCGCGAGCAGGGCTGCAAAGAGGCTATTGCGGCTACCCACGGCGCCGTCACGCTGGTCGGCGTCGACTTCAACGGTGATAGTGCCGCCAAGGCCGCCGAGCAGACGACGGCCATGCTGCAGCGCGTGCCCGATCTGGCCGGCATTTTCGGTACCAATATTTATGGCTCTGAGGGAGCAGCTCAGGCGGTCAAGAATGCCCATAAGCAGGGCCAGGTCAAGATTGCCAATTTCGATGCTCCCGAACAGGCCATCGTCGATCTGAAAAATAACGTCGTCGATATTGTCATCGCCCAGAAGCCCGCTGACATGGGAAGCATCGGCGTGCAATATGCCGTCGACGCCCTCAAAGGCAATATGAGCGCTATTCAGAAGCGAGTTCCCACCGGCTATGTGATTATTACCCGCGAGAACGTCGATACCCCCGAGGCTCAAGCGGCCATTTACAAGAGTAGCTGAGTACACGCTGCCTCTCTGCCTGTGGAGAAAAGTAGACGAGCGAGCTGGCAAGGCAAAAGCTGGTAAGCCAGCCCAGGCAGGTCGTCTAGCCGGCTCGCTCGCTCCAGGCGCTCAGACACCGCCGCCGCGCCGGTTCGTCCTGGGCTGCTATGTAGTGGACCAGACTGCTCTGACTGAGCTGGCGCAGCGGCGGCGGGGCGGCGCGATTCGCTGTCTGGGAGAGCTTGGTCAGCAACCTGGCTGCAGCGGAAGGAGAGAAATCCTATGGCGAAGATGCTTCAGCAGTTGGCCCTGCCGGCGGTCAAAACCAAAGGCAGCCCGTTAGAGGTTATCAGCCGCTTCTGGGCCTGGCTGTTTCTGCTGCTGCTCCTCCTCTTTTTCTCGTTGACCGGCCCTGGCTTCTTCAGCTTGCTGAATCTGCAGTCGATCGTCAACGATATGGCGCTGGCTCTGCTGATGTCGCTGGGGCAGACCTTTGTCATCATTGCGGCGGGGATCGACCTCTCGACCGGTTTTACGATGGGCCTGGCGGCGGTGATTGAGGCGGTGGTCCTCAATGCCCTAGTGGGGCGGCTGCCGCTCGGGTTGGGGCTGGCACTACCGCTGAGTATTCTGATTGCGCTGGGCGTTGGCACCCTGCCCGGGCTGGTCAACGGCATCTTGATCGGACGCCTGCGCGTGCCGCCCTTTATTGCTACCCTGGGAATGTATGGCATTGCGCGCGGCCTAGGCTTTATCTTCTCTGGCGGCGGGCAGCCGGTGAGTGTGCAGATCCCCGGCGTGGGCGACATCGGCAATGGCTACTTGCTCTACTATCACCCGGCGGTCGGCTTCTCTTTTTTCCATGCGCCGACGTTGCCCCCAGGGGCCAGGCCGCGTGATCTCATCTCCATTCTGCCTTTCCCCTTGATCGTGGCCATCGTGGCCTTTGTGCTCTGTCACTGGCTGCTGAGCCGCACGCGCTTTGGCCGCCATACCTATGCCCTGGGAGGGGCCCCAGAGGCCGCTCGCCGGGCCGGTATCCCGGTGGCGCGCCAGACTCTGAAAATCTATATGCTCTCGGCTTTTCTGGCCTCGGTGGCTGGTGTGCTCTATGTCCTGCGCTTCACCAACGGCGATGCCAACGCTGGCGATCCGCTCCTGCTCGATTCGATCGCGGCAGTGGTCATTGGTGGGGCCTCGCTCTTTGGAGGCGAGGGGACGCTGGTGGGAACGCTGATTGGCACGCTGATCATCTATGTCATTCAAAATGGGTTGGTGATCATCGGGATTGATCCTTACTGGCAGTTCGTGGCCATTGGGGCCGTCATTATTCTGGCGGTCATGATGGACCAGGCTAAGGCCCGCGTGCTGAACCGCTAGGGGACCGCAAGCTGGCTTGTGCCTGCTCGAAGGGCCAGCAAAGGCGACGCTGGTGGCTCTGGCCTTGGCCTTGAGCGAGCGGGCAGGGGGCTGGTCCGTGGCCGCGCGTTTGTTGTGCCCAGAGCGTGAGGAGTGAGTGCTATGCGAGAAGAGAGAGCGCAGCTTCCCGAGGTCGAAGCTGAGCCGGCTGCGACGACGAGCGCTGCAGGTACCCAGCCCGTGCTGGTGGTGCGCGAGCTGGTCAAGCGTTTCGGCGGCCTGGTGGCTGTTGATCGCGTCAGTCTAGAGGTCTGGCCCGGCGAGGTGGTGGGCCTGCTCGGCGACAATGGGGCCGGGAAGTCGACGCTGATCAAGGTCATTTCCGGCGTCTATCGCCCGGATGGCGGTCAAGTGCTCTTCGAAGGACAGGAGGTCGCCTTTGCCTCTCCAATGGAGGCCCGCCGCCGGGGGATCGAGACGATCTATCAGGATCTGGCCCTCTGTGAGAACCTGGATGCCCCGGCTAATATCTTTCTGGGCCGCGAGCCGACGCGACGCCGTTGGGGCCTGCTGAAAGAGCTGGATGAGCATTATATGCTGCAGGAAACACGGCGTGTGCTGGAGCAGCTCGATATTCACATTCCCGATCTGCGCCAGCCCATTCGCCAGCTCTCGGGAGGCCAGCGGCAGTCGGTGGCGATCGCCCGCGCCATCTACTGGAATGCGCGCCTGATGATCATGGATGAGCCGACCGCCGCCCTGGGGGTGGCGGAGCAGCACAAGGTTCTGGAGCTGGTGCGCACGTTGCGGGCGCGTGGGGTGCCGGTGATTCTGATCAGCCATAATATGCAGGATATCTTTGCAGTGGCTGACCGCGTAGTAGTTATGCGCCGTGGCCAGAAGGTAGGTGAGCGGCGCATCGCTGAGACTACTAGCAATGAGCTGGTGGGACTGATGGTAGGGGCTGAGCGAGGCTGAGCCAGGCTGATGATTGCTGGGTCGCTCACAGGCTCATTGGCTCATCAGGAGGGCATGCAGATCATGTGCGATCGACACATATGCTGATCTGTTGAAGAAGATGTATAATCTTAGAAAAGCACAAACTAGCATTGCCTTCCTCTATAGGTGTGGCGTGCAAATCCTCTGGACAACTGGAGCCGGGTATGGTATCCTCATTCTCATGAAGGGAAGTGAACAAGGGGAGAAGCGGGGCATCTTCTAGTTTTAGGGCTGTCTAGCAGGTGGGGAAGGCAGAGCATGCCCCCTGCTCCACGGTATGTGACCGAGGAGAAGCGCCCTTCGCGGCTGGTTGCTGTTGCCTGGCTCGTCCGGATGTCTCTTGAGCGGAACCAAGCCCCTGTTGAAGTGGACCCTAGGCCTGGGTTGGTGGATGGGCCTTACTGCGTCTCCCCTCTTGTTCCTTTGTCTCTTGTCTCTGGCCGGCCGCCGGCGGCTAGCTGCCGATCAGGCTAGGTGTGGGGAGGCAGAAAGCGGCTCGTCTAGGCGCTGCTATGCCTGAGCGTTGCTTATCCGTCTGGCTGCCGGGATGTAGTAGGAACGCCTCCTTACGGGGGGAGAGGCGCGCTCTCTGGTTGTGCTGTTGCTGTTGGTGAAAGTGGTCGAGTCAGTAGATCTCCTGGCCTGTGGGCTTTTGAGGGAGGCGCTGCTCATGGACCTATGCGCGGACAAACCAGCAGCACAGACTGCGGGCCGGTCCAGTGTCGAGCCGGGTCGGGGCGAGATGGCCCTTTCCCGGAACGGCCAGGCTTGGGCGGAGCCAGCTAACCAGCCAGGAAGCAGCTACCCGAACTCATCTCTTTGATCAACGCCGACAACGTGGCGGCGAAGCTTCTCTGTGGTCGCGCTACACTCCTGTAGCATGAGGAGGTCGGTGAGTGATGAACATCTATGATCGGCGTGCACGGAAGGAGCTGGACCAGCTCGTCGAAGAGTACTTGACCACCAGTAACATTAATCGGCGCCAATTTCTGCAGCGGGCAACAGCAGCGGGGCTGAGCCTCAGCGCGGCGACGGCGCTTCTGGCCGCCTGCGGTGGCACAAGCACCGGCACCGTGAACACCAGCAGCGGCAATGTGCCTAAAGTTAGCTCGATCGATGTGCTCACTCAGCTCAGTGGTGCAGAGCTGGCAGCCTTCAATGCGATTAATACGGCCTTTACCAAGAAGACGGGCATTAAGGTCAACGTGGAGCCGACCAGCGACCTGCGGGCTGTGCTTAGCACGCGCGTACGTGGCAACAATCCCCCCGATGTGGCCGGTATGTCAAGCGTGCCCGAGTTTCAGCAGTATGCGGCTCAGGGCAAGCTGCTTCAGCTTGACAAGTTCTTTAATATGAGCCAGATGGAGCAGCAGTATTCGCGCATCTGGCTGGATGTCTCTTCCTACAACGGCCATCTCTACGCGGTCATTCCACGCGTCAATACGAAAAGCACGGTCTGGTATAGCCCCAAGCAGTTCAAGGCCAATGGCTACACGCCGCCCAAGACCTGGGATGAGATGATTGCCCTCTCAAATAGGATCGCCAGCAGTGGTAAGTATCCCTGGTCGTTGGGAGTGGAAGGTGGCTCGTCCACTGGCTGGCCGGCGGCGGACTGGGTGGACCAGATCTATCTGAGTCTTAATGGCCCGGATTTGTCACAGCAATGGGTCAATCATAAGATCCCCTGGACTCATCCAAGTGTCAAGCAGGCCTTCCAGCTCTTCGGCGAGATCGTCAATGGCAAGCATTATATCAGTGGGGCGCCGCAGTCGATTCTGGCGACCAATTTCCAAGATGCTGCCTATCTGCCCTTTGAGAATCCGCCGAAGGCCTATATGTACTTCCTCGGCGACTTCACGGCGAGCTTTCTTAAGACGCAGTTTCCCGGCATCCAGCCCGGGGTTGACTTCGACTTTTTCCCTTTCCCGACCATTACTCCTCAGTACGCCAATGCGGTGACCGGGATTGTCAATATCCTGTCGGCTTTCCGCGATAACGATGGGACGCGCCAGTATATGGAGTTTCTGGCCTCGCCTGAAGGTCAGAGTATCTGGCCGAAGCAGGGCGGCGCTGTCTCGGTGAATAATCAGGTGCCGCTCAGCGTCTATCCTGATCCGGTCTCGCGCCGCACCGCTGAGCTGCTGCTGAACGCGAAGTACTTCAGTGTGGGCCAGGATGACTTGCTGCCGTCTGCGATGGAGCAGGAGTACTGGAAAGGGCTGCTGGCCTATATTCAGAATCCCTCGCAGCTCGATAGTATCCTGCGCTCGCTGGAGGATGCTGCTTCGCGCCTCTATCCCTCCTGAGCGAGGCTGGTGAAAAGGGGGCGTGAGGGCAGGGTAGAAGGGAAGTGCAGTTCGAAGGCCGGCCAGGCAAAATCAGGCCGCAGCAGCGACCAGCTCGCTGCTGATGCTGGGTGCCGAGGTCGGCCTTGCGAGCCTGAGCCGCTCAAAGGGGCTAGTGTCGCAGCAGAACCAGTAGTAAACGAGGAGAGGGACCGCTCCCTGCTTGCCACTGCAAGGGGTTGGTCCCTCTCTCCATTGCTGTCTTGCTAGATTGCCTGACTCACAGGTCCGCCTGCTGGGGCGCGGTGCTCTGGCGACTCGTTCTGCCCCGGCCAGGCGTCTCCTTCTGTGGAGTGGTGGGTAAGATAAGAAAGGGGAGGGAGAGGGGCGGCATGGCGGCTGGCGCTCACTCCCCTACGCGCAGAGGCCAACCGGCTGGAGGTGGCCTCTGCGCTGGGCCGGCGGAGG
>NZ_JADGHT010000195.1 GCF_019683755.1 Thermogemmatispora sp. | reverse complement strand
GCTGCGGATCGTTTCAAAGACCAGCATGTGGATGTTCACCCTTATGCACTGGGATGATGATGTTCCGTATACTATACCCTATGAGGCTCTGTTACTCAAGGAGGTCTTTCGGTCTCAAGCGGCTCTACGAGCCGTGGCAGCGGCCTGTCTTTTTTGCTCGCTCTCCTAATGAGAGGGGGACCAGAGCCGCCGGTGCAGTCTGCTCCCGTGAGGGAGAAGAGTTTCGCAGTCACCGAGACAGTCCCTAGTGCATATGTCTTGTCGCAGGTTTTGCCGCGGGGATACAATGGAAGCAACGAGGAGAATGCGAGCGAAGGCAAACCATGATAACAGAGATCCGCTTTGGCTGGGTCCTCAATGCCGGACCGGCACGCGGGATGGAGGCCAGCCGCTTTCTGGAAATCGCGCGACAACAGATTGCCCTGATAGGCGAACAGATTGACTCTCTCTGGTTCACCGATCATCTACAGTTTGGCAGCTCGCCTGTATTAGAAGGCTGGACAGCTCTCACTTATATTGCTGCTTTATATCCGCAATATCGCATTGGCCACATGGTCCTCTGCCAGTCCTTTCGCAATCCGGCGCTTCTGGCCAAGATGGGGGCCACCTTGCAATATCTGGGCGGAGGACGCTTTCTGCTGGGCATTGGTGCGGGCTGGCATGAGGAAGAGTATCGCGCCTACAACTATCCTTTTCCCGAGCCGCGGGCTCGCGTTGAGCAGCTTGAAGAGACTCTACAGATTATTAGAGCGCTCTGGAACGACGAGCAAGTGACCTTCCAAGGACGGCACTATAGTGTTCACAGTGCCTATTGCGAGCCCAAGCCGGAGCCGGTGCCTCCCATCATTGTCGGCGGCCTGGGCACGCGCCTGCTTCACATCGTTGCTCGCTATGCTGATGGCTGGAATGCCGCCTGGATCAAGCCCGACGCCTATCGGGAGCGGCTTGCTGCTTTCGAGAGAGCCTGTCATCAGCTCGGGCGCGATCCTACTCAGCTTCAACGTAGCTGGTTTGGTCGCTGCACCTGTGTGCCTTCTGCAAAGGAAGCTGCCCGATTGCAAGGCAGAGGGCTACTCGGAACCCCCGACCAGATCGCCGAGCAACTTCAAGCCTATATCGATTTGGGCATCACAGCTTTTATGCTGGGAAGCTGGGAGCTAGAAGATCTACAGACCGTTGAGCTGCTGGCGCGCCAGGTGCTGCCGCGCTTCCGCGCAGGCGCCAGCGCCTCCTGAAGCTTAAGCGTTGACCCTGACTGCTACCTCGCACCGGACTGCAGGGAGTCACTCAATGCCCACTTGCCTGGGAGTATCCAGAGGGCCTGGTACCCGAGTGTTGCCTGTAGCCTCGTCGTCAAGGACAGGCCGGGGGGCAGAAGAGCTGCGAGCGAGCGAACAGACAGACAGATAGACACATGAACGAAGAAGGAGCAAGGCCAATGGCAACGCCGACGAGTTCACGGCTTCCCCTCCTCTTTGGAGCGAATGTCGATCCGACGGCGGACGACCCGCGTTGGCCGTTGGAACTGACGCGCGCCGTTGAGGAGGCAGGTCTAGACCTCATTGGCATTCAAGATCATCCCTACAATGCCAGCTTCTTGGATACCTGGACCCTCATTGCCACGCTAGCACAGGCTACCCAGCGCGTGCGCTTCTTCCCTAATGTTGCCAATCTACCGTTGCGGCCCCCTTTGATGCTTGCGAAAGCTGTGGCTACTCTGGACGTTCTCAGCAACGGTCGTATTGAACTGGGGTTAGGAGCAGGCGCCTTCGCCGATGGTATTGTTGCCATGGGGGGACCGCGGCGCAGTGCTAGTGAAGCGGTTGCCGCCCTCGAGGAAGCAGTCCAGCTTATCCGCCGCTTCTGGAGCGGTGAACGTAGCATCCACTTTGAAGGGCGCTACTACAGCGCTCAGGGGACCCATCCCGGCCCGCGTCCTATCCACCCGATCGGCATCTGGCTGGGTGCCTATCGTCCGCGTATGCTGCGTCTCACTGGGCGTCTGGCCGATGGCTGGATTCCCAGCAGCACCTATGCCGCGCCCGAGCAACTGCTTGCCATGCAGCGTCAGATCGACACAGCCGCTCAGCAAGCGGGGCGTCCGCCGCAGGCTATCCGGCGTATCTACAATATCATTGGCCAGATCACCACAGGCGGCCCGGGCTGGGAACGCGGCACCTTCCGCGCTAGCGTCCAGGACTGGACGGAGGAGCTAACGCGTCTGGCGCGTGAAATAGGACTAGATACCTTTATCTACTGGCCGCTAGAGGATCGTCTGCGTCAAATCCAGCGCTTCGCCAGCGAAGTCGTTCCCGGCGTCCGAGCCGCTCTCCAGGCAACCAACCAGTCAGATGGCTAGCCAGCCATGTAACGCGGCCAGAGAGGGCAAGGCTTAGACAGCCTAGCTGCCTACCTATCGGCCTGCTAGATGCTCTGGCCGCGTCTAGTCTATGTCAACCGGTGGCTCATTCATTGCTGAGCTTCTGGAGTAGGATGGGCCGGCCCTTTCTCCAAGAGATTGCCCTCGACTCCCTTGAGCAGGTTCCCTTCGATGCCAAGCGAGGGCAGAAGCTGAGCCTGTGCCTGTGTTTGCAACGGCAGTCCCCAGAGCTTAATGAAGCCCACGGCTGCATTATGATCGAACTGGTCGCCCGTATCATAGGTGGCCAGGCTATGGCTATAGAGCGAGTGCTCAGACTGGCGTCCAACGATGGCGAACTGGCCCGGGGCCAGCTTCACGCGCACCTTGCCACTAACAAAGCGCTGGGTGCTCTGGACATAGGCCGCCAAATCCTGATGCAGGGCGCTATACCACTGCCCGTTATAGATCAGCCGTGCATATTCCGCAGAAACCAGCTCCTTGAAGCGCAACTGATCGCGGCTGAGCGTCAAGCTTTCCAGAGCCTTATGAGCAGCATGTAACACCACTGCCGCGGGCGCCTCGTAGATCTCGCGTGACTTAATGCCGACCAGACGATTTTCCACATGATCGATGCGGCCAATACCGTACTTACCAGCCAGGCGGTTGAGCGTCTCGATCAAGGTCACCCCATTGGTCTCCTCGCCGTTGAGAGCCACGGGGATACCCTGCTCAAAAGTCAACTCGATATAAGTTGGCTCAGGGATGGGAGGACCTCCCGGGCGCCCAAAGAGCCAGGGACTGGTTGTCCAGGCATAGACATCCTCCGGAGGCTCCTCCCACGGATCTTCCAGCACGCCACACTCGATACTGCGTCCCCAAAGATTCTGATCGATCGAATAGGGGCTGGCATTCGTCACCGGAATCGGAATATTGTGCTCAGCGGCGTAAGCGATCTCGCTGTCGCGTGTCATGCCCCATTCGCGTACCGGCGCAATAATTTTCAGATCAGGGGCCAGCGTAGCGATTGAGACATCGAAGCGCACCTGGTCATTTCCCTTACCCGTGCAACCGTGGGCCACGGCCACTGCGCCCTCAGCGCGTGCCACCTCCACCAGCAGGCGGGCAATCAAAGGACGGGCCAGGGCAGTTGCCAGTGGATACTGACCCTCATAGATCGCCCCTGCCTGCAGGGCCGGCCAGACAAAGTAGCGAACAAAATCAGCGCGCGCATCTACCACGATTGCTTTCACTGCGCCGATTTGCTCCGCTCGGCGTGCGATGCTTTGCAGATCGCGGTCATTGCCGACATCGATCGTCAGCGCGATCACATCCAGGTCATATTTTTCCTTAATCCAGCGGATTGCCACAGAGGTATCGAGACCACCGGAATAGGCGAGAACCGCAGTAGCCATCAGCTTAAGCCTCCCCATGCTTAGACTGAATCCCGCCCTGTGCTGGCGCGGAGCTATCCTGAGCGGAGCTATCCTGATCATAGTGTGCTGACCCTATCAGTTGCCGGATAGCCCTCTCAAAAGCTGCTGCCCGCTCCTGCCAAACTGTCTGTGCGGCTACCAGTCGCTGAGCCACCTGCTCCAGACCAAGGTTGCCAGCGCCACCCAGGTGATTACGCATCTTTAAGCGCTCGACCAACTGCTCTCGGTTCTCTGTTGGCAGCGGCTCATGGCGATCGAGGCGTGCCGTCACTTCGGCTCCAACAATGCGGTAGGCATCGCGGAACGGCAGATTAGCGGTGCGACTTAGCTCGTAGGCGCGATCGGCGGCGAAGAGTTCAAACGTACAGGCGGCGACCAGGCGATCGACATTCACCTCCAGCGACCCCACCACTAGCGTACAGATCTCCAGGCACTCGCGCACCACATCCAGCGCTTCCAGGAAAGGGCGCTTGGTCTCCTGATAGTCCATATTGTAGCCGGAAGGGAGACCCATGACAATGCCCAGAATCTGCTGCTGCAAAGCCAGCACCGTCTGCGCGCGGGCGCGCACCAGCTCCATCACGCCTAGATTGCGCTTCTGGGGCATAATGCTACTGCCCGTACACAGCTCCTGAGGCACGCGGAAGAAACTGTATTCGGCTGTTGTAAACAGCAGAATATCTTGAGCGAGCTTGCTCAGGTCAAGCATGATCTGGGCTAGCGCCTGGACAATCGCTGCCTCCACCTTGCCACGGCTATTCTGGACATAGATCACATTGTTCTGCACACGCGCGAAGCCGAGCAGCTCGGCGGTGTACTGGCGATCGATAGCGATAGGAACCCCATAGCCAGCAGCGGAACCAAGCGGCGACTGATCATTCAGGCTATAAGCCGTGCTCAGAAGCTGCTCATCGTCAAGCAGGGCCTCGGCGAAAGCAGCGGCCCACAGGCCCACCGACGAGAGCATGGCCCGCTGCATATGGGTATAGCCCGGCATCGGCACATCGGCATGAGCCGCCGCGAAGCGCTGCAACGTCTCCACCAGCGTCAGCAACGAACTGGCGATAGCGTGTAGCTGCTCCTTGGCATAGAGGCGTAGGTCAACCAGCACCTGATCATTGCGCGAGCGGGCCATATGGATCTTTTTCCCCACAGCGCCAGCCACCTCAACCAGATAATTTTCGACGCGCGTATGGACATCCTCATCGCTGGGAGTAATCACAAACTGGCCATCTTCGGCCAGACGAAGGATGTTACACAGAGCCTCTTTCAAGGCTCTATGTTCATCCTCGGTCAGCACGCCGATCCTGGTAAGCATAGCCACATGCGCCAGTGATCCCCAGACATCATGACGCACCAGGCGCATATCGAGAGCGCTATTCTGTGCTGCCTCGAAGCGCTCGACCTGCTCATTCACGCGGTAGGCTTTCTGCCAGAGTTTCGGCATTGATCAGATCCCTCCCACGGAACTGAATCCCAGCTTCTGATTACGGCGCGAAATCAACTCATAAGGCAGGCCGCGAATATGGGCCACAGCGGCGCACTCCTTCTGGTTGAAACTAGCGCTTGTGATCGAGCGCACATCGGGGAAGAAGAGGCCGCCCTCTGCCTTGCGTGCTATGATATCAATATTCCCCTTGTAGAGCCGAAGCGTGTACTCGCCGTTTACTACCTTCTGGGTCTCAGCGATAAAAGCATCAAGAGCCTGTTTCAAAGGATGGAACCACTCACCGTGATAGACCATGTGCGCCCAGTAAGCTTCAAGCGGGCGCTTGAGCTGGATCTCTTCCTTAGTAAGACAAAACTGCTCGAGGTCGCGATGGACCTTCAGCAGGATGGTAGCCGCGGGGGCCTCATAGATTTCACGTGACTTCAGGCCCATGATGCCGTCCTCGCAGATGTCGATCTTGCCGATGCCATTGGCACCACCAATCACATTCAATTTCTTGATCATCTCATTGAGCGGCATCTCCTGACCGTTCAGGGCCACTGGCAGGCCATTGCGCCAGGTCAGCTTGATCGTCGTCGGCTTATCTGGGGCCTGCTGAGGGGGAGTCAGCCAGATCCAGATCGAGTCGGGTAGCTCCGTATCCAGATTGATCCCGCCGCTCGCAATCGAACGGCACCATAGCGTCTTGTCATCGCCGCCGACAATGATCTCCTCGATCGGAACGCCGTAGTGCTCCATCAGTAGCCCCTCCTCGCTGCGCGTCAGGTCGAAATCGCGCACCGGCACAAAGATCGCCAGGCCGGGAGCGAAGAGGCTAAAGACGTTATGCATGCGGTACTGGTCGTTACCTTTGCCGCTGGACCCCTCCATCAAGGCATCACATCCCAACTCCAGGGCCTTCTGCGCTACCCTAGCGGCGATGAGCTGGCGCGTCATCGAGGTCGAGACAGGGTAGCCATTGTAGTCCGAGTTAGCCTGAATGGCCTTTGTCAGCCACTGCTCAGAGAACTCCTGCTGCGCATCGATGATGATCGGCTGAATACCAAGCTGAGTCGCTCGCTGTACGGCCATGTCGATCTCATCCTGTCCCTGGCCAACATCGACGTTGATGGCGTAGAGCGCCTGCGCCTTGTACTTGAGCTGGGAGAGCTTGACACAGAGCGAAGAATCGAGGCCGCCCGAATAAGCGAGAGCGATGCGCTTCCCCCCGGGAACCTCCACCGCCTCGATCTTCTGCAGAGCAACTGCAAGGGCATGTTGCTCGGCGGTCTGCTGTTGCTGATTGCTAGTCGTCATCGTGCAACACTCCTTCAAGGTCAGGGAATGACGTCCTGGGAAGGAGCGAGCGGGCATCAAAAAACCCCCGCCCCTTCCTGTCCTGGAAACCTGAAGGGACGAGAGTAGGACGAAGGCGAGACCGACTAGGGCTGAGAACTCGCTTGCACCTACGCCCGTGGTGCCACCCTTATTGTCACCAGCCGCTGCCTCGCACCCGAGAAGAGACGAGACCAGCTCTCTGCTCTAGGATGCCGCTCACACCGCTGTGAGGAGCATGCACGGTGACCACTCTTTGCGGTTATTGCGCTGCGTGGGAACCACCCACCTGATCCTACTTGCCCGTGATATGCCCTCCGTCCTTCACTCAGCCCTTCCTCCCCTATAAAGGCTCTCACAGCCTGTCTCAGGCCGCATACGGGTCACAAAGCAGAGCGAGCATATCACGAGCTTTCTTCGGCCAGCCGCTCACGAAGGCGTTCCAGAGGGCGTATCCTTCCGAACTCTCACCAGCCATCGGATCGCTGTAGGCCGTTTCCTCTGTACTCTGTTCGCTCAACGCGGGACAGCTCTCAGCAAGTCCTATTCGATTGTCGCTTGTGCGGCATGTAACCTGGCCAGGCAGCATAATAGCCCCTCTCGCTTTCTGGCTCGACTGCCAGGCGCATCGGCCAGGGGGGTGCCGCAGTGCCTTGCTACTGATGAAAAAGAGAGATGCCTGCCAGCAATGGCCTGTTCATGCTCAGTGGGCATCTCTTTTTCCCAGGCGTAGATTAGGCTAAGTGAAGCGACCTATGACCACATCGGCTCTGGGCATCAAAAACGAGCATGTCACCTGGAGCAGTGTGGAGAGGTATCTCATGCTAAGCTACAGATTCCTGGCCGCTTTGGGGAGCGTACGACTAAAGCGAGCAGCACTGCTCTAGAGCGGACCTTGCAGTTCTCCCCGCGTCATTCTCACTCAGATGGCCCTCCAGCGATGTACCTTGCTGTCGCCATCCTTTCCCTGCCTCGCGCTAAGACTCCCCCTATCCTCGTTTTTGCTTGGAATGTAAGTCTGTATTCCCAGAGGCCGAACGCTCCACAGGACTATTATACAGAGACTGTCGGGATTGCGCAAGTTTCTGCCTTGAATACATATGACTGCTGTACTCTTGAGAGAGTAGTGACAAGAAAAAGGGCGAAGGCATCAAGAAAATCCTTCTCCTTGTTCCTTCGGTGATCGCTGAAAGCGGACTGCCTACTCTTGTCTGTCAGATAAATGGGTGTTATAAAATGTTATCAGTTGCAGCAATGATCTGAGGAGATTGCTTCCCATGAATTTACTGAATCTCTTAGCTGGCATCATCGATGTCTTGGCAGGCGTTTCGCTGATTGCCTTGAGTCTGCCCTTGTTGCGTGACAAGGCTCAGAGCAACTCTTTTTACGGTTTCCGCTTCGGACGAGCCTTTACCTCAGCCGAGCACTGGCGCCAAATCAACCGCTATGGAGCGAGATGGACGATCCTCTGGTCCAGCCTGCTGGTGCTTATTGGAATCGTTGCTTTCTTTATTCCCTTTGGTGACAATACGACTCTGGCCTTCCTCTGGATTGTTATCCCTGTGCTCCTCCTGTCGACCATACCCATCATCCAGACGGCCAGCTATGCGAAGCACATAGCTGGATAAGCCAATGATAGTGGGTCCCTTGACGCCGTAGACGTAGAGCATGCTGGTCCGCCCGTCCCTCCAATCCTTCCCCGCCCGGCGTCTGACTTCTCTTCCCGGCGCTGGGGACCCCAGGCTTTAGCCGTGGATAGTTGACTCTGAGACCGTTGTCGGCTGTCTATCGCGCGCGTCTGGCTGCTACAATATAGACAGCGGTTGAGAGCAGCATGCAGAGGAGCAGAGCGATGAGACCCAGCATGCCGGGACCTGTCGCTTGTTTTGTCGCCGCCTGTATCGTGAGCCATTCGCCATAGACCAGTATCCAAATCAGCAAGAGTTTGAGCCAGTTGATGAGCCCCCGTGCTAAGCGATACTGTCGAGCTGCGTTCTCTTCGGTAATGGCCCAGGGATAATTGAAAAACTGTGGGATGCCTGACAAGAGACTCATTAAAATATAGGCAATAGATGATGAAATGGGGTAGAAGAGAAGAGCGGATCTGTTAGAGTAG
>NZ_JADGHT010000194.1 GCF_019683755.1 Thermogemmatispora sp. | reverse complement strand
TATTAAATCTTCTCAGCGCCATCATAATACCAAGTATTTTCAGATCATATGATGTCTTTATCTATAGTAACCTGATCTTCGCTACGGCTCAAATCCTGATTGTCGGCTGCGCCTTTCTTAAGATTAGTAGCGAAATAAGACATATCGAGCAAGAAAAGCTTGATCTCCTTCAACAAAATGAGCAGCTAATCGAGGAAGAGAAGAGTGGCAAGCAGCTCCTCTTTATTCTCAACCACGAGGTCCGAACACCCCTTGCCGCTATCAAGGGCTATGCCGAGCTGCTGCGCTGTTACCGCGAGCAGCTCACAGGGGAGCTTTGCGATCAATATTTGCAACAAATCAATCATGCCTGCGATGAGGCTACGTTCATTCTCGACTCGATCATTTTACCACAGCGCTCCGGTGACTCTGGCGGCATTGAGCGCCTTGACTTGAAAGAAGCAGTGCTCTCCGTATTGGCCTCCTTCGCTCCTCGCCTGCAATTCGAACAGCGGCAGCTTGAGCTGAAACTGAGCAAGTGTGATGTCATGGCTCGCCCCCTACAACTGCGTCAGGTCCTTCGTAACTTACTCAACAACGCTCTTTCCTATTCCAGTCCAGGCAGCCACCTCCACATTACTCTCACCGAGACCAGGCCGGGCAGCGCGCCGCCAGCTATAGATACGGAGGGGCGACGCATCTATCTTGCCATCCGTGATGAGGGCATTGGCATCGCTCCCGAAGATCAGGAACGTCTCTTTCAACCATTCCAGCGGCTAGAGATCGCCCAGCAGCTAGCGCCTCAAGGTAAGGGCCTCGGTCTCTACCTTAGCAAGCGGCTGCTCGAGGAGATGGGAGGAGAGATTTGGCTAGAAAGCGAAGGCATCGCCGGCAAAGGCACCTGCGTCTGGCTAAGCCTGCGTCAGATTTGAGCTGCATCACATCAGCGCTCGCCAATGCATTCTGTGCCAGGCACGTCTGCGAAGGTGTGAAGGGTTGGGGATGAGCCTTCCTTGCGCCAACTAGCCTCTCCCTGCCTGCCTGCTTTTGGATAAAGGAAAATAGAGTCACCCCTCTCCTGGCATGCGGCTTTCGCCCTAACCTCGTTATCTCCTCACCCCTTCCAACCCACCATCTCTCTTTACTTACTTTCCTTGCTGATGGAAGGAGAGAGCATTGCGATAGACATCGACATAGCGGACCGCCGAAGCATGCCAGGAATAGTCTGCCGCCATCCCGCGACGCTGGAGGTCACGCCAAATATCTGGGAAGCGGTAAAGCTCCAGTGCCCTCACGATGGCTGCGAACAACTCCCAGGGGTCATAGCGCATAAAGGTAAAGCCATTGCCTTCGCCACTGCGCGGATCATACTCATGCACAGTATCAGCCAGGCCACCTACGCTATGCACAATGGGTACGCTACCATAGCGCATGGCGATCATCTGGCCGAGACCACATGGCTCAAAGCGTGAGGGCATCAGGAACATATCGCTACCACTGTAGATGCGATGGGCTAACTCCGTATTAAAGGTAAAGAAGCTGGCCACCTGATCGGGATACTGCTGCTTTAGATGCTGGAACAGTTCCTGATAATGAGGATCGCCAATGCCGAGGACTACAAACTGCACCCCTTGAGCTAGGAGCGGGTGGGCAATCTGCGCGAGCAGATCGAAGCCTTTCTGATCAGTCAGGCGCGAGATCATCGCTAGCAGAGGAACATCGGGGCGAGGAGGTAAGTGGGCCTGCTCTTGGAGGGCTCGTTTATTCTCCGCCCGCCGCTCTAACGTATTCGCATCAAATGTTGCCGCAATGTATCGATCGTTAGCAGGGTTCCACTCTTCATAGTCAATACCATTTAGAATGCCGAAGAGGCGATCCTTACGCGAACGCAGCAAGTGATCAAGCTTCTCGCCAAAGGCGGGCGTCAGAATCTCTTGCGCATAGCGCTCACTGACCGTGGTAATCGCATCGGCGAAGAGGATACCCCGCCCCATAATATCGACCACGTTCGCCAGCTCGGCGATCTGCGGATAGAGGAAACCATTGGCCGCAACGCCGGCCACCTCGAGGATGCGATAGCCAAAGATGCCATGATAGGCCAGGTTATGGATCGTGTAGACAGTTGCCGCGCCTGCATAAAATGGATCATGGCGATAGATGGTATGCATCCAATTCGGCACAATACCAGTATGCCAGTCGTTGCAGTGAATAATATCGGGTGACCAGTCGAGGGCTCGCATGGCTTCAAGAGCGGCGCGACAGAACAGAATGAAGCGCTCCCCGTCATCGGTATAGCCATAGACATTTTCGCGCTCAAAAAAGCGGGGAGCATCGATCATGTAGACAGGGATATCATTGCCGATGGTACCCCGGCGCACGCTCACCGTAGCCTGGAACTTATTCATGTCCACAGTGATACGATCAAGCACCGGCGTGAGCTGAAAGCGCTCGGGATCAACCTGGCGATAACGAGGCATCGCCAGGCGCACATCATGCCCCAGGGCCTGCAAAGCTTTGGGAAGGGCGCCGACAACATCTGCCAGGCCGCCAACCTTGACAAAGGGCACGATTTCCGCAGCGAGGATTAAAATCTTTAGCGGACTCTCAGACTGCATAGCGTTTACCTGGTCTTCCCATTCTCACACTCTGTCCCCCATTATACATCATCCAGCACCCAAAAAAAGAGAGCGTCGCAGGCTCCCTACGGCATTTTCTTCCCGCCATTGGCGAGTGCCAGACAGCCTTGCGACGCCCGCCAGATCGCTGAGCCTCTCCTCCCCTCATCTCTGCTCAGAGAAGAAGCTACGACCAGCTACAAGCCGCCCTCCGCAGGCCGCTCTCTTTCTAGCTCCCGTCATACTTTGTAGCGATTGCGCACCAGGAAGTAGAACTGAAGGGCGGCGAGAAGGCCCATCAGGATAAAGACAATGATCGCGTCTGGTGCTCCCTTACCAGGGATCAGGAGGCCTGGCGTAAAGGTGATGTTAGGCTCTGTCTCACGGAAGCCGGGGATCGAGAAGAAAGCAAAAGCCGCGATATAGACAAAGAGGCAGGTTCCCACCACGAGCCACTGACCGAGACAGCCAAGATTGCGCTCGCCCACCACAGCGAACTCACGCCGCGCCACGCTTGTCCAAATCGTCACCATGACTAGCGTGCCTCCACACAGGAGCAGGGCAATCAGAGCCTCCTCGGGGTGCAGATGGGTCACCAGAGTGGCCAGCCCCAGGATGGCAGCCACCCAAAAGCTTCCGATGATGACCATATTGCGGTTCGTGCGCCAGACACGGACAGCCGCCATCAGGAGGACAAAGAAGTTCATCGTCAGGAAAGCATCAACGATGTATCCTGCCTGCTGCGAGAAGGTGCAGGAACCAGGGACGACCGACTTACGCGCACAAACCGTTAGCCAGTCGCCTAGGCCCGCCAGAGACCAGCTGTGAATCCAGGCGAGCAAAGGGTAAAGGAGAAACCAGAGTAGCAAGAAGACCAGGCCGAAAGGCAAGAGATTGACCCCAACCGCGTAGAAAGGCGCCATGACCCGCTTGCGGACCGGACGCATTAGGTAATGCAAGCGTAGGGCAAAGGCCCCCAGGGTCGCAGCCACAGCGATCGCCAGCAGTGTACCTTCAATAGCGTTCACCACAAAGAGACCGGTAATCATGCCACAGCCCTTGGCGAAATCAATCGCTGTGGGACAGGAGGGGTTGATGCGCGCCGCTAGGGCGTTGGGATCAACCAGCATTGAGAAGATCATGTAGGCGAAGAGCACCACGCTGCCCAGCACTGTGAGGCCCCGAATTGTGGGCGTGGTGCCAGGATCGCTACGGTCAGGATCGCGCTGCTCCTTGAGCGCCAGGCCGCCGTAGAACATAGCGGCAGCACCGGCAATGAGAAGCACTACAGCGATCATTACAAAATCAATAGCTCCCGGCTCCAGCCAGAGCAGATTGCCATCCAGCAGCGGGTGCCAGAAGAAGTTCGCCGTGGGGAAGTACTGGCTGTTGGTTGTTACTCC
The DNA here is from genome assembly GCF_019683755.1 of Thermogemmatispora sp. Lineage (GTDB taxonomy): Bacteria > Chloroflexota > Ktedonobacteria > Ktedonobacterales > Ktedonobacteraceae > Thermogemmatispora. The sequence goes on along the minus strand of NZ_JADGHT010000194.1, from coordinate 4,723 downwards.
CCCAACCGTGACCGGCGTAAGCACAGCCCAGAGAAGGAGCGCTAACCCGCCAACAAAGAGGATAACGCCCAGGCCAACAAAGAGCATGGGCGGTAATACTGGCTTTGGATCAAAGAGGAGAACAATAACCTCTACGACAAAGAAGCCAAGCAGACAAACCAGGCCAAGGGCAAGGGAGCCTTGCTCCATCCCTTGGAGCGTAGAAGCCGTTAGCTCATCGAAAATATAGCCCGGAAGCTGCCCGATCAGCAAGGCTGTAATAAAGAAGAAGCCGACACCAAAGATCAGGGCACGTGCCCACGACATGCGCTCAGGCAGCTCCCGTGGTTGAACTCTCTGCATAGTTGCCAGCCCTTTCAACGACATGTACCACAAACAGTTGCGGCGACATGCTTGTTATGGGGCACGAAGCCCCGCTCTGATCAGAGCGCCTTTCGCCAGAAGCAGCAAATCTGGAGCCAGCCCTCCCTGACATATGTCTAACAGGCAGGCAGCTCATCCAGCGCCAGAGAACAGTCCTTGGGAAGAAGAGCACTCCAGGAAGGCCGATCAGCTCTCTGCCCTCTGGGAGCTACTATCGCGAGCTGCAGACCTGCTGCCGGCTGCCTGTGCGGCGAAAGACGTTCTCACTCAGGCCTATCTGCTTTGCAGCAGAGGCGTGCCTGGTGATCCAGCACCAACGTGGCTGCCAGCCGCCAGCCCACGCGCTCCCTCAGCCTCATCTCAGTCTGGTTCAACAGAGCAGCAAGTATAGACAGGCATAGCGCTAGGCCAGATAGGACCGGCAGCCAGACCAAGTAGATAGCTCGTACTCGCACCAGCGCCTTGCTCTCAGATTAGGGCACGATGAGAAGTACGGCCACCATGCTTGGATGGTACTGGCAATAGTAGTAGACCTTATGATCTTTATTCAGATTATAGGCTGCCATCGTCACCGTGTAGGTGAAGGTGCCATTAGTCATGATCGGCTTCGACAGACCAGAGTCGAAGATGTTAGAGGCAATCTTCTTATTGTTCAGATCCTCTGTCTGCAGGGCCGTGACCGTATGGGCCTGGGTATCCTTATTGACCCACGTAATTGTGGTCCCAACCTTCACCTTCACATAGACCGGATCATAGCAGGCCGGCGAACAGCTCGCCCCACTGGGCGAAGTCACCATATCGATCGTGATGTTCTTCTTCGACGTCAGATCGACCGGGTTGCCAAATTGCCCGGCACTCTCCTGGGCAACCGCCGTCTGATAAGCGGTAGGGTTGTTTTTCTGGATGAGAGATGGCACCTGGTCGAAACCATTGCCCGCCGGCAGGCCATTGGCCTTCAGATAATCCGGGTCAGACGAACGGATCAGCTCAAAGAGATACTGGATATCGATGTTGGTCAGCGGGCCACCATAATCCTCGCTCCAGGCCGGCATGATTGCCACGTTGAGCTGATTGGTATTCGTATTATAGATACCTGCGCTAATAATACGCAGGAGATCGTTATCGCTCAACTTGTTGACCTGGGGATTATTATTCAAGCTAGGGCCGACTCGCCCCTGGCCCTTAGTGCCATGACACTGGAAGCAGTACTGAGCATACAGCTCAGCGCCGCGTTCCAAGGCAGTTTGATGCTGCTGGGCCTTGGCCATCGCCTGGCCATTGCTCTCCATGATCCAGAAGACAGGAATCATGAGCGTAATCAAGGAGAGCATGATCAGCGCCCCATAGCCACTCTTCTCGACCGCATTAGTACGTGAGTAAAAGAGATAAAGCAGGCCGCCAACGGTCACCAGCAGCACGACAATGCCTATAGCTGCCTGGACAGGATTGATCATAGACTCTACCTTTCCACGAGTTTTTCCTGTACGCTTGCTTTGTCCTCCGGCCTTCGACAAGTACGGAACCGACGAGAAGACAGGCGGCTAGACTCACCGGAACAGGGCAAGCCAGCGACAAGCGGGTCTGAGCAAGCGGCATGCCGGTCAAGCTGTAGCCACTGTTCTTAGGCTGCTGCAGTCCCCCAGCCAGCCAGTCAGCCAGTTCGGTCCTTACGCGATAGCCATTTGTCCGCTCGCTCAGGAGCGGAGCCGGGCCGGAGAACAGAAAGCCAGCATCAGGCGCAGGCAATCGTCGGCTCGGGGATCAGGCGCGTGGACGCATCAGGATGCTGAACCTTATTGTTCAGCTGAGACGTGTCCACGATCACACTTTCACCCTGGAAGAGAATGCGGAAGCGATCCAGGCTGCGGGGCGCCGGGCCATCGAGGAACTCGCCATCAACATTATAGTGCGAGCCGTGGCACGGGCACTTAAAGCTTACGCAGTCATCACGGAAAGGCACCGTGCAGCCCAGATGGACACAGCGCTGATAGAGCGCTATCCAGTACGAGCCATCGCTATCCTTGACGATCCACTCCGAATCCAACTGATCGCTCAGTGCCTGGCCAGAGAGCAGCAAAGGCGTGTCCTTTGCGAGATGGATCACATAGGTTTTTGCCTCCTGGCGATAGAAGACGGCAGCCTGATCTAGCTTGGCCTCAGAGGGCTTAGCAGCAGGGAAATCGCTCTTATTGCCTACATTGAGCGCTGAGCCAAACTGACCAGCCAGATTCGGATAGAGCATATTCAACGCCCCGGCCACCGCAGTAGTTGCCGAGAGGCCCCAGACCGCCAGCGTGGCACGGCGCAGAAAGCGCCGGCGCGAAAGGCGTTGCCGGGCAAGCTCGGCAGCCTCCGCGCCGCCGCCGTGGAGCACCTCGTACTGCTGCGGCGTCAAGGGTGGCTTATCTACATCCCGCGGCGGGAAATCCATACTCATAGAGAACAGATCCTTTCCTTCCGTTTTCCCAGAGTTCCCTTACAGGTCAAAGAAAAGACCTTGCCAGGGCCAATACCACACCCAGCCAGGGCCACGGAAGAAACTCCCGGCCAGAGTCACACAGGCCCAGAAGACCACAAACATTGTGAAAGTCACAATGGCGATCTTACGGTCTGCGTAGGCACGGCTGGGATTGCGATCCACGTAGGGCAGGCAAGCCAGCCCCACTAGCACCAACCCGGGGATGAGCACACCGGCAATCGTTGGTGGGAAGTAGTGCAGCAGCTCCTGCAAGCCCAGGAAGTACCAGGGAGCCTTGGCCGGGTTCGGCGTGACATTAGGGTTAGCTGGCTCCCGCAAGGGCGCGTCGATCGCCACTGACAGCAAGGTCAGCATGACCATCACGATGGTGGAGGCAAAGAACTCTCGCACCAGCAAATGAGGCCAGACAAAGACCGAGTCTTCCAGCGGTTTCTCAACGCGCGTGATGGCTTCCTGCCTCACTACCGCCAGCGTGCGATAGCGTCGCTGGGTTGCCGCTGCTTGTGTCTGTACCTTGGACTCCTGTTCGATTGCCATTGTCGTATCCTCTCAGCTTTTAATCCCTGAGCATGGCTTTGCCTGACCCGGCCAGCCCCTTTGGGGAACCAACCAGGCCCGTAGCCAGCCAGAGGCGGCAACGGCTGCTACTCTAATCCCTGAGCGAGTTTTGCGCTTGAGTCGCGAAGGAGTGCCGCCCAGGCCACTCCCTCACCTCGCCAGCAGAGGCTAGCGTGTGGCTGTCGACGCTAGCCCGTGCTCAGCCTCCGCTAGACGAGCCTCTAGCTCACGCCGCGGCGGCGGCGGCGGCCCAGCCGCTCCACCGTCCTTACGGATGCGCCAGAAGTGCACAGCCAGCAGGATAGCTGTAGCCAGCGGCAGCAAGATTACATGCCCGACATAGAAACGGATCAACGTTGCCTGGCCGACTGCAGGGCCACCTACCAGCACCTGATAGACCGGCTGTCCCAGAATCGGCGTGTAGGGAGCCAGGTTTGTTCCTACAGTAATAGCCCACAGGGCGATCTGGTCCCACGGCAGCAAATAGCCAGTAAAACTCAGGAAGAGAGTGCAGAAGAAGAGGCCCACACCCACAACCCAGTTGAATTCACGCGGCGGTTTATAGGCCCCATGATAGAAGACGCGAATCATATGGAGCGTCACAGAGACGACCATCAAGTGAGCTGCCCAGCGATGCATGTTGCGCACCAGATGGCCGAAGGAAACCGCGCTGCTGAGCTGGTTGATGTTTTGATAGGCCGTGTGGGTCTCAGGCACATAATAGAACATGAGAAAGACCCCGGTCAGGGTCAGCACCAGGAAGAGGAAGAAGGAGATTCCTCCCATGCACCAAGTATAAGTGATCTTCATCGCCTGGCGGCTTACCTTCACCGGGTGCAGATGCAGGAAGACATTCCCCATCATCACCAGCGACTGGTTGAGTGGGGTGTCTGGGTAGCCGTGGCGGAATATCGATCGCCAGAGCTGGCTCGCCACGATCTTCTGCGTGATGATGTCGAGCAAGCTCTTCTTTTCAGGTAGTGAACTCACACACAGTTCCTCCTGTTCTCATCCCTCAGCGAGCGTGACAACCATCTGAGCTTGTGCCCAGAGGTTTCTAGCGTGCTGTCTCTCGATTCCCCTGGGACCTGATAGCATAGCAAGACGGAAGATGGGCGCTCAGCTGCGTGGCAGATTATACCACACCGGCTCTCTCCCTGAGTACCCCTTCCTAACCTGATCAGTAGTCTGCTCTCAGCTTGGCCTTTTCTTGGCCCTTCATTAGGGAAGAGGTTGCATCGGCGCCAGGCGGGTAAGGTGAAGACAAGTGACGGGCAGGCTTTTCTCTTCCCCCCTCACTCTTCCCCTCGCCTACCCCTTGCT
>NZ_JADGHT010000193.1 GCF_019683755.1 Thermogemmatispora sp. | reverse complement strand
TCTGCCAGGCGGATGATCCCGCAGGTGCCTTCGCTGTGAGCGTCCTGTTGCCTCTGCTGTTTCCACTGTAGCATAAACGGGCCGAGGAGACAACGCCTCTCCGCTGGACCTGCCCCAGATGGTCAGGGACGGCCAACGTTTTTCTCTCTGCTGGCTGGTCCGCTCGGCCCGCTCTCTGGCGCGATTCTACTTTGGCAGAGCAAGCATGGCGCCTTATCTGCCGCCTGTTACTTCGCTCGCTTGTTGCCGGCAAGCCACCAGGGCTTAAGTGGCCAGGCTACGCAGCTTCTCGACAATGCCGGGCAGAACAGTGAGGACGGTCTCAATGTCTTCTTCGCTATTGTCCTTGCCCAGCGTCAGGCGCAGGCTGCCGCGCGCCCACTCGGGCGGCAGGCCTAGCGCCACCAGCACATGCGAGGGTTCCACAGAGCCAGAGGTACAGGCTGAGCCGGTCGAGGCGGCAATGTTGAGCAGATCAAGGTGAAGGAGGATCGACTCACCTTCGACTCCCTCAAAGCAGAAGCTGGCATTGTTGGCCAGGCGCTGCGTCGGATGGCCGGTTAGGCGGCTGCGCGGAATACGGCTCAGGACGCCTTCGATGAGGCGGTCACGCAAAGCTCGCAGCCGCGGCTGTACCTGCTCTAGCTCTTCATAGGCAAGGCGTAGCGCAGTAGCCGCCCCGACGATGCCAGCCACGTTCTCGGTACCAGCTCGTCGCCCGCGCTCCTGCGAGCCACCTTGTTGCTGCGGCAGCAGCCGCACCCCCTGGCGCACATACAGGATACCTACACCCTTCGGTCCATAGAATTTGTGGGCTGAGAGCGAGAGCAGGTCTGCATTCAGGGCCTTGACATCGAGTGGTAAGGCTCCCCCCGCCTGCACGGCATCAATGTGAAAAGGCACTTTGCGCTGTCGACAGATGCGCCCTATCTCTGCGACTGGTTCGACGGTGCCGATCTCGTTGTTGGCATACATGATAGAGACCAGCACAGTCTCATCGCTGATGGCTCGCCCAACGGCATCAGGGTCAACCAGGCCATATTCGTCCACTGGCAGGTAGGTAACGCGGAAGCCGAAACGCTCTAGGTAGTGACAGGTGTGCAGGACGGCGTGGTGCTCGATGGCCGAGGTAATGATGTGCTTGCCTTTGTTCTGCGTCGCCAGGGCCACGCCTTTGATGGCCAGGTTGTCGCTCTCCGAGCCACAGCCGGTAAAGACGATTTCGGTGGGTCGACAGTTGAGAATGGCAGCAATCTCTTCACGCGCACGATCAATGGCCTGCATGGCCCGCCGCCCTAGAGCGTAGATGCTGCTGGCATTGCCATATTCGCTGGTGAGATAGGGCAGCATGGCCTCCAATACCCGCGGGTCAAGGGCCGTCGTTGCCGCATGGTCAAGATAAATGAGTCGCTCTGGCATGGTCGTGCTCTTTTATCTGAGAGATATATCCCGTATCGCTTGTCTTACTTGATAGCCCCTCATAGTCGGTACAGTCGATAGCAATTCCCCGCTTGTTCATGCTCAGCGGCGACCGCCAGGCCTGCTTATGAGACAGGCTGTCAGGCGCGCACGGGGCTGGCTCCCTCCTCTTGCCAGCTCGCCACTGAGTAAGTGCGCTTGTCCACTGGCTGCCTTCATTGTATCATAGGACTGGCTCCGCTTCCCGTCGTGTAGAATGCTTAAAGAAGCAAATGTCTTTTGTTCCATTCAACGCTAGGTGTAGCGAGAGAGAAGAAAGGAAGATTTGATGGGAGAGGAACTCTTTCTTAGCCTATTGCCTGACTTTGATGCACTTGCTGGTCAGCACGTGATCGTACGCCCGTACCGCGAGGAGGATGCCTCGCCTCTCTTTGCTGCTATTCAGGAATCGCGCCCTCACCTGCGTCCCTGGCTGCCTTGGGCCGACCAGCACCAGCGTCTTGAGGAGACGCGCGATTGGATCAATCGTCAACGTGCAGCCTGGTTGCTGCGCGACATCTATAACTGTGCGGTGATCAGTCTGGCCGATGGGCAGCTCCTGGGAGGGATCAGTTTGAAGCCCCACGACTGGCAGGCGCGCGTTTTCGAGATTGGCTATTGGCTGCGCGTGACGGCCACCGGTCGGGGATACATGACAGAAGCAGTCCAGCTATTGACGACCTTTGCCTTTGAGCAGCTCGTCGCCAATCGTGTCTTTATCCGTTGCGATGAGCGTAACGAGCGCAGCGCCGCTATTCCGCGCCGCCTGGGTTTCGTCTGCGAGGGCTGCCTGCGCCATGAGTCGTTGGCTCCCGACGGCAAGCTGCGCAATACGTTGGTCTTTGCGCTGACTTCGGCAGACTACCGGCAGAGCAGACAATAGCCCCTTGCGAAGAGGCCGGCAGCGATGACGGGTTGGGGATACCGCATCTGCCGGCCTGCTGTCTTGTGCTACCGATCTGCTGGCTCTATTCAGGCAGGCTGCAGTCAGCTTGAGCCAAAAGCGAGCGCTATGCTGGCAGTCGCTTTCAGCTAGAGGCTGCCCCAGTTGTAGACCGTGTCAGGCTGTACGCTGGGGCTGTTGTAGGCCAGGGTAATGAGTTCGTGGGCCTGCAACTGGAGAGTGTGGAAATCGCCGTGATAGGGTTGGCCATTGACATAGACTGTCCATCCCACGCTCTGATCAAGCTGGCTGGGAAAGCCCTCTCCCAGTTGAGAAAACTCGTTCTTCCAGATATCGAAGAATTGCCCGAGAGTGAAGCGCTGGTTCTGCGGCGCCTCGATATGGATTACTCCCGTGGTGTCGTGGGTATGCAGCCAGTAGATACAGTCGCTGGCAATGCCGGTATTGGCCGGGATCTGTACCGGCTGGCCGTCGATGTAGAGCGAGAGATGAGCGTGATAATGGACCGCGACCTGCTCGCTGGCGTCGCAGTAGACTTGATCCACCGGTGGATAGGCGGCATCGACTAGCGGGTGGTTTTGAGTCTGGGTCTGATTCTGGGTCTGACCTTGCGCTCCCGCTCGAATTAAGAAGTAGCCTCCACCTCCTAGCAGCAGACAGAAGAGAACAACAACCCCAACTGACAAGAGCCGCGTTCGCAGCTTGGCCCGGCGCTGCGCTCGCTCCCGCCGTAGCTGTGCTTGTCTTCGTCGCTCCTCTCGTGCCTCCTTGAGGCTGGACTTCGGCGCTTCCACCCGCGTCCCTCCATTTCGGCTAGTCTCCACCGTCCGTCTGATGATGCCACTGGCCTGGGGAGCCTTCCTTTTGCTCACCGTTCCTCTCCTGATAACTCACCTTCATTCAGCCTCTTCTTCTTGAAGAAGCCTTCGTTCATACTGCCGCTGCGAAAGCCGAGAAGATCAAGAGTGACGTATAGATAGCCGAGACGGCGCAAGCCTTCCGTGACCTTGCGGCTCGTCTCTTCCTCGATGAGGCGCGGCATGTCTTGCCGCTCGACTTCAATGCGGGCTATGGAACCATGATGTCTCACACGCACCTGACGCAGTCCCAGCTCATGTAGTAGCTTCTCTGCCTGATAGACCTTCTGCAACGTTTCCAGATCAATGCGCGTTCCATAGGGAATGCGCGAAGAAAAGCAAGCGAGCGCAGGTTTGTCCCAGACCGGCAGACCCAGCCAACGAGCGAGGGCGCGAATCTCGCTTTTGCCCAGCCCCGCCTCTAGCAGCGGACCGCGGACGCCAAATTCTCGGGCTGCGCGCTGACCTGGGCGAAAATCTCCCTCATCGTCTTTATTGACCCCATAGGCCACGTAGCGCAGGCCATACTGGCGGGCCAGGGCCGTCAGATGAGTGAATAGCTCCACTTTACAAAAATAGCAGCGATTAGGCTGGTTGGCTACATAGCGCTCATCCTCAAGCTCATGGGTCTCTATGGTCAGCACCTGGATGCCCAGTTCTTTGGCGAGTTTCAGCGCGGCCTCACTCTCTTCGGGGGCATAGGCCGGCGATAAGGCCAGGGCACCTAGTGCGTGCTCACCGAGTTCGTCATGGGCTACTTTTAAGAGAAGGGTGCTATCGACGCCACCAGAGTAGGCCACTAGGACCGATTGCATCTCTCGCAAAAGAGCCTGCAGGCGTCGATACTTCTCCAGTGTCACAGCATCAAGCGCACTGAGACGTTCATCCTTCGCCGAGGAAGTTGTGAGCATAGAACTGTGATATCGCCTTTCTTCTCTTCCACAGGGAAACGTCAGCTTTGGCCGTCCTCTTTCTCTTGTTTGCTTGCTACTGGCGACGGGGTTGGCCACGTTTCCCATGGAGCTGATGCTATACTATGAGAGCGGTATGGCTGTATTGCAGATTTCGGCTGCGCGCGGTCAAGTGCTATTATAGCATGGCCGGCAAGCCAGAAGTGGAACACAAGGCGACCGGAGGAGAATGGTGAGCGCAGAACCTGTGAGCGCCGCTATTTTGCTGGCTGCTGGCACTTCTAGTCGCATGGGCGCGGGCCGGCATAAGCTGCTCTTGCCGCTGGCGGGGCGCCCGCTGGTACAGTATAGCGTGGAGGCGATTCTGGCCTCGCAAGCCCGCCCCCTGGTCATTGTTCTGGGCCACCGTGCAGAGGAGGTGCGCACCGCCCTGGGCGAGTATGCCTCTCACCCGGCGGTCGAGCTGGTTATCAATCCCGCCTATGCTCAAGGGATGAGTACCTCGCTGCGCTGCGGCGTCCAGGCTCTGCTGGCGCGCGCCGCTCGTCTGCACGAGCCACCGCCCGCCAGTGCGCTGATTCTCCTCGGTGATCAGCCTTTTATCTCCGCAGGCCTGATCAACCGACTGATCACCGCCTGGCGCAGCTCCGGCAGCCAGATCGTAGCCCCTAGCTATGGCGGACGACGCGGCAATCCGGTCCTCTTCGCCTCCGCGCTCTTTCCGGAGCTGCTGAACGTTGAGGGCGATGAGGGCGGGCGCCGCGTCATCGAGCGCCACCGCGCCGAGTTGATGCTTGTCGAGGTGGAGGCTGAGGAGGCACGAGCCTCTTTTGACGTCGATACCTGGGAAGCCTATCAGGAGGCGCTACGCGCTCAGCTAGATCCAGAGATGCCCGGCCATCAGGGCCTTTAGTTCAGCCTCCGTTAGCAGCCAGCGGGCGGGAGCGCGCTGGAGGGCAAGACCGGCCTTTCCGGTCTGAATCTGAGGCGGCCAGTCTCTGTAGAGCGAGTGAGCATGCTGAGGAGGAGGGCAAATGTCTCAGCAGAAGATGGGCGAGCATGCCCATACTGGGGATTCAGGACACGAACAGGCAGCTTTCTGGCTGAGCTATGCGCGCGAGCTCTGGGGGGCGATTCGCTATCCCGAGGCCCTGGCTGCTGTTGAACGCGCTTTAGCCCTGGCCCCTGATGATCCTTCCGCCTGGTACCTGCGGGGGGCCTGCCTTTGTTTACTGGCCCGCCATGAGGAGGCCTTAGCCTCCTTCGAGGAGGCGCTGCGGCGGGACAAGCACTATGTGCCTGCTTGGGATGGCAAGGCCTGGGCTTTGGGCATCCTTGGACGTCGCTCTGAGGCCCTGGCTGCCGTTGAGGAAGCGCTACGCCTCGATCCTCACTATCTGCAGGCCCGCCTGCGTAAGGCGCGCCTGGAGGCTACCGCTGAAACAGAGGCTGACTGACAGGGGTGGCGGGAGCTGGCTCCGATTGACAACGTGCTGAGTGACTGGTTGTCGCCAGTTCTTGTGGCAGCTCGTGGCTGCCGGGGCTGAACGAGACAGTGGGCAAGTGGTCAACAACGTGGTAGGATAGTTGGCGTGGTGGTCACTGGCAGAGCTTAGCCGCTCCTCCTTGCGCCCTGTGCAAGCTAGCACAGGAGGCAGAGTCGCCTCGCCACGCCTGCCAACAGCAGGCAGGCCGCTTGCGAAGACAAACGACTTGACCACGAGCAAACGGAGAACACTCTGCATGTCCTCAACATTGCTTGAGCAAGAGATACGCAGTCAGCCCGAGGTGCTTGCCCATCTGCTCGAACGGGAGCGCCCCCACGTAGAGCAGATTGTCGCTGCGCTGCCCCCGTTCAATTATGTTCTGATCGCTGCCCGAGGCTCATCGGATCACGCCGCACTCTATGCCAAATATGTCTGGGCCGCTCTGGCTGGCCACACCATTGCGCTGGCCACGCCCTCGCTCTACACGCTCTATGGCCGGCCTCCTCGCCTGGATGGGGCCCTGGTTGTCGGCATCTCGCAATCGGGTCAGTCGCCCGATATTGTCGCAGTACTAGCAGAGGGACGCCGCCAGGGCCGTCCAACGTTGGCCATTACCAATGATGCCAGCTCCCCGCTGGCTCGAGCCGCCGACCATGTGGTCGCGCTCCACGCTGGACCAGAGCGCAGCGTTGCCGCGACCAAGACCTATACCGCCCAGCTCACAGCGTTAGCCTTGTTCGCCGCCGCTTGGAGTCCCCAGCCAGCCGGCCACTTCGCCGCCCTGGAGGCCTTGCCTTCCGCCGTCGCCCAGGTGCTGACTCAAGCCGATGAGATCGCCCGGCTGGCTGAGCGCTACCGCTATATGGATCGCTGCGTGGTGATCGGGCGCGGCTTCAACTACGCCACGGCCTTTGAGCTAACGCTCAAGCTCAAGGAGCTGACCTATGTGATGGCGAACGCCTATTCGTCAGCGGACTTCCGCCACGGCCCGATCGCTACCGTCGATGCTGGTCTGCCGGCTATCTTGATCATGCCACGCGACGCAACCTTTGCCGATATGCATGAGCTGGCCGAGGAACTGGGGCGCCGCGGGGCCGAGCTGCTGATCATCTCTGAGGAAGCCGAAGCCCTGGCCCTGGCACGCACACCTTTGCCCCTGGTCAGCGGTGTCCCGGACTGGCTGAGCCCTGTGACGGCCATTGTGCCCGGCCAGGTGCTGGCTCTCCATCTGGCGCTGACTCGTGGCTATAATCCCGATGTGCCGCGCGGCCTTCAGAAGGTAACCCTGACGCTCTAAGTCAGCCAGCATAGCGGCGAGCCTGTCTTCGTCCCTCTCCTCCCCTAGCAGAGAAAGCAATGCCCCGGCACTTGTCCGGGGCATTCTTGTCTAGTCATCTATTCCACTAGAGGGGCCAGCCGCTGACGCCAGGAGGCGCTGACGAAGGCCAGGCGTCCCCGGCACAGTACCGCCTGGAGCGCCAGCGCCTGATCGAAAATGAGCAGGTCGGCATCGTAGCTGGGTTGCAGACGGCCCTTACGTTCACTGACACCGGCAGCCAGGGCTGGATTGTAGGCCAGCATGCGAGCCGCTTCGCGTAATGAGAAACCAAGCATCTGGACCACGTTACGCAAAGCCTGCTCCATCGTGAGCACGCTCCCCGTGATGGTGCCATCGGGCAGACGCGCTGCGCCATCGATCACGGTGGCCCGCTGCCCACCAAACTCAAAGGAGCGCTCAGGGCTGCCCGCCCCGCAGAGAGCATCGGTGATCACTACAGTGCGCTCAGGGCCAAGGGCTTTCACCAGGGCTTTCATTGCCGCCGGATGAACATGCACGCCATCGACGATCAGTTCGCCTCGTACATGGCTTGCCTCGACCAGGGCCCCGAGCGGCCCCGGCTCACGGTGATGGAGGGGACGCATGGCATTAAAACAGTGTGTGACATGACTCACTCCCAGGGCAAAGGCCCGTCGCGCTTGCTCATATGAGGCGTCGGAATGCCCCAGGCTTACGGTCACGCCGGCGTCGAGAAAGCGGCGAATCATGGCCTCGGCCCCCGGCAATTCGGGCGCTAAGGTCACAAGCCGGAGATGGCCACGCGTCAGCTCTAGGATACGCTCAGCCTCCGCCTCACTGGGCTGACGCAGCCACTCGGGCAGGTGCGCCCCTCGCCGCGCAATGTTGAGATATGGCCCCTCCAGATGAATGCCGAGCGGTTCCGCCAACGGCTCCTGACTCGCCTCACAGCGCTCAATGGCCTCTACCGCCGCCCTCAGTTGCTGCTCCGGCAGAGCATATGGCACCCCAATCACTCCAATGAGAAAAGCCGTGGTCCCGCTGCCAGGCGCCCAACGGGCATAGGCGCAGATCTCGCTGGCGTCCGCAGTGCTGAGATTAAAACCACCTCCGCCATGCGTGTGCACATCGATGAAGCCCGGCAGAATGATGGCGTCCTCAGCCTCGATGACTAAGCCCGGCTGCTCCTCCTCTTCACCTAGCTGCTCAATACGCCCATCAACAACAGTCACGCTGCTGTTAGACAGCTCAGCCAGTGCATCGACGAGATGCGCTCCTTGAAAGGTGAATCTGCCCAAATACGTACTCCTTCACTGATCATTGATTTGACGGCTGGTATCTCACACTGTGGAGTATTCCCAGGAGAAGAGAAGTTTTCTACCTGCGACCACAGTATTATATAAAACGCGACCATGCCCACCAGGAAAAGCATGTGTACGCGCTTGTATGCTCCTGCTTCCTTCCCCCCCTCTCGTTGGGAGCGGACTGGGGGTAAGTGGCTATGTGATCTATACAACTATTCATTTGTACCTCCTGGCACAAGAGTACCAGGAGATGAGCAACTTGGCAAGCCCTTGTATGTGCCTGCACTGGCCTTTGAAGAGGTCTGGAGCAGGCGGTCCGCGCGCGCCGCCGGGTGGTTCTGGAGGGGAACAAGGGGAGAGAGCAGCTTGCACACCTTGGTCCGGCTATCGGTGAGCCTGACTGGTCAGCCTGATAGCCTGGCGCTCGCGACAGGGGAGGCGGGAGCAGATAGAGAGAGGAGATGGATGGACCCGGGCGTCGGGCAGGCGCCTCTCAGCGGTCATTGCTTGTGCAGAGCCAGCATATACC
>NZ_JADGHT010000192.1 GCF_019683755.1 Thermogemmatispora sp. | reverse complement strand
CAGATATACTATCAACAGGATATGTCTTTTGTACACCGATTGGAGGAGCTAGGTATAACCCACTTCTATAGTGATTATTGGACCTGCTATAAGGTGGCTTTTCTCAGCCAGGAGCGCTTGACCTGTGGGGTTGTCAACCAGCAGCTGCAGCCGGGCTATATTCGCTACTGGCCCTATTACTGGGCTACCCACGCCGATCGCCATGCAGCTTACGTGCTGCCACGTGGCGACTATGAGGCCGCTCTACAAGCGTTGACGAGCCAGCAGAACCGGCACTATCGCCTGACGCTCTACGGAGATTACTTTATTGTCCAGCCAGTGGAATGAGAACCCCGGCAGGCATGGGACTCGCAGCAGGCCCCAGAGCAGCGCCTCCTGTCAGAGGGAGAGCCAGAGGGAATGACCCTAACTAGAAGCAAAGGGCTTCTGTCCATAGCAAATGATAAACGAGCAGCGGGAGTGCAGGCTGTTCCATTCCTGACAGGCACTATTGATAAGATCTTGCACTTCCTGTCGCGAAAGATTGAAATGGACAGCCAGAGGCGCACTGATCGCTTTCCAGATCTCACGGAGGTCCAGGGCCAGCAGGGAGCCGATCCGTCCTCCCCACTCACCGATTGGCGCTTCGACGGTGCGCACATGTATGTTGACAAGCCTGGCTTCGTGAAGATAGCGCTTCAGGGAGCGCGCCACAGCCCCCTCCGCGTCTAAGCCTCGCTGCGCGGCCAATTGGGTCCCCATGCTTAGGAGCTGCTCGTTTGCCGGTCCTGCAGGGGTGACACGTAGACCTAGCCCAGGCTCGACCAGCTCAACCCAGCCCCTAGGGGCAGTCACCCGAGCCAGCTCGCGCACTACCTCTGGCCAGGCAGCCAGGGGCAGAGCTGAGGTCAGGAGCCGTTGGTGGACAAAGTCGAACGAGGCGTCGGCAAAGGGTAGGCCTCGCAGTACATCACCCTGGACGAAGCGATAATTGGAGGGGGGAGTGGTAGCCTTGATCTGCTCCAGGTCGACCCCGACTACTTCCGCCTGTGGGAACTGCTGGCAGAGTTCAAAGGCCCACTGCCCGGTGCCACAGCCGACATCCAGAATGCGCCGCGGCTGCTCAATCGGGGCCAGGTAGTTGGCCCGTAGCAGGGCCCGCAGCACGTAATGCTGGAAATCCAGCCGATTGACTTCGCCCAAGTCCTTGGGCAGCATATAGGGCTGCTCCTGCAAAAAGCGACGCTCACTTTGCAGCGGCGGTAAAGCAGCACCCTCCGCCGCTACCTGGCCTGTCGTGCGTGACGCTGGCACTGAGCGCCGCCGCCGAAAAACCCACCAGGGCATGGAGAAGCTCCTTTCTACAACGAGATGATCTGGCGCTGGCGGTAGCAGAAGCGGTAGTCGGCAGGCAGGTAGCCAGACAGACACATATATCGAGACTCGAATACCCTCGGTCTGCCTCTTCTAGAGCAGATCCTGCTTGTTCTCCAAGGGCAGGAAGGGATACACATCCGGCGCCAGGCACAAGGTTGTTATCCGCAAACCATCGCTCGATTGAGAGTGTAGGCAAGACAAGCGGTCCCTGTCAATTGCAAGCACAGCCGGCTGAGGGGAGTCCCGCCCTTTTAATAAATTTTTTATGTGAGCAGGTCAGACGTACAGTAGAGGCGCATCTTGACGCCAGCTTGGCACCGCCATTCCAGCGTCCGTCTCCGCTGTTGTCGCTAGCCGAAACAGTCGTGTACCATCTAGGAGATGAGTTTATCCAAGCGAACGCTCAACATGAGCCATGACTCACCTCTGGTCAGCGACGGCGGCGCTCGCTCCTGCAAAGAGCTATCGAGACATACCAGGAGGGGTCTGTCTCTGTCACTGGGATTAGAAGGAGGTATCAATTGCAGCAATGCCTTTCCGCGCAGGCCCTGATCGATCTCCATTTGCACACGATTTGGAGCGATGGGCGCTGGACCGCGGCAGATCTTTTAGTGCATGTCCGCGAGCGGGGTTTTAAACTGATTGCCGTCACGGATCACGACCGGGTGGATACGATCCCCCAGTTGCAGCACCTGGCGAGGGAGCAGGGGATCATCGTCCTCAACGGCGTTGAGATCAGCGCTGCCTGGCAAGGCCAGATGGCCGATGTGCTGGGCTACGGCTTTGATCCTGAGCAAGCGGACCTGCGACGGTTGGTGGAGCAAGTACGTGAGGGGCAGCGAGCTAACGCTGAGGAGGTTTATGCTGAGCTGCTCCGTCGCGGCTATTCCTTTCCTGAGCGGGAGAGGCTCCTTGCAGCGCAGAGGAACCGGCTGCGAGTCGCTGGTGACTGCGGTCTCCTCTTGTTGAAGCATGGCTATGTCTCTAGTTGGCGAGAGGCCCTCGCCGTGATTCGTGACGCGGGCTATCGAGAGATTAAGGCGAATCTGGCGGCGGCAGTCGAAGCGCTCCACCGCAGTGGAGGTTTGGCCCTGATCGCCCACCCGGGCCGCGGCCTGCATGAGCCGGCAGAGTTTACGTTCTATAGTCCTGAGCTACTGGATCGGGTACGGGCGGAGGTCGCCCTCGATGGGATAGAGGTCTACTATCCCACCCACGGGCCGGAGCTAGAGGCGACCTATGAGGCCTATGTCCGGCGTCATGGATTGGTGATGAGCGCCGGCTCGGATTCGCATGGTCCCCCTGGTCGTCTGCCTGTCGGTTACCCGGCCTGGCGCTGTCGGGCGCTATTAGAGCGGCTAGGGATCACGGTCGAGCCGGAAGGCCAGGGTCCTTAAGGCAGTGGTCCGGCAAAGGGGTACCGGGAACAGCGATGATCAGGTGATAAGATGATAATGGTACGATGCCACCTCCTCCTTGGGTACCAGCTATGCCCTCTGGAGAAGAGGCCAAGACGGTCGCCAGCGCTTTAGCGGGATGATCACGAAGCTGCACAGGCAGAGTCCGCCTTCTGCGGAAGCACGGCTTAGTAGCGGCAGTGAGGCCATCACTCAAGCTTATCTGCATCAATGAGCAGGAGTAGAAGCATGAGCGAATGTATTGTCGAAACTCGCTACGGGAAGGTTCAGGGCTATCAGCAAGGCGCCATCTGCGTCTGGAAAGGCATTCCTTTCGCCCGACCTCCGGTGGGGGCCAGGCGCTTCCGTCCCCCTGAGCCACCTGAATCGTGGACGGGGGTGCGTCCAACGACAGCCTTTAGTCCGATGGCTCCCCAGGTTGCTGAGATGGGGGCCAGTATGGTCGGAGCCATCGGGGCCGAGCGCGTTGTTGATCCGCGCCCGATCAGCGAAGACTGCCTCTATCTGAATATCTGGTCTCCTGCCGCAGATCAGGGGAAGCGCCCGGTCATGGTCTATATTCACGGTGGGGCCTTCACCATTGGCTCGGCCTCCGACCCGTGGTATGACGGCACGTCGTTTGCAGAGCGTCACAATATTGTGGTGGTTTCGCTCAATTACCGGCTGGGAATTCTGGGCTTCGTCTATCTTAAGGAGTTAGCCGGGGCCGGCTCCAGCTACAGTGGCAACTGTGGTCTGCTCGATCAGATCGCCGCGCTGCGCTGGGTACGCGAGAATATCGCGGCCTTTGGCGGTGATCCCGAGAATGTTACAGTGATGGGCGAATCGGCGGGGGCTATGAGTATTGCCGCGCTGCTGGGCATGCCAGCAGCACGCGGCCTTTTTAAGCGAGCGATCCTGCAGAGCGGCGCCGCTGGCGATCTGCCTACTGGTGCCGAGGCCACACGTGTGGCTCAGGCTCTGCTGAGCAAGCTTGGTCTGGACCCCTCGCAGGTCGAGGCCCTGGCCGAGGTGCCGCTAGAGGCTCTGCTTAAGGTTCAGCCGGAGCTGGGACAGGAGTTCGGTGGCGTCCGCGCTTTTAGCCCGGTCATCGATGGGGAGACGCTGCCACGCCATCCTCTGGAGATGCTGGCCCAGGGTCTGGCCAGAGATGTGGCTGTCTTGGTGGGAACGAATCGCGATGAGTGGCGATTGTTCGCGCTGATGGGCGGCGGAGCCCAGATCAACGAAGCTTTGCTCAGACGTCTCTTTGGCGATGCCGCTCAGCAGGTGCTCGCTCGTTACATAGCAGCGCGCGAGGACCACTCTCCCGAGCTGGCCTGGATCGACCTGATGGGCGATCTCGTTTTTCGCATTCCGGCTATTCGCTTAGCAGAAGCCCAGGTTCGACAGGGAGCACCTGTCTGGATGTACCGCTTTGATTGGAAGTCACCCGCCTTTGGTGGGGCGCTGGGGGCCGCGCATGCGATGGATATTCCCTTTGTCTTCAATACGCTTGATGTGGGACTCTCACGCCTGTTTACAGGCACGGCTCCCAGTCGGCAGACCTTGGCCGATCTCATGCATGCCGCGTGGGCGGCCTTCATCCGCGACGGGAATCCGCAGCTTCCTGGTCTGCCGGCATGGCCACGCTACGATCTGGAACGGCGTGCGACGCTGATCTGGGATGAAACTCCCTCTCTCGCAGAAGACCCCCAGGGGGAGCTGCGGGCGTTGTGGGAAGGAGTCAGGCTTCCGGGACCAGCCTGACTCACTAAAGGCGAGCGGGAGCCTAGACATCTCCCTCAGCTCCTCACAGCGGGCCAAAGGCCCGCTGCGCCGCTAGTCAGCGCGAGGCGAGACTAAACGCTAACGCCTGAGCCTCGCGCTGCCAGTCGCTCGCCTCCCCAGGGACGTGTTGAGGTCGCTGCTCCCTCCAGGCAGCAATCTTTAGCTGGCTGCTGGCTTCTGGCCATAGGCGATAGCAAGGCTCCACTTTGTCTGCAGCTCATTCCACTCCTGACTCGCCCTATCGATAAGGTCCAGCACCTCTTGCTCCGGTAGCTGGAAACGGGCCGCAATGGGGGCACTAATCGCCTTCCAGGTTTCTCGGGCATCAAGAGAGAGGAGAGAACCAAGACGCCCACCCCAGTCGCCGAGGGGAACTTGAATGCGCTGAGCCTCAACCTGTAATAATCCTGCCTCCTGTAGATAGCGATCGAGCGAGCGCATCACCTCGCCCTCGCTATCGAGACCGCGCAGAGCAGCAAGCTGACCTGCCAGATGAAGAAAGCGCTCGGTTGCAGCTCCAGCGGGAACGAAGTTGCTTACAAGATAGACTTGAAGCCCAGCGGGTCCTCGCCCGCTTGAAGCGGAGACGCCTGGCCTCGCCAGGGATAGTCACTTAAGCCGATTGATTACGGTGGCCCCTCACTGAGGCAGAAGCCGCGCAGCCTCTTATCAGCGATCACTCCGCAGCGCAAGGTCTCACTCCCCTCTGTCCTGGCATGCGACCCTCCAACTGCCAAGGACATGAGTAACAGGCAAACATCACCTCACTGATATCTTGCTCGCCCCTTCCCGAAGGTGCCGGGTCTTATGACCACCAGAGCATTTATGCAATGTTTAACTCTCTCCACAGCTCATTTATGCGTCATTTATGCAGCATCGGGTAAATTTAGAGTGTCCGCTCAGAGACGAGCCATTGAGAACGGAGCCAGCCGGTCAGTCGGATTGCCTCGCCTAGTCGCCTGGCATTTCTACTGACCGGCTGGTCGGCTAGCCGACAGAGATTGTGATAGAGGTAGCATTTTCTCCGGCAGTTAAGAAGAGCGAATAATGCAAGACTCACAGAGAAAGATCTCACCCTCCTTATCCCCTGCGCTACACTCAGCGGCCCAGGAGGCACCCAGCGATCGGCTCCCCAAGGAAAGCACACCGGTCATCGAGCTGCGTCGGGTGACCAAGCGCTTTCTCACACCCGGCGGGCAGACCTATACCGCACTGCGCGATCTGAGTCTCACTGTGGCCCCGGGCGAGTTCTGCGCCCTCATCGGCCCTACTGGCTGCGGCAAATCCACGACCCTGAGCCTCATCGCCGGACTGGATACACCGAGCGCTGGCAGCGTCCTGGTCATGGGGGAAGAGGTGCATGGTACCGATCCGCGCATTGGCTATGTCTTTCAGACCGACGCCGTCTTCCCCTGGAAGAACGTGCTGTCCAACGTGGCCGCTGGCCCCCTCTTTCGCGGTGTTCCCAAGCGGGAAGCGCTGGAACGGGCCCGCGCCTGGATTGCGCGCGTCGGCCTGGCCGGTTTCGAGGATCGCTATCCGCACCAGCTCTCGGGCGGTATGCGCAAGCGTGTGGCCCTGGCTCAGACTTTCATCAATGAGCCCCAGATCCTGCTGATGGACGAGCCTTTTAGCGCCCTCGATGTACAGACTCGCACACTGATGGAGAATGAGCTGCTACAGCTGTGGTCTGCGCTCTCCGCCTCAGTAGTCTTCGTAACCCACGACCTGGAGGAGGCGATCGCCCTGGCCGACCGCGTCTGCGTCCTGACCGCCGGCCCGGCCACGGTCAAGGGGATCTATACCATCGATCTGCCTCGCCCACGCAATGTGGCCGAGATTCGCTTTGATCCGCGCTTCGTGCAGCTCTATCACGATATCTGGGAGGACCTCCGCGACGAGGTGATGATTAGCTATGAACGGGCTAAGCAATCTTCTTGAACAAGGGCAGAGCGATGGCGCTGCCAATCCGACACAGGAAACAGATAGCGCCATCCTGGCGGCCCTGACGCGCCGACGTCGCCGCCGCCGCTGGCTTATTAATGCCCTGCGTTTGCTGCTGCTGGTGCTCCTGATCGGCGGCTGGGAATTGGGCACCCGTCTCGGCCTGATCGATCCTTTCTTCTGGGGACGCCCGTCTGGGATCTGGCAGCAGCTTGTGACCTGGGTGGTCCACGGGACCGCTCAGGGACCACTCTGGGTGCAGATCGCTGTGACTCTGGAGGAGGCCCTGCTTGGCTTCTTGATCGGCGTCGTTCTCGGCATCAGCTTCGGCGTCTTGCTTGGTCGCAATACCTTTCTCGCTGAACTGCTCGGCCCCTATATTAAGGCCGCCAACTCTATTCCTCGCGTGACGCTGGCACCGCTGTTCGCCATCGGGCTGGGCCTGGGCAGCCAGTCAAAGATTGCCCTGGCGGTCGTCCTGGTCTTCTTTATCGTCTTCTTCAATGCTTTCCAGGGCGTACGTGAGGTCGATCGGAATCTATTGGCCAACGCTCGCATCCTGGGAGCCAACCGCTGGCAGCTCTTCCGCGAGGTTATCTTGCCTTCGGCGCTCACCTGGATTATCGCCAGCCTGCACACCAGCTTTAGCTTTGCGCTGGTGGGGGCTGTGGTCGGCGAGTTTGTCGGCTCGATCGAGGGCATCGGCCTGATGATCCAGAATGCCGGTGCCACCTTCAACGCCAACGGAGTCTTTGCGGCCATGCTGATCCTGGCCGCAGTGGCTCTGCTCTCGGAGATCGTGATTACCGCCCTGGAGCGGCGCCTGTTGCGCTGGCGCCCGACCGCCCTGAGCGAGGTCACACTCTGAGGTCGATCCAGCTCCAGGGGGACGGCGCCCACGCTCCAACAAGCCGAGACGGTCAAGCAAGGTGCGGCAGCCCTACGTGGGAGGCATCATCTGCCTACCGCCAGAACAGCACAACGAACGGAACGCCCGAAGGGAAAGGAAGAGAGAGACCATGAGTGTCAAGCGACAATGGCTACGCCAGCCTATCACTGTGCTCATCCTCTTACTGGCCGTGCTGGCCAGTGCCTGCGGCAGCAGTGGCGGCCCAACGGTGAGCAATGGCAAGATTCAGCTCAAGATCATGGTTGGTGGCTTGAGC
This sequence comes from Thermogemmatispora sp., assembly GCF_019683755.1. Taxonomy (GTDB): domain Bacteria; phylum Chloroflexota; class Ktedonobacteria; order Ktedonobacterales; family Ktedonobacteraceae; genus Thermogemmatispora. The sequence goes on along the minus strand of NZ_JADGHT010000192.1, from coordinate 1,099 downwards.
AAGCAGATCTATTTACCCAACATGCTGACCCAACGGCTCGGTTACTTCGCTCAGGAGGGTCTAGCAGTCACGCTCATTGATGAAGCCTCCGGTCAGTCCGCCGAGGACGAGGTGCTAGCCGGTCAGGTCGATGCTGGTTCCGGTTCCTACAACCATACCATTGAGTTACAAGCGGCAGGGAAACAGATGGAGTGTGTGGTACAACTCGACATCGCCCCAGGAGAGGCTGAGATTGTGGCCACGCGCGAGGCCGGCCAGATCCACTCGGTGAGCGACCTCAAGGGGAAGAACCTCGGGGTCACCGAGCTGGGCTCGGGAACGCAAACCCTGACCACTGTCCTTCTCCACAAGGTAGGCATTGCTCCCAATCAGGTCCACTTCGTCCCTGTGGGGGCTGGAGACACCTTCATCGCAGCCCTGCAACAGGGTAAGATCGACGCCGGCATGACGACCGAGCCGACCATCTCCCGCATCCTGGCCAGCGGTATCGGCAAGGTCCTGGTCGATCTACGCACCCCCCAGACCACGCAAGCCGCCCTCGGCGGTCCTTATCCCTTCATCTGCGTCTTCATGCGCAACGACTATGTGAATGCGCACAAGGATGTGGTGCAGAAGCTCGTCAACGCCTATGTCAAGACCCTGAAATGGATTCATAGCCATACGGCGGAGCAGATTGCGGATATGATGCCCGCCGACTACTACGCCGGCAACAAGCAGCTCTATGTGACGGCGCTGCGGAACCAGCTCGCGATCTTCAGCCCCGATGGCCTGATGCCCGCCGGCGGTCCAGAGTTCGTGCTCAGCACCGAGCAGCAGTCAAACGCCTCCGTGCAGGGCAAGCAGATCGATTTGAGCGCCACTTATACTAATGAGTTCGCCAGCAAGGCCAGTTAGGGAAGAGAGCTGCCTGGGCGCTAGACACATCGAGAGGCTTGACAGAGTATAATGGGATGGTACTGGCTCTGCACTCGCTGCGAGAGCACAAGCAGACCAGGCAGGGCAGAGCCGCCAGCAGTTGGGCGGGGGCGCGCCCCCCCCACCCCCCCCCGGGGCCCGCCCCGCCCCCGGGGCCCCCGGGGCCGGCCGCGCGGGGGGGGGT
>NZ_JADGHT010000191.1 GCF_019683755.1 Thermogemmatispora sp. | reverse complement strand
GGTTATTCACTGCTACCGGGGGCGGGAGCCGACTACTGGGATTGGCCAGTCCCCCCCTCCTTGCCGATGCGAGCAGGCCAGTCCCTGCTCATCTATGCGAAAGAGATCGTCAGTCTGCCGCAGCAAGCAATACTCGCTGCCGCTGTGGCCTCGGGTTAGCCTTCCCCTGGTCCCCCTGTTGCTGGCAAGACTGTTGCAAATGTCAGCGGCAAGGCCTTGAAACCGCGGAAGACCATTGACGGAAGGCGCTCAACCTCCTGCGTTTCTAGGCGCAGTTCGGGCAAGCGTCGCAGCAGCGTAGTAAAGGCCACCTCAGCCTCCAAACGGGCCAGTGGGGCCCCCAGGCAGAAATGCGGACCATGTCCGAAAGCCAGATGGCGATTATCAGCGCGACGAAGATCGAGCCGATCAGGCTCTGGAAACTGCTCAGGATCACGATTCGCTGCGCCGAGCACTGTCAGCACCTCCTCGCCGGCCTTGAAGCGTCGCCCAGTCCAATCCACATCGGTCTTAAGGCGGCGCGAAGTCAGCTGTACCGGGCTATCGTAGCGTAAAAGCTCCATCACTGCCGTCGGGGCCAGACTAGGATCATCTCGCAGCAGTTGAAGTTGCTCAGGATGCTGTAAAAGAGCATAGAGGCCGTTCCCAAGCAGATGGGTAGTAGTACCATGACCGGCGGCAAGCAGCAAGATGCAATTCCCAAGCAGTTCCTCCTCAGTGAGGCGGTCCCCCTGCTCTTCAGCCATAATGAGTGCCTGCAGTAGGTCATTGCGCGGAGCCTTGCGCCGCTGCTCAATCAGACGCCGGAAATAGTCGAGAAACTCCGCAATACTGCTGAGCGTCTTCAGAAGCTCCTCAAAACTCAGATCGCTGCCGTCCAGAAGCCGACCGAAATCCTGGGTCCAGGCAATGAACTGCTGGCGATCCTCGGCTGGCACACCCAGCATTTCAGCGATCACGATGGCTGGCAGTGGATAAGCAAAATCGGCAACAAACTCTATACGTCCCTGGGGCTGTATCGCGTCTAGCAACTCATTGACGAGACGTTGCACGCGTGGCCGCAAACTTTCTACCATACGTGGTGTAAAGGCGCGTGCCACCAGACCGCGGATGCGCGAGTGATCAGGGGGGTCGAGAAAGAGCATCTGCCGTGAAACAGCGCGCAGGGCCGGCTCCAGCTGAGGGCGTAGCTCCTCGGGCATCCAGGCTGTCTCTAGCGTGCCCCAGGCTGAGGAGAAGCGCGGATCACGCAGTACAGCTACCACATCGGCATAGCGTGTCAGCACCCAGGCGTTCATCTCTTCATCCCAGTAAATGGGATCGCGCTCACGCAGACGGTGATAGAGGGGATAGGGATTGGCCAGGTATTCTGGCCGTTGGACATCGCTTAAGGTGAGACGCTGGCTATCATTCTGGTACTTTTGCATCGTCGTTGCTGCTCCTTGCAGACCAGGCTGCTACTCTCGCAACAGAAACGTGAGAAGTGACAGACCGGACGGCGATCAGGCCTACCTGGTAATCACGATTAGCGTGCTGCCTTTCAGATCCTGAGGAAGAGTCTGTTCACTCCTGCTCTACTTACCCTATCACAGCGCTCGGGACGAAGACAATCTACGTCTCGCCGGCGGTGGCAAGGCTTTGCTAGCTATCCTGGCCGTGCTCCTACCGATATCCCAGGCAGAGGAGACAGAGTCGTCCTCTTCAATCAAGCAGCCGCCTATGGAGAAATCTTTATCGATCGCACCCGGCATTAACCAGATCTTGACAGATCCCTGCTCTCCAAAGGCGATATATGTCAAGTATAATACAGTACAGCACTTTGAGGGGAATCATGCGGGTCTTGCTTATTGGGGTGGATGGCTTGACGTTGCGTATTGTGAAACCGCTGATGGCGCAAGGACTGCTTCCCCATCTGCGGCAGATCTACGAGGGGGGAACGCATGCCCTGCTACAGGCCCCGTTGCCGCCAGCGGCAATCACACGCTGGCAAGCCATCGTCACCGGTCTTCCGCCTAAGCGGCAAGGCCTGATTCCGGGCTATGATGGATGTGATCGCTGTCTGCTCCAGGTCGTGGCCTCACCTCCAGTCTCGCTCTCCTCGCGCCATCAGGAGCAGGAGGACGAACCGTTATGGAATCTCCTCAGCGCCTGGGGACGGCGTGTCATCGTCGCTAATGTGCCCGCAACCTACCCGCCTTGTCCCATCAATGGCATCATGCTCAGTGGCCCTCCAGCACCGGCATTTTATGCCGGCCTTACCTACCCGCCTGATTTTGCCGTCAGGCTGCTAGAAGTCATCCCGGACTATCAGCTCATGCCCACATGGCGCGGAGTGGCCTCCTGGTTCAGGGAGCCCCTGGCGGAGATTCGGCGCCTTCTGGAAGAGCGCCGAGCTCTGTTGAACCTGCTACTACGCGAAGCGTGGGACTGCTGTCTTTTTGTACTTCAAGAAATCGATTTGCTGCAACATCTTTATTGGGATCGTATACTCGATCTCCACAGTGACGTTGTTGCCTGCTATGTCCTGCTGGATGAACTACTTGGGCAGGCACTGGCAGCCTTACAACCTTCCGATCTCCTGATTCTGCTCTCGCCCTATAGCTTCCAAAGCATCAAACGCACATTTCATCTCAAAGAATATCTGATGCGTTATACAGGCGAGTTTCTCAGTCCCAAGGCGGGCAATCCCAGCAGTCAAGGGGTCGCCGGAGCCGGCAACTGGAGAGGAATAGACCCCTGGCGGGTCTGCGGGTTGCGCCTGCTGTCTCAGCGATTGCTTCCTCTTCCGGCGCGGCGGCGCTGGCGAGCTGCCCACCTGGACGGCTCCTTGGCAGAGCAAGAGCCTGCTGGGCCGGTCCTGGCGAACAGACCCTTCTCGCTAATGCCGGCCTCATCCCCATTGGGAGGCTATGCCAGCATCGCTCTTGCCGACTACCTGACAGAGAGGCACATTGAAGATCTCATCGCGGATCTACAGGCGCAGGTTGACCCAGTGACAGCCTATCCTGCCATCGGAGACATCTACCGTGAAGAAGCCTGCGCTACCGGTGGAACATCAGCACTACCGGCCAAGCCGAGACGCCGTCTCATGCTTCTGGCTCACGATGGAGTTTTGCTCTCCCAGGCCACGGGGCGTCGACACGTATGGAGTGCCGGAACACCATACTGTGGTATGCATCATCCCGATGGGCTGCTCTGTCTTTACGGGGCAGGGCTGGCACGAGCCGTACTCAAGCCCGTCTCTGCCTACGACATTGTGCCGACCGTTCTAACCGCGCTCAAGGTTCCGGTGCCTGCGCACCTCAGCGGGCGCCTGCTTCTTGGCAGCGGGGCGCCCCTTGCAAGCCCCTCCTCGATATAGTATCATAGCTAATGAGCTAATTTATCAGTGATGTCTAGCTACGATTGCTATCAGGATAGCGATAGCAGCCTCGAATTGCCTGAATGGCCGCAGCGGTGGAGGCCGAAAGGGCCGAGCAGTATGCCGCTGCCTCTATTTCTCTCTGGGTGGGGCAAGCCGTGGTGGTGGAAGCTCAGCTACAAGAGCATGCACCGACTCGCAACTGCCAGGCTGGTGCAGGGAGCTTTTTGCGCCTTTCGCGTAGTAGAAGCATCCCAAGGAGGGCAAATACTGGCTCTCAGAGCGAACAGAAACTCCTGCGCCTTGGCTGTCTGGCGAGCGAGTTGCCGAATCATAGCAAGCACAAGGTCTATACTAGTAAGCTCAGCTGTCCCTCTGGGCAAGTCTGATCTCGTCCCTCTGGGCCAATCAGCTAGCGAGTAGAAAGGTTGGCGGCCTCTGTGATAGAGTTGAGCAAGATTCGCGTCGGCAAGCCTTCTCTGAAGCAGCTTTTGGTTGGCGGCCTGGGGAGCGTCATCGGAGTGGCGGGATTCATCCTCACAGTAGCAGTCTATGTAGTAGAAACGCTGATCCGTCCTAAGAAGATCGTTAGCTTTGCGGACCTCTACAAGATTTCTCCATTTGAGCTTGAGCTGCCTGCCGAGGCAGTGACCTTCCCGGCGCCCAACAGCGACCACATGGTCAACGGCTGGTACATTCCATACCCGGGGGCCACGACGACCATCCTGGTCTGTCCTGGCTATCGCTCGGGCATGGCCGATGTCCTGGGCATGTGTGCCCATCTCTGGAAAGCTGGTCACAACGTGCTTGTCTTTGAATATTACGGACATGGGCAGGAGGTCGGCAAACCAGTTACCCTGGGCTATCGCGAGATCAACGATTTCATGGGAGCGGTGGCCTATGCCAAAGAGAGGGCTCCACAGGCGCGCTTAGGAGTCATTGCCTATTCGATGGGGGCTGCAGTAGCCATTATGTGCAGCGCCCGCTGCCAGGACGTAGAAGCCATTGTCGCTGACAGCTCTTTTGCCACACACTGGAGCGTCATCGACTACAACGTTCATCGCGTTCTACACTTGCCCGCCGCTCCCTTCACCTGGGTCGCCGACTACCTACTCTGGTGGCGCGCGGGCTACCGTTTCGACCAGGTGGCGCCATTGCGTGATATTGGCAAGATTGCACCGCGTCCCATCCTCATCATCCACGGCGGCAAAGATTCGCTAGTTGACCCGCGCGATGCGCCACTCCTTTACGAGGCGGCCGGTGACCCAAAGGAGCTATGGATTGTACCCGAAGCTGACCACTGCGGCGCCTACTTCGCCGACCGGCGTGCCTATGTCAACAAGGTGCTCTCCTTCTTCGAAGAGCACCTAAAGAAGCCGCGTCCTCGTCTGCAACTGATCGAAGGCGAAGGCGCAGGAGCAGTGCTCCCACGTTCCGCGCAGCCGATGGCGGAAGAAGTGACCGATCTATCGGAAGCTAGCTAGTTAGCAAGCTCCTGAGACAGCGAGCGTTCCTGCGGCTCGCCGGGGGCTGGTGGATAGCTCAGCGTCAAAATTTCTCCATCTCGGGCAGCCCGTGCTGCACGAAAGACGCGCCGGGCTGCTTTTTCTGCGCTGGAAGGATCATGAATCTTAGGGCTAAAGTGAGTGAGCAGCAAGGCGTGAGCCCCGGCCTCCTTAGCCAGGCGGGCAGCTTCCTCTGCCAGCATATGCGCATGAGCGCGTGCTAGAGGCAGATCTGTAGGATCATCGTACATACTCTCGCAGATCAACAAATCGACGTCATGAGCGAAAGCAGTGAGCCTGGCTGTGGGACGTGTATCAGTAATGAAAGCCAGAGAGATACCCCGTCGCGGGGGGCCAAGCACCTGATCCGGGGTAATCAGCCGCCCCTCATACTCGACACTTTCGCCGCGCTGCAGGCGAGACCAGTACTGGACAGGCAGACCCAGCGCCTGAGCACGCTCCACCTGAAATTGAGGACGGCGGGGCAACTCCAGACGGTAGGCCAGGCAGGGCACCCCATGCTGAGCGGGGGCGCAAGAGCCTTGCAGTCCCCCAGGCAGGGCCAGCCGCTCACCTCCCTGTAGCTCCTCTATCTGCAACGGGAAAGGCAGCTCACCTGCAATGCGTAACAAACCCTCAACCACATAGGTCGTCCCAGGCGGTCCATAGAGCAGCACCGGTTCCGTACGTCCAGCGTGAGCGACCATAAAGAGCACCCCTGGCAGACCGGCCACATGGTCGGCGTGCATATGGGTTAAGCAAATAGCTCCGAGCTGGCGAAAGCCCCAGCCCAGGCTCTTCCAAGGGATCTGCGTTCCCTCACCGCAGTCCAGCAATGTCAAGGTGGCGCCACAGCGCACCAAAACGCACGAAAGCCAGCGTCCCGGCAAAGGCATCATCCCACCTGTTCCCAGCATGCAGATGTCAATCATCGCTCGTTCGCACTCAGAGATTTTTCTGGTAGGCCCAGGCCAGCCCAAGAACAAAAAGAGAGATTACCAGATCGCTACTAAGTGAGAGTGTCACCACGATGAAAGGGAACCCAGAAATGACCATCACCGTGGCCAGCAAAAGCCAGAAGATCAGCAAGGCAGCTGCCAGATAGGCGAGGGCAGGAATCCGCCGCATAGCTTGCATCCTTTCGCGCCGTTTCCCTCGTATGGTAGCACGCCTGACAGGCCTTTGCAACCAGCATAACAAAAGCGCTGTACCCAAACTGAGGTCATGCCACAATGCCCGGCCACGCCCTATAGCCTTCTCTCTCCCCTATCAGGGCGCACAGCTGCTGTGATATTATCAATCTGCGGAAGTCTGGTTCCAAGCAAGTGAGAACCACATAGTAAGGAGCGGGCGTTTCCGTGAGAGTGATTGATCGCTTCCATCCCCAAAGACGTCACGAGCTCCAGGCGGCTCTCGATGCTGGCCTGGCGCTGCTGCGAGGAGAGGTCTCCCTACTAGAGCCGCCATTGCTCTATCCCCTGACACTGCTCAGTTTGCTCCTCTTGTTGATTGGACTGATAGGCTTTAGCGCCCTGGCCCTGCTGGCCCTTGCCTGGCGTGCTCTCCCTGGCTGGTCCACAGGTAGCATCGATGGGCTGCAGTTGCTCATCTGGATCGGCATCAGCAGCGCCATCTATCTGGCCCTGCTGCCCCTCCATGAGCTGCTGCATGGACTGGTCTTCCGCTTCTGGGGAGGAGAACCCTATTATGGCCTGCGTTTGCCCGTAGCTCTCTATTGCGGAGCGCGTAACCAACTCTTCCGGCGCAACCACTATCTACTTGTGGGGCTGGCCCCTTGTTTGGTCTTGTCCTTGCTCCTGGCTCTGCTCATGTTCTGCTGGCCAATGACGGCTCCCTATCTGGTGCTGGCTGGGGCTGGCCATCTCTCCGGCTGTGCCGGCGACCTGCTGGCGATCTTTCTGCTCCTACGCTATCCATCCCACCTCTGTGTTGAGGATACCGAACTGGGCTTCCGCATATGGGAAATTTTCCCCCATCAGCTCGACCTCAGCACCACGGCCCGGACAAACTGAGGCATACTATGCAGCAGGGACAAAGACGCACCGGGAAGGGGCAGGTAGCTGACCATCGTGCCCACTCAGGCGACTTTGCACCCGAGTATCTATGTGCGATGTGAGCGAATAGCGATTATGCCAGAACTACCTGAGGTTGAATATACTGCTCGCCAGGTGCGAGCTGCGCTTGTTGGCGCCTGCATCATTGAAGCGCAGGTCTTCTGGGAAAGAAGCATTGCCCGGCCCGATAGCGCCACGTTTTGCCAGATAATCGTCGGACGGCGCATTGAAGGCGTGCGCCGTCGCGGCAAATTATTGCTGCTGGATCTCAGTGGCGACTATCTCTTAACCATTCATCGGCGCATGACTGGTAACCTATTGGTGTTGCCTCCGGGCTGGCGCCTTGACTGTCACCTCCAGCAGCAAGATCGGGCACGGTGGGAGCGCCTCGGGCCGGCCTTCGTCAATGAAGAATATCAGTGCCGCTGTCAAGAGCCAGCCCAAAAGGTGCAGGAGGAAACCCTTTGTCTGCAGCACGATCAGCCATTCTACTGTCGTGTCTGTTTCACTCTTGCCGATGGGAGGCGCTTGCTCTACAACGATCTGCGCAAATTTGGAAAGCTGGCCCTCTGGCCCCGCGCCCAAGAGGCTGAAGCACTAGCAGGTTTGGGCCTTGAGCCGCTGGCCCCCGACTTCACAAATGAGCGGCTATGGCAGCTACTCCAGGGAAAGAAACGGCCAATAAAACAGGTACTGCTCGAGCAAACGCTGATCGCCGGCCTGGGCAATATTTATGCAGACGAAGCCCTCTATCTGGCGGCCATCCATCCACTGCGCCGAGCCGACACCCTCAACTTTGAGGAGGTGGCAATCTTGCGCCAGGCTATCGTTGCCGTGCTCCAGCTTGGCATCGAGCATGGAGGAACCTCCTTCAACGACTATCGCGGCCTCTGGGGGGAGGCCGGAAGCAACTATGCTCACATGCAGGTTTATCAGCGCACAGGCCAAGCCTGTCGACGCTGTGGTACGCCCATTCAGCGCATCATCGTTGCCCAGCGGGGCACGCATTTCTGTCCGACCTGCCAGCCAGCACCTTACTGAGGCGTAAAGAAAGCCGGGCTGCAGCGCAAGCTGGCCGGTCCTCCAGGGATATTAGTAAAGGTCACATCGACCGTCGCTGGCACATTGCGCGGCTGGCGACCAGCCAGAGGGAGAGTAAAGCGCACATAGCCCCCCTGATCGCTGGTCGGCTGCTGTGTCAGCGTCAAATCGCCGCTGCTAAAATGAACCACTGCCGTTGCGGTTGCGCCTGCCACGCCCTGGAGATTTTTGGTCAGGCGGGCGTAGATTGTGATCACCGCCGTGGGAGTAGGAGCATTGTTCGAAGCCCAGGCGCCGCAGCGATAAGGTGGCTCGGTGGGAAGGGGGGAAGTACTCGCCTGGAAAGCGGGATTAATGGTCACCGTTGCTGCGGGCGAGAGCTGATTAGCCGTCGGGCCGCAGGCGCTGAGTAGGAGCAGCCAGAGCATAGCCAGCCCCGCGAGCAAAATACCCAGGCCCATATGCAAAGATCTGCTCATAAGCTTATCCCTCAGAACTTCTCTCACAAGGCATTGTCGTGATCCTTCCAATGTGGGTGGAGTGCACCAGAGCGCCAAAAAAAGCGCGAGCTAGCAGCGACCCTGGTTGACTCGCTTGTTGCGGCACACTCAGCTCTCCTGCGGTCTTCACTCTATACTGACAGGCAGGATACATCTGAAACGGGCGTCTGGCAAGTCCGAGGATAAGGGGCTGGCCCGACTCTCCCCTGAGCGTGCTTCAGGCTCTCTGCTGACAATAAAAGATAAATTCTTGTTATCACGTGAAAATGCAGAGGAAGGATACTTGCAGCAAGAATGTAG
>NZ_JADGHT010000190.1 GCF_019683755.1 Thermogemmatispora sp. | reverse complement strand
CGGCAACGCCAACCCCCACGCCGCCTTTGGAGACGCCGACGCCGACGGTGCTGCCGCGCCTGGAACTGCACCATCATCGTTTCACTGTGAACGTCGATGCGAACGGCTTGCTGTCCAACGATGCCGAAGCCATCGCCTCGCTCAAGAGGCAGGTGCGCACTCAGGGCTTCCTGCGCGGGCGCACCGCCGGCCTGGTGATTGTCTATGATGGCGCTCCCAGCGTGGACGCCATCGGAACGGCGCTGGCTGTCTCGCGCAAGGTGATGGGCCTGCTCGCCGAGATGGGCCGCCAGGAGCGCTTTGCGTTTACCTGTACCTCCTTCTACGATCCGCTCTATACGCTGGGCCAGGATCAGGCTACTGTGACCATCGATGTCTATCTGTTTACGGAGCACCTCCAGACTTGCCCGCCGGCTCTGTTTTAGCCGCGCACGGGCGCGCTGCGCGGCTCCGCGCCGGGCCTGGCTGCTCTCAGCGGGGCGAGTGAGTCAGTGAGCCAGCGGGAGCCTCGCGCCGCTCGGACGGCCTTTCACCTTAGCGCTCGCGCTTGCTGCGCACAAAGAGAATGGTGCCTACCACCAGGCAGAGCAGCGTCAGCGCGCAGACGACTGCCAGGTTAATGACCGGCCCTTCCAAGACCACTTTCCCATATTCGGGCTGGCCACTGTAGACGACGTTGCGCAGGAGGTCGACGGCGTAGCGCAGCGGCGTGATCTTTGAAAGCAGATCCAGGTACCAGGGCAGGTCTCGCATGGGAATGAAGATGCCCGCCAGGAAGAACTGCGGGAAGAGGAGCAAAGGAATGGCCTGGTTGGCGCTGCGCTGGCTGTTGAAGAGCGAGAGGAGTAGCACCCCTAGCGCTCCGCCGGAGAAGCAGATCAGTAAGGCCACCGGTAGCAGGAGAAGCAGACCCCAGACGGAGACCGGGAAGTGAAAGAAAAAGATTCCCAGCAGCAGGATCAGTAAGCCCTGGACCAGGGCCACGACTGAGGCCCCCAGGATCTTGCCGAAGATGAGGGCATAGCGCGAGACGGGGGCGATGAGTAGCTCCTGCGTAAAGTCGTTCTCGCGGTCCTCAAGCAGCGAGAGGATGCCTTGCAGGGTGTACTGATAGAGAGTCATGGCCAGCATGCCGGTGACGGCGAAGGCCATCAGGCTGTAGCCGGCAACAGCGCCAAAGTTGCTCTGCAGTGGCCCCTCCAGCCCAAGGATGAGGAGGATGGGCATGATCACTGAGAACAGGAGAAAGGCCCCGTCCCGCAGGTAGCGCATGATTTCGCGCGCGGCGATGGTGACGATGGCGTTCCAGGTGCGGTTAAGGGGCGGCTGCGCCGGCGGCGGCTCGAGGATGCGCCGCAGCAGTTCGTCGCGCCGGCTGGCTTCAGGGGCGCCGCTAGGGACCAGGCTGGGTGTGGGCGATAGCTGATGAGCGTCTGTCGACATGGCGTTTAGGCTTCCTCGCTTTCCAGGGTGGAGCGACCGATGATCTGTAAGTAGGCTTCTTCCAGGCTGGGCGCACGCGTCTGGATCAGGCTGAGCGGCGTCTCCAGGCGCTTGAGCAGGCGCTGCACGTCGGGACCGGCCAGGGGCAGCTCGATGGCCTCTCGGCTCTCGGTGAACGGTAGGCCAAGCTGGTGTAGCTCCTGGCGTAGACGGTCCCGCTCGGGCGCGTCCAGCAGAAGACGGGCCTGCGTGAGGCTGGCTTTGAGCTGGGCCGGCGTGCCCGCGGCTGCGATCTGGCCGTGGCTCATGATGCAGACCGTATCGGCCTCTTCAACTTCTTCTAGATAGTGGGTGGTCAGAAAGATGGTTGTGCGCCCGGTGGCCCGCACCCGCCGCAGGTAGTCCCAGAGGCTATGTCGGCTCTCAGGGTCTAGCCCCGTGGTCGGCTCGTCAAGGAAGAGGACGGCTGGCCGGTGCAGCAGGCCGCGCAGGATCTCTAGCTTGCGCTTCATGCCGCCCGAGAAGGTCTTGACGGGCTTGAAGAGGCTCTCGCTGATGTCGAGTAGCTCGGCCAGGGCCTCAACTTGCTCGCGGTAAGCGGCTGGCATGAGGCGGAAGGCCGGACGATAGGGGTAGAGGCCGTAGAGGGCCACATGCAGGCGAATGTTCTCTTCGGCGGTCAGATTCTGGTCCAGGCTCGGCTTTTGAAAGACGATGCCGATCTCGCGCCGAATACGGTGCGCCTCTTTCTCCAGGTCGTGGCCGGCGATGCGCACGCGGCCCGCCGTCGGGCTGAGGGTGGTGGTCAGGATGGAGATGACGGTGGTTTTGCCGGCCCCGTTCGGCCCCAGCAGGGCGAAGAGGCTGCCGGCGGGCACGCTGAAGCTGACGCCGTCGACGGCGTTGCGTTGGGCTTTTTTGTAGCGCTTGACCAGGCCCTCAACTTCGATGACTGCTTGCTCCTCGCTTGGCCTCGCCTGGCTGGTGATCTGGTTCTGGCTGGTGATAGTGCTCTGCATCTTTCTCTTGCCTTTTTTTTAGATCCGTCGGGCTGGCCTGCGGCTTGCGCTGCCTGCAGGCCTGACAGGCGGGCCTGGCCACTCCGCTTGTGCAGGGGGGCAGGCCCTCTGGCTGTCGTTCGTTGCTAGTGTAGCGCGCGCCAGAAGCGTTGGCGTCATCCTTCTGGATGATTGCCGGGATGATTTGGGTTGTGGGCTGCTGGTTGGCTGGCTGGCGCGCGTCTGGCCGCTGGTCGATGGCTAGATGAGGCCGTAGCGACGGGCGGCGGCGATGGCGCGGTGACGGCTGTGGACATTGAGCTTTTGATAGATGTGGCGAACGTGGGTGCGCACGGTATTGACCGAGATGACGAGTTCACGGGCGATTTCGGCATTGCTGTAGCCGACGACCAGCAGGCGTAAGATGCGCAGCTCCTGGGCCGAGAATGGCTCGGGCAGGGCCGCCTCAGCGACGGCAATGATGGACGGCTGCCGACCCTGGGCGCTGGCGAAGTCCTCTAAGAGGCTCTCGGCGTAGGCGCGCAGGATCTGACCACGCACTCGCGGGAGTAGCTCGCGCAGGAGGACGGCCAGCTCCTGGCCTTCGTCAAGGAAAAGGCGACGGTGGCCCTCGACTTGCCCTTGTTCGAGGGCCTGGCAGAGATGGGTACTGGCCAGAACCGGATCGCGCTGTTGGGCGTAGGCGCGGGCTAGCAGGAGGCGGGCCTGCAACAGGCCGCGCCCGCGTCCGTAGCGCTGGGCCTGCCGCTGGATCTCGTCTAGCAGGAGGCTGGCCTGCCGGGCCTGCCCCGTCGCTAGCAGGAGGCGCGCGCTGAGAAGCTGGTATTGTTCAAGGAGCAGGCCCTGTGGCTCCTGAGAGCGGGGGGCAAGCTGACTGGCTTGCGGCTGGCTCTCGGCTGGTCCGGCACTCGCTTCGGCGGTGAGCAGCCGTGGCGCTTCTTCCCAGACCAGCGTTTGGGCGAGTTGTTCGGGGTCTGCCAGGCGGTCGCTGTCTGCCAGCCCACAGAGGCGCGCGAGTTCATAGAGGCCGTCGCGGGCCGCTTCGAGGTTGCCGCGCGCCAGCTCCAGGCGCGCCTGCCAGACCAGCAGGTCGCCGAGCAGGTAGCGGTGGAAGTCCGTGGCGGGAAAGGCGCTGGTGGCCGCCAGGAGGAGATCGCGCAGGCGGGCACAGGCCTCGTCAAGCTGACCGCGGGCCTGGCTGATCAGGGCGCGCATCTGGGCGGCCAGCAGGTTGAGCAGAGAGACCATGAAGGCCTTGCGCTCGTCATCGTCATCGTTCGCACTCTGGAAGCGGCTCAGGTCTTCCTCGAGCAGGCGAAGCTGCTCTTCGGCCCCGGCCAGGTCGTTCCAGTCGTAGAGGATCTGGCTCTGTCCCAGGTGGGCCAGCAGCGTCAGCGGGTGCTGTGCGTTGTCCTGGTGGACAAGCTGACGATAGAGGTGGGCGGCTTCGTAGAGCTGACCGCGCAGGCTGAGCACGAAGGCGCGCAGGCCGCTGACGCCTCTCGACCAGGGGTCGGCCTCGGTGCCGCTCTCGTGCATGAGGCTCTCGATCTGCTGGCTGAGTTGGTCGGCTTCAAGGAGGTGGCCGCTCTGGAGGGCATGGCCAAAGAGATGACCAAGGCAGAAGGAACGCCAATCGCTCTCGTCGGGGGCCAGGTGCTCCAGGGCGGTGCGCGCGTAGACGGCGCTCTCATAGAAGCGCCGGGCAGCCTCCGCGGGCGAGCCTGGCAGGTGCTCCAGCACGAGGACGCGACAGGCGTAGAGACGCGCCAGTCCCTCTTGATCGTTGCTCTCGCGCCATAACTCCTCGGCGCGTTTGAGCAGAGCGCTGATGCGCGCCTCTTCGGCGGAACTCAGGCGTCGCTCTCGCCGCTGGCTGCGGCGCTCCTCAAAGAGGGTCGCCAGGATGCTCAGGACACTGAGAATGCAGAGCTGGGGCCGACTCCAGGTGATCGCTTCGGGCAGGGCCGCTAGCCAGCGCCGCAGATGCTGCAGCGATGGATCGCCCTGCAGCAGGCGCAGACGCAGGGGAATGGTTCGGCGCTCGATCAGGTCGGCGAGCCATTGGCCGACGCCGGCTTGCAGGGCCAGCTCTGTGGCCTCGTCAAGCTGACCGTGGGCGGCGTACCAGCGGCTGGCCTGGTAGGCGATGAGGCGCTGCTCCTCGGCGGGGAGACGCTGCCGCGCTGCCTGCTGCAGGGCTTCGGCAAAGAGGGGATAGTAGCGATAGGTCTGCTGCTGCGGGTCCAGCACCTCGATGAAGAGGTTGCGACGCGCCAGCTCGGCCAGCAGGGCCGCGCTCTCCTGGTTCCCGCTGATGAGATGACAGAGGTCCGGCTGCAGGCTGGGCAGCCAGCAGGTGCGGAGCAGGAAGTCTTGCAGGTGGGCGGGCAGTCCCTGCAGGACTTCGCTGCTGAAGTAGTCGAAGAGGGGGAGCTGACTGCCACGGAAAGCCTTGAGCAACTGCTCTGGCTCGCTGGACGCCACGGCGCCCCCGTCGCCCCCGGCGCCCGCGCGCTCTGCGCCGAAACGGCTGTTCTCAAAGAGCAGGGTGAAGAGGCGCAGGCCTGCTGGCCAGCCGCCGATGAGCTGGTCGAGCTGCTCTTGTTGCTCGGGGGTCAGGAGAAGGCCATGAGCACGGAGAAAGGCAGCGCTCTCGGCCTGGGAGAAGCGTAGCTCCGGCCCCCGTAACTCCAGAAGGCCGCCGCCAGCGCGCAGGCTCGCCAGCGGGAGCGGCGGCTCTTCGCGCGTGAGCAGGATCAGGACCAGGCCGGCGGGGAGGTGGCTGAGCAGGAGGCTCAGGGCCTGGTGAATGGCCTCGCTCTGGATGAGATGGTAGTTGTCGAGAATCAGCAGGCCACGGGCGCCCTGCTCGTCAAGCAGGTTGAGCAGGGCGATGAGCCGCGGCGTCAGTGGGTCTGCGCTGCCCGCAACGGTCATGCTGGCGAAGCCGCCGAGGCCGCTGGTGGCGGCCAGGGGACGGGCCGGCGCCGCGCTGAGTCGCTCGCGCTCGTGAGGCGGGAGCCAGGGCGCACAGGCGGCTACCAGGTAGCGCCAGAAGCGCTGCGGCTCGTTGTCGCCCGCGTCGAGGGTCAGCCAGGCGACAGGCAGGGCCGCGCTCTCTGGCTCTCCTTGCCGCTCGGTCAGCCATTGGCGCACCAGGCTGGTCTTGCCACTGCCCGCCGGCGCGCAGAGGAGGATCAGGCGCCGCCCGCGCCCGCGCTCCAGCAGGGTCAACAGGCGTTCACGCAGGATGAGGTCGCTGGCCAGCAACGGTGGCCTGAGCTTGGTCTGCAGCAGCGGCTCACTGGCCTCGCGCTCGGCCTGCTCGTGACGCTGCCGCATCTGCTCGCGCAGTTTGCGACAGCTCAGCTCTAGTTCGGCGGCCACCGCTTCGAGTCGCTCCAGGGTCAGCCGGTTGGTCTTGCCGGCGTATTGCTTAAAGGTGCGATGGAGACAGTGACGGAAGGCGTACCAGTAGATGGGATGGCCCTTGCGGCTCTCGCGCCGCAGGGTCATCTGACCAAGTCGCCCTTTGAAGTGAAAGGCGCTCTGGCTCTCAAGCCAGAGCCGCCAGGCGTCGGCGTGACGCGGTAGGGGCTGCGCTCTGCCGCTCAGGCGGTCGCGCAGGATGTAGTCTTGTTGCTCTGCGAGCCAAACGATCTCTGTGACGCTGTAGGCTCCTGCTGCTGTCGATCGTGCTGATTCGCCGCTGTGCAAGGTTTCCTCTCCTCCCCCGGGCCTGCTCGCGCTGCGCGCGCAGGGATGCTCGTCGTCACTCTCCCTCTCCCACCGCCATCTGCGCCGTCATACCTCCGTCGCCACCGCCGCCGCGCCTCGCCACGGCGACCCGGGCTGCTCCCGATAGCCACGATACTGCACTCTTGCTCCCCTCGGCGGCATTGCTCCGTTCCTCCTCTGAGGCTCGCTCGCTGCCGTCCGGGGCGGGCGGACGCTCCCCAGCGCCTCCCGTCTTCCCCAGTATATCAAAGTTGTGGTCCGCTCTGCCAGCAGCCTTCTGGTGCCGCCAGGCGGAGGCCTCGCCTGGCGGGAGACGTCTCGGGTCGGCTCCAGTCGGCTCGGACCCCCGGCCTTGCCGCTCTCAAGGCTGGCTTGTATAATACAAGGGCAAAGATGGGCGGCTTCTCTTCCAGCGTGCTAGACGGTTGCGCCTCGTGGGCAGCGTGGTCGACCACGGGGTGGGCGAGGACGATGAGGAAGGCAATGAGAATGTCTGGTCAGCGTCAGCTACTAGCGGTGGGGCTTGGCCTGGGCCTGGCCCTGGTCGTGCTGGCCATCGTGGTCTCGGTGGGCAGCGGCCTGCTGGAGATCAGGCAGCTACCGGCCCAGCCAGCAGCCTTGGAGTGGCAGGCGGCCTGGCTCGGTCCGCTGGTGGCTCTGGTGCTGGCTGTCCTCAGCCACCTGTGGCAGCGCCCCCGCTCTCAGAGGTGAGCAGGGGCCTGGCCTCGAGAAAGCAGCAATTAGACGGTCGCCAGCGATGAAGCCCGCTTGGCGCCTTTTGAGGGCTGATGGCGGCTACACAGCGCTTCCGGCTTTGCCGGAGAGCGTGGGTAGCCGCCCTTTTTTTTATGGGCGCTGAGCCTGGTCCCGCCTGACCCGGCTCACCCGCCCGGCTATCCCGTCGCTGGCGACTCTCCGTGCAAAGCAGGGAGGTGCACCGCGAGCCGGAAGAAGGCATTTGGCTGGTGGGTATAATGAAACTAAGGCGGAGCGAGCCGCCGCTGATAGTGTCAGCATCCGCGCTCAGCTCCTTGGGAGATAGGCATAGAAAGGAGGATAGGAGATTACTGGTCGATAGCGGCTGGGACCGGTGGCGCGCGGCCCCTGCCGGACTCTGGTACGCCAGCCCTCTCTTGCCTGCACCTTGAGGGACAGCGGCCCCGTGGCGAGTCGTTCCGCTATCGTGGCCAACCCTACTCTTCTCGAGGGCTGGCCGCTTGGCCATACGTCGCTTGCTGGCGGACAGGCTAGCGCTGGCGCTGCTCGTCAGCCTGTGGCTGGGTGGCTGGGCACTCGCTCCCTCCAGAGAAAGTCGACCTGACGTCCGCTCCCCTGATACTGATCCGCGAGAGCGTGCTCTATCAGCACAATCTGGCACGTTCCCGCCTTTTCCGCCTGAAAAACTTCCTCTCACTCTCCTTACAGCTCGCAGGGGGTGGAGAGTTGCCAGGCACGGCTGAGGCCCTTGACAGGGGCCAGGCTTTGGCCTATGCTACTCCTACCTCCGAGTTTCAACGTGGCGCGCCTGGTCCGCGGATTGCCAGTTCCGCTGGCCAGGCGCGCTTTTGTCCCCGTTTGTTGTTATCCCCCAGAGAGACTAGCGATCGGGAATTTCTTCGAGAAGATCAGCCATAGAGACGTGTAAGGCGCGGGCAATTTTGGCTAACGTTGAGGCCGGAGGCATATAAGCCGGATCTCTCAGCATGCGCTTAATCATTGCCTCTGGCACTGAGGAAAGCTGAACTAGGCGCTCAGCGCTCACTCCCCGCTCCCGCAGGATTTTCCGCAACCGAAGGCGGTACACGTTGAGTCTCTCCTTGCCTTGCAAGCCATCATGAAGCAAAACAAAACCTTTGCTCATCCAGACAACCTGACTGCTCTAGCTCCGTATGTCAGTGAGTAAAGGACACATCTGCTGAACTAGAGGCGCGCCTCGTCTGAGAGGATGGCTGTGATGAAGAGATTGAAGGCTCTTGGGAGCTAGGAGCGAACGGCTGCGGGTCTGGAATCTCCTCAATCAGGTCATCGATGTGGACTTGCAATGCTTTCGCAACCTTGGCCATCGTGGCTATTGAGGGAAGATATGAAGGGTCGCGTACTAGTCGCCGTACCATTGCTTCAGTCAATGTTGTGTGCCGTGCGAGCCATGTCTGTGTGACGCCCTTCTCATGAAGGACCTCCTTGACTCGGAGACGGTACATCCTCTACTCCTTCCTGTTAGTTGCCCTTCCTTGTGTAACTGAAATCCCTAGAAACAGCCCCTCTAAAGACAAACAGCTACCTCTGATCCACTAGGCCGAAGGCTGATTCAAGGGGATGCGATTGAGCGGTGTAAACTGTCCGCTGTGCTTACTCCGCTAGAAGCAATTATAGGTGTGTACATCCCTGCAAAGAAGCCGCGTAACGATATCTATGTAATTGGATATATCAGACAAAATCGATGTAAGATGGTTGGTCTGATTAAAGGGGTCTGTTTCTTCAAAGAAGGGAAGCGAGGCCAATCCTATGCTGATCTGGCATGGTCTGGCTTCCCTTCGCATAAGAGGAGAATGAGATGGGGGAGGCAGAGCTTAGGAGGCGTTGAGACCTTATATCTCCTCATCCTCATCTGGGCTGTATTCCATAA